>JAWLFY010000001.1:0-75311 GCA_041685355.1 Pirellulaceae bacterium | reverse complement strand
CCGTGTTCTCCGGCATGACCATGTGCCGCGGGATGAGCGTGTGCCCCGAGATGAAAGTGGGGCTGATGTTCTCGTTTTCCCGGCGCAACCGTCCCCGCGTGCGCGTGGGGCGGTGAGCCCAGCGTGAGGAAGGGAATCAGCAGTAACGTGATCAGCCGAGCCAAACGGGTCTCTCCTAAACGTCGGAATTCCCCAGAGTGTAGTCGAATCTGCTGGGCTAACGCAGCGGGAGGGCGACTACCGGCGGCGGAGGCTTCGGCGGAGTGAATTCTTGGTGACGAACGGGGCGAGTTTTTTCTCGAGCGTTTCCAGTTCACCTTCCATCCACCGTGAAAACTCATCGGTCCGCTCGGCAGGGAGCGTCTCGGCGAGCTCACGCCAATGTTCTCCGGTTGGCCGTGGCGTGGTGGGGTTCGTCGGGGTGGTCATCGGAGCCTCCTCCGGTTGGGCAATCCGTTGCGGAGCGAATGTTCGAGTGAGCCGCTGCCCGTCAGACTACACGGCATCGGTGAAGGTTCAGTGCAATGCCGATGCCGCGAGCGGTAATTTTGTCGAGGATTGCTGTCTAACGTGCTGATGAGAAAAGGTTTACGTATTGGTGGAGGTCGTCCGGTGGCCGTCGCTTCCGTCGCGATTTCGCGACACCGACGACGCTTTCGGGCAACACGGCAGTTCAAAACGGCACAAAACTGCCAGAATGCCGATTAGTGTCTGATTCTAATCCCTTGTTCGTCTTTTGGGGCATGATGGTTCCCCTTTTTCTCTTCGGTTGGCGAGAATTCTGTCGGTTCGTCCGGGTCAGCGAAGGGTTCCGGAAAAAATCGGAATCGGACCCAAGAGATGCGGTTGGCGTGCGAATACTTGGCCGGACACCGATGGTCCATCAACCGGAAACCGACCAGAAGGGGAAACGCAATGATTCGAAAAATGTTACTCGCCGGGGGCGCGGTCACGCTGCTGTCCACTTTCGCCGTGGGGGCGCCGCTGTGGAGCTACGTCCGATGCGGCACCGATTGGTTGACCCGATCGGCTGGCGACATGGTGCCGTTGGAGTGGGAGCTCAAGCGGGCCCGTCAGATGATCGTCGACTTGAAGCCGGAGATCGAGGGGAACGCGAGACGGATCGCCCGCGAAAAGGTCGAGGTGGCGCGTTTGGAGCGTCAAATGGAGGAGGCCGAGAAGCGACTGGCGGAGAGCGAGTCGCACATTCAGCGGTTGGCGGAAGATTTGAAGCAGGACCGCGATTCGTATCGTTACGCGGGGAAGACCTACACGTCGGCTCAGGTGGAGTCGGACTTGGGGAACCGGTTCAAGCGGTTCAAGGTTCGCCAGCAGACGGCGGACAAATTGGAACAGATGCTTTCGGCCCGTGAGGCGTCGCTTGCGGCAGCCCAGGAGCGGATGGAGGCAATGCTCAACGCCAAGAGCCAGCTTGAGGTCGAAGTCGAGAACTTGCAGGCTCGGCTCGGGTCGCTCCGGGTCGCCCAGACGTCGAGCGAGATGAATCTCGACGACAGTCAGCTGGCTCGCACCCGAGAGTTGCTTCGCGACATCGCGACGCGGATCGACGTGGAGGAGGAAACGATGAGCGTCGACGTCGAGTATTTCGGCGAGATCGATCTCGAATCGCCCGAGGACGGGGACCTGCTCGACGAGATCTCGAGCTACTTCGGGGACGGCTCGAAGGGGCCGGCGATCGAAGTCGCGTCGGCCGATCGGGAGTGAGTCGGTGACGTCTTCGGCAGACGACAACCGTTCGAGGCCACACGGCGACCATTCGGGCAGAAGCGTGGGGCGGGTCGAACTTTGGATCGACGGTTGCGGCGGCTACCGGCTGCTCGAAGGGAGTCGGTGGGACGTCGGCGGTGCGGCCGGGGGCTCGGCCGACATCGCGTTGCTGGCCGATTGGCCCCGTCACGCGGGGGCGATCCAATGGGCGGAGGAAGAGTATTATTGGATCGATTCGGCGGGCGGACGGGACTGGTTGCGGGACGGAGAGCCGTTGCCGGTCGACGGGCCGGCGAAGCTCCTTTTCGGCCGTCCGAGCCCGTTGTGCGGTTCGGCGGTGTTGCGGCCGGTGCCGCCGTACCGGTTGGCCGGCCACGTCGACGGGGTGCTGCTGTTCCGCGACACGCTGTTGATCGGGCCGGGCGACGGATGCCACGTGAGGTGTCCCCATGCGGGGTCGGCCGTGGTGATGACCCGCAAATCGGGTCATTGGATGGCGCGGGGGACGTCGGACGGGACGCCGGTGGAATTGGTCGCGGGCGAGCGGGTCCACGTCGCCGACGTCGGGATGACGCTGCAAATGGCAGGGGACGGATGAGCCGATCCGTTGCCGGGGCGGATCGAGAACCGACGCGAACTGAGAATCGAAGCGCCCGATCCGACGCCGGGTGGTGCCGAACACGTTAGAGAGAAGATCGAACCATGGCACCTTTACTCGATAAACTGTGGGGGGCACCGGCGGACCTCGATCGGGCATCCGAAGCCGGGCCCGGGGTAGACGATCGCCGACTGCGAGAGACGATGCCAAGCGACATCCATCCGACCGAAGCCGGCTCGCGTCCCCCGACGTTCACGTATCCGCCGGGATCGACACCGTTGCCTCGGTACACGATCCGTCGCGGGATCGGCGTCGGAGGGTTCGGCGAGGTCTACTTTGCCGTCAGCGAGGCGGGCAAGGAGGTCGCGCTGAAGCGGGTGCAGCGGAACTTGGAGGTCGAGCTGCGGGGCGTTTCGCAGTGTTTGAATTTGAAGCATCCGCACTTGGTCGCGCTCCACGACGTGTGTCACGACGACACCGGCCAGGCGTGGGTCGTGATGGAATACATCCCGGGGCCGAGTTTGCGGGAGGTGCTCGACGAGTCACCGCGGGGGTTGCCACCGTCGGAGGTGCGTCGTTGGTTCGCCGCGATCGGCTCGGCGGTCGCCTACCTGCACGCTTCCGGGTTGGTTCATCGCGATTTGAAGCCGGGGAACGTGTTCGACGACCTGGGGATCGTGAAGGTCGGCGATTACGGGCTCAGCAAGTTCATTTCGGCATCGCACCGTGGCGGACACACCGAGTCGGTCGGGACCTTTCACTACATGGCCCCGGAGATCGGACGTGGCGAGTACGGCCGCGAGATCGACATCTACGCGCTTGGGATCGTGCTGTACGAGTTGTTGACCGGCCGGGTGCCGTTTGACGGAGAGAGTTGTCACGAGATCATCGTGAAGCATCTGACCGCGGAGCCCGACCTCACCGAGATCGAGGAGCCGTATCGATCGGCGGTCGCCCGGGCGCTCCGCAAGGATCCGGAGGAACGTCCCCGCGACGTCGCGGAACTGTTCGGGGTGCTCGGCATCGAGCTGACCGGGTATGTCCCGGTGGGCGGTGAGCCGCGTCCGGGAGCGTCGGGCGGGGATCGCGGCACGTTTGTCGCGATCCCGCGAGCGAACGGCGCGGCGGAGAAGGGGCCTTCGGGAACCGTCCCGGGGGGTCGGCCGGCCGCCGCCGGGGCGAACCGAAAATGGGAGACGGCAACGTCGAGTCGCGGCGACGGGGCGGACGTCGACGAGCCGCTGGCGCGGGCGGTGCGGAACAGCTACTCGGACCTGCAACACTGGTGGCGGACGCTCGATCGCTCGCCGGGGGCGAAGGCGTTCGTCGCGTTCGCGGTCGCGATCATGTTGGTGATGAACACGGGATGGTTGTTGCCGTTGTTGTCGCTGATCGGCGTCGTTTACGTCCCCTATTACATTATCCGGCAAATGGTTCTGCATTCGGGCCAGCAGCCGAGTTACGCGGAGGCCCAGCGTGTCGCGACGGCACAGCATGTCGGGACGTCGCTGGGGGTTCCTCGGCGTCCGGTGAACCGGTCGACGTGGAAGCGGCAGATGCGATCGCAGCTCCGCGCGAAACCGTCGATCGACCGGTTGGCGGAGCTGGCGACATCGTGGGTCGCGTCGGGGTTGACCGTCGCGTTGTTAGCCTTCGTGAGTGGCGTGATCGGGCTTCGCAACGGACCGGTCGACGCGGTCGCGATCGCCCCTTACGTGTGGATCGCCGTGGTGGTGCTGATCGGCTCGGCGGGCCTACTCGGATTGGGCAAGCTTTGGGAGCGCGGTGACGGCGAGTCGCTGCCGCGGCGGATGGTGCTTGCCGGGATCGGGGCCGGGGTCGGTTTGGTCGCTTATTCGGCGCAGCAATTTCTGTTGATTCCGGCGGATATCGGATTGGTTCGCGACATCGACGCGACGTCGTTGCCGCAAACGTTGTACGGCGAATCGGGGCCCCGGCTCTCGGCGTGGGTGGTGCATTTCGGATTGTTGTTCGCGATGCTTCGTTGGTGGAAGCTGGTCGACCCGCTCCGCCGATCGCGGCTCGGGTTGTGGGGGGTCGCCGTGGCGGTCGTCGGCGAATGGTTGTTGCACCAATTCTTCCCGGTTCCTCAGCCGTACGGGATGCTCGTCGCCGGTGGCATCGCGGTCACGATCCAGATGTCGGCGCCGTGGACGAGCCCGGAACTTACCCAAATCCCGGTACCGGCCCGCCGCGCCGCGGCGCGGCAAAACGCTTAGGAGTTTCCTCGTCATGTTGCCAGCGATTGATCACACGGTCGAGATGATTGACGGGGCGTGGGAACGCGTTCGGGTCGCAACCGACGAGGACGTTGGGTCTTCGGCGTCGGGGCAGTCGGTGTCGCGATGTTCGTCGACACGATGTTCGTCGACACGATGTTCGGCGACGGGGCGATGGCTCGCCGCGTTTGCGTTGACGTTCTTGGCTGTCTTCGCGGGGACGCTTCCGTTTGATCGGGCGTCCGCGAACGAGACCTCGGGCGACTCGCGGTCGGCGTCCGACGAATCGGTCGGAGATGAGTCGGCTGTCGGGAAGCCCGACATTGAACATTCGGACGGCGAGAAGTCCGATGACGAAAAGTCCCACGGTGGGTTGGCATCGGAAGACGAAAAGGTCTCAGCGGGTGGGGCGGACGAGCGTCAGGAGGATGCCGGGGATTCGCGAGATGAGGCGGTGGGATTGTCGGAAGCGGGGACGTTGTCGGTCGCCCCGAGCGATCACGTCGAGTACCCGGCGGACCGACCGGAGTGGATCGACGCCGAGAACGAACTCGGGTCGCCGCTCCATCGCTGGATCGTCCGCACACCGCCGTGCGAAACTCGCGAAGAATGTGAGGACGTGTTGGCGGTGATGTTGTTGTCTGAATTGCATCAATACGGGCGGGCGTTGACCGGTTCGCCATTCGTCGATCAGCTTGCGGTGGAAGACGAGGAACTGCTCGAGTCGCTCGTCGCCCGACGCTACGACGGGACGTTGACACAAGGAAATCTGCCGGCTTACGAGTCGGCGTTGGAGTTGCGGATCGGACCGGATTTCCAAGGGCGGGTGTGGCGGCACGTTCGGAACGGGGAAGTTCGCCAGCGGATCGGGGCGGTGGGGGTGATGTCCGCCGGCGGGCTCGCGTTGGTGGTGATGCTCGCCGGGGCGACCGCCGGGATCAGCCGTCACCGGGCGTCGCGGGGCTCGGCGGCGTAAAGTGCCGATCTCAATTGCGGTCGATCGTTTCGATTTGCACCTCGTACGCCCCGTCGTTGTCGTCGAGTTCGCCGACGGCGTCGTTGACGCGGAACAGTAGCCAACTCGGCCGCTCGACCGGGAACCGCATCGTGCCGGAATAGCCGGCGACCTCTAGCGGTTGGAGCGTCGGTTGGTCGTCCGAATCACACGGTAAGCGGCAGACGAGTAGTCTTCCGAGCGGGCGACCGCGGTGATAGCGGATCGTCACCCCGGGCGGTTCGCTGGTCCACGGCTTGGTCGTGTCGGCGACGACGCAGCGACCGTCGGCGGTGAGGCGGACGACCGTTCCGGCGGGGAACCGGACGCCGGCGGATTGCCAACCGCGATCGGCGCGGACTTCGAGCGTTCGGGGTTGGCCGTCCCAAAGCGGGTCGCCCGTATCGATCTCGACCCGTTCGCGATCCCATGTGAAGCCGTAGTCGAGTTCGTGGGTCATCAACCGCCACCGGGCGGCGAGTGTGTGCCATTGCGGTTGCAACCGACGGACGAGTTGCCGGGTGAACGCGTTCGACTGATCGCGTCCTCCGCGGGCGGCCGCCTGGAGCGCGTCGTGGGTGTCGCGATAGCGATCGAGCAGCATCACCGCGGCCCAGCTCCACCCGTACGATTCGGCGTCACCGGTCGATTGGGGCGGCAGTCGCATCACGGTTTGGAGTGTCGGGATCGCCCCGGCGTCTCCCCGTCGCCGCATCAAGGTGAACCTTCCCCAGTAGGGGACCTCGTCGCGAGATTTCGGAACGGTCCCGACGCGAATCGAGGCTCCGTTCCCCCGGTGGGTCCCCAGCAACTCCGCGGTCCCCTCCATGAACCAGGTCGCGCCGGGACCGCCGAACTGTTCGGTCATGAACGCGTGAACGCCTTCGTGCAGCAGCAGGTGTCGGGTGTAGTAGTCGCTCGGTTGGGCGACCACCCATAACGTTTCGCGGGAGGCATATCCGAACCGGAACGCGGGGAGTCGATCGGGGATCAGGCCTTTGCGTTCGAACTCCGCCCGGTCACGCATCACATAGGCGACCATT
Organism: Pirellulaceae bacterium; assembly: GCA_041685355.1. Taxonomy (GTDB): domain Bacteria; phylum Planctomycetota; class Planctomycetia; order Pirellulales; family Pirellulaceae; genus JAWLFY01. Next base: position 68,708 of record JAWLFY010000001.1, on the reverse strand, counting down.
TGCCAACCGTCAGCGGCGTCATCGGGCAATCCCCAGAACTCGACCCATTGGGGGACCGCGGCATCGAACGAGGCGACCAGTTCCTCCGCGACGCCGGCGTCGTCGAGATCCGTGACGATTCGAAGGTGTTGCCCCGAACGCTCGCTCAACTCGGCGGCGCCGGTGAGGCGTGTGAATCCGATGAGGTTCACGAGCACGGCGAGGCAAGCGAGCACGGTAAGGTTCATGAACCCGGTAGCCGAGCCCGGCGGCAGAGGCCGGGAAGTGTTTCGGGGCACGCCGAGACCGTCGCCGCGTGTTACGCTTCGCGTCAAACCTTGTATCCCGTCCGATTTACAAACAGAACGACCGTGTCACGTCATCACGAACACCACCTTTCGGGCCCGCGTCACCTTTCGGGCCCGCGTCACCTTTCGGGCCCGCGTCCGGCTTTGGTTCAGTCTAACCCCGACTCGCGGTTTCGGTCCTCGCGCCGCCCGCTCGTCGCCGGACTCGTCGCGGTGGCGTGCGTCGCGTCGGCCGGTTGTACGGCTCGCATCGAAGACCGGGTCGCCGTTTGGGTCGCGGCGGAGCGGGAGGCGGTCGAACCGATCTTGAACGCGTTTGAGCGCGAGATGGCTGAGGCGAGCGGGACGGAGGGGACGTTCGAGGTGGAGGCGTCGTTCGACGTTCGCGGCCGCCGGGGGGAGACGATGCTGGCGAGCTTAAACGGGGACGAGCCTCCGCCGGTCGACCTGATCTGGGATACCGACGTGTTGGGGACGATGCGGTTGCAACGCCAGGGACGACTGCGGCCGCATTCGTTCGACGTTCCTGCCCGGTGGCCTGACGAGATGATCGCTTCCGACGGGACGTGGTGCGGGTTCGCGACGCGGGCGCGGGTGTTGATCGTGAACCGTGACGTCGCGACATCGACGCCCGAATCGGTCGACGATTTGGCCGACCCCCAGTGGCGAGGCCGGTGCGGGATGGCGACGCCGACGCGGGGAACCAGCCGCACCCATTGGGCGGTAATCCGTGCCCGGCGGGGAGAAGCGGCGACGTTGGAAACGCTCCGGCGGATCCGCGACAACGCGGATGTGTTGGCAAACGAAACGCAGGTCGCCCGCGCGGTTTCGTCGGGTCGCTTGGCGTGGGGGCTGACCGATTCCGACGTCGCGATGGGGGAGGTCGATCTCGACTACCCCGTCGAGGTGATCTTTCCGGATCAGGCTTCCGAGCAACCGGGGACGCTGCGGATTCCGAACACGGTGGCGATTCTGCGGTCCGCGGCGAACCGGCGGGCGGCGGGGCGGCTCGCGGATTTTCTGATCAGCAGCGAGATCGAGGATCGGTTGGCGATGGGCCCGGGGAGCCAGATCCCGCTGCACCGTGACGGGAAGTTTCCCCCGGCGATTTTGCCGGATGCGCCGGTCCGGTGGATGCGTGCCGACTTTGAGCGTGCCGCGGAAGGGATCGAATCTTGGGACGCGACGGTTCAGGCGGAGTTGGGTCAATCGGACCGTTGACGTCATCCGATGACGATCATGCCGGCATCGATTCACGGCCTCGGTGATACGATGAATCGGAGCGCCCCGCGGGGACAGGGTTGGGAAGATCGTCGAAGCTACGGTTGGGAACCCCCGGCGAAGTCGTATCGTCGCCGCGTGGGCGAGTTGTCCCAAGGCGGGCAGACCCGGGGGTGCGATTCGGGGCCCGACCCGCATTTTCAAGGCGTTTCATCGTGCACCTGTCCAACCGACCACGGTTCTCCCCACGTCTTCGATTCGTCGCGATCCTCGTCTGCCTGGCCGGTTCGGTCACGACGTCGCCGGGGCGGGCGGTGGCGGACGAGCAAGCGGGTGGGGCGAACCGGTACCGATACTGGACGACGAATTGGTCGTTCGAGGATTTCGACGTCGCGACGCTGATCGGGCGGCTCGGCCGGATCGGGGTCGAGTTGCCGGTCGAGATGTCTGGCGCCGCGACGGTTGACTTCGAGGTCTCGGTGCCGCTCAACGCGCTCCGCGATCCCCAGGCGTATCGATTTCAGGGGACGTTCGCGAGCGAGCGTTTGCTGATCGACGGGGTACCGCTGGAGGAGTTGAACGCGAACCTCGAATACGACGACGGGACGCTCCGGTTGGTGCAGTTCCGCGGGCGGCTTCGGGAGGGGAGCTTTCGCGGGTCCGGCTCGGCGGGCTTGGTCCCGCGCGACCGGTTCGAAGCGGCGGTCGCGTTGGAACGACTTGACTTGGCACCGATCGCGGAACTCCTCGCCGCGACGGGCGTGGGATCGGACGTGCGTCCGGCGCGGGGGCAAGTCGCGGCGGAATTGGAAGCGTCGGGTCCGCTCGAGACGTTGACGGACGTGTTGACGTGGCGGGCGGAGGGGAACGCGACGATCGAAGGATTTGCCGTCGGCGACTCGTCCGCCTTCACGGTCGACCTCGAGACGTTTCGGTGGCAGGACCGCCAGTTGTCGGCACCGGGGTTTCGGGTCACGTCGGCGGATCATCCCGGTTTCCGGATGACGGCGACGGCGGAGGTCGGACTCGGGGATGCCGAACAGGGCACGGGGCGCCGGTTTGACGTGCAGGTCGAGGCGGACGATTTGCCTGCCGAGCAGTTCGCGGAACTGTGGACCGATACGCCGGCGCGGTGGGTCGTCGGCAAGGTCGACTTGAAGGGGACCGCGACGGGCGAGGACGCGATATGGCGGGTCGACGTCGATCTGGCGTCCCCCGCGCTCCGGGCCGGCGGTGTCGACCTGGGTCTCATCCAGCACCGAGTTCAAGTGACGCCGCGCGAGTTCGAGGTCGAACCGTTAACTCCGTTGGGCGAAACAGCCGCGGCGGAGGTACGGCGGCTTCGTGCGGCCTACGAGATCGATGAGCGAGTCGCCGAGTTGACGTCGCTCGAGGCGGAACTGTTCGGCGGCACGGTCGGGGGCGAGGCGTCGATCGCGTTGCAATCGGAAGGGCGACACACGGTCGCGCTCCGCTGGGAAGGCGTCCGTCCCGCGGTGCGTTTGCCGGTCGCGATCAGCGATCCGCCATCGGTTTCCGGAACGCTCACCGGCGACGTCGATTGGTCGGTCTCCGCCGCCGAGTTCGACCTGCCGGCGTCTCATCGGGGGACGGCGACGTTTCGCGTCGCGGACCTGAAGCTGGACCGCGAGACGCTCGGTGGGATCGACGTTTCGTTGGGGATCGACGGCAGCCGGTTTCGGATGGACGGCCAAGGGGACTTGTTCGGTGGTGAGGTGCGGGTGCGGTCGGAGACGCCGCTCGACCCCGAGGCGAACTGGGAGGATTGGCTCGGCTCGGTCTCCAGCGGCGACTTGGAGTTTCGGTCGGTGTCGCTGCGTCAACTTTCGGTGGTCGCCGCGCGGGCGGTTGGTCCGCGGGCGGGTGATGCCGCGTCCTCGGGACCGATCGCGTTGACGGGGCGGCTGGATGGGACGACGCGAGTGGCGGTCGACGAGGGGGGGACGTTCGAGGCCGATTCGACTTGGTCGCTTCAGGACGCCACGGCAGACGGGTTGCCGCTGTCCAGACGGATCGACGTCGATTGGGCGATTCGGGGGTCGGAGCTGTCCGTGCGACGGATGCAGGGGGAATACGCCGGTGGGCGGGTCGAAGCGAGCGGTCGATGGCCGCTCGACGGCGCCGCGCGGGTGATCGACGTGCGGTTTTCAGGGATCGATGTGACACGCGCCGTGATACCGCTGGGGTTGGCGGCGGAGGTCGCTGGGCGGGCTTCGGGGCGGGCGACGGTCACGGGGACCGGCGGTGCCGCGTTACCCGAATCGTTTCGGGTCGCGGGCGCGATCCGGGTCAACCAAGGTCAGCTATCCGGCGTCCCGATTGGAGACATTCATGGGCCGATCCGGTTGAACGTCGAACGCGATCCGATCGCATGGCGGCTGGTCGCGCCGAGGGTCCGGTCAGGAGTTGCCGGCGGGAGCATCGACGGGAACGTGTCGGTCGCCTCCGCCCCGGGCGGCCGCTCGGGCGTGCGGTTGGACAGCCGTTGGCGGCTGAGTCACGTCGACTTCGAGGATCTCGTCTCGGCGGCGGGCGGGACCACGACGGTGGGACGGGGAGACGTCTCGGGTGAGTTACGTCTCGGCGGACGTGACGTGCAAGGCCTTCGCGACTTGACCGGGGAGTTCCGGGCGCGTTTGGGCGGGACCGACGCGACCGCCGTTCCCGTGCTGGCGTCGACCGGGCCGATCTTGGGGGTGGCGTCGTTGGCGGGAAACCGGTTTACCTCTGGTGACCTGCGAGGCAACATTCGCGGCGGGGCGGCACAGATCCGGGAACTGACCCTTCGTGGCGATCGGATGCGGGTCATCGCCGAGGGCCGCGTCGGAATGACGGACGGACGGATCGACATGCAAGCGGTGATCGCGACGGGAAACTTCGAGGCGCAAAACATCGCGATCGCGTTGTTGATCGAGCGGGCGATCGTGCCGCTTTCGGTCGTCAGCACCGTGAACCGGATCGCCAGCGATCGGACGGTCGTGTTGAACGTCACGGGGACGGCCGGCGACCCGCAGCTGCGGGTGATGGCCGCGCCGACCGTGCGGGCGAACACCCGCCGGATCTTGCTCCGAGAGACGATCGGACTGACGTTGCCCGAAGCGATCGCGTTACCGGAGAACTAAGGCTTCAAGTCCGGGACGCGACGGAGGTAGCCGCTGGTCGAGAAGCGGATGAACCACGCCAAGTCGCCCGGTTCCGATTCGAAGCGGTCGGCCAACCGTTTCATCGCGTGATGGTGCCTCGGCTCGCCCAACAGCTCGATCGTCCGCGCGGTGTGGAGCAGCACGGTCCGGTCGTCGTCGTCGAGCAAGCGGTCGAACGCACGATCGGCGGGTTCATCGTGGCCATGTCGGGCGAGCGCGCCGGCGGCCTCGATCCTTACCGCGGGCGAATCGTCTTGCAAGGCTTCGACGAGCGTGTCGGAAACCGCGGGGGTCAGCCGATCGGCGGCGGTGCAGGCGACCGCGCCCCAGTAACGCACGCTGGCGTTCTCGTCGCGCAAACGGCGGAGCGTTCCCGATTCGTCGTCTGCCCCGACCGCTGAGGCCGCCCCGACCGCTGAGGCCGCCCCGACCGCTGAGGCCGCCTCGAGCAACCGCTGCCAATCGTCGTCGGAGTGAGTCGCGGCCCATTCGATCGGGGTCGCGTCGCCGATCTGCCGCCAGATTTCCGGTTCGGGGACGAAACCGAGATCACGAGACTCGATCAGGTATCGGCGTGACACGTCGCGGTGTCGTGCGACGAGTGGACGGTGAGATTCGGAATCGATCAGGTTGTTCAGATTGAGCGGGTCGTTGACGCAATCGAAGAACGCTTCTCGGGGGCGTCGCGCGGCGACGTACTGGGCTTGCGCCGCGGTGGCGTCACCCGATTCGGCGAGCGCGTAAAACTCGTGTCGCAACTCTCCCTGGTCGCCCCACGCGTACGGCTGATTCCACGACAGGTGGGGCATGTAGTTGCGGATGTAAAGGTAGTCTCGGCTGCGGACGCTTCGGGTCAAATCGATCGCCTCGTCGACCCGGTCGCGGTGCCCATAGACGAACTCGCGGGGGGCGCCCGCGAGGTGTCCGAGGAACGGGCGGCCACGCACGGAATCGGGTAGCGCCGGGACGCCCGCCAAGCTCAACACGGTCGGCCCGAAATCTTCGAAGCTGACGAGCCGGTCGTCGGTCTCGCCCGGTTCGGTCGGCGCCAAATGGCGATACTTTTCGGGGAACCGAATCAGCATCGGGACGTGTGTCCCCGAGTCGAACAGGGTCCGCTTGTGACGCGGCATCCCGGATCCGTGATCGGAATAGAAGAAGACGATCGTGCTTTCGGCGAGACCGTCGCGACGGAGGCGGTCGAGGATCGCGGCGACTTCCTGATCCATCGCGGTGACGCAATCGTAGTACCGCGCGACGGTCTTTCGCACCGCCGGGGTATCCGGGTAGTAGGGAGGGATCGGGGCGTCGGCCGGGTCGTGGATCTGGTCCGGTTCGATTCGGCTTTGGACCTCGTCGCGGAATCGGTCGTGAGGCCACACCATCGTCCGCGATTGGTGCGAGGTCATCAGGTTGAACACGGCGAAGAACGGCTGCCCGGGTTGGCGTCCTCGCCAATCGGCCTTGTCGCTCGAATCGTCCCATGACGCCTCGATGATTCGCTCGGCGGCGGCGGAGTTGTAATCGGTTTTGCCGTTGTTCGTCGTGTAGTAACCGAGATCGCGGAGCCGTTTCGGGAACCCGGACATTTCGCGTGGCAGCGGGAATTCTGACCGCATCGCATGGGCGCCTTGGGCCGGCGCGATCAAACCGTTGATCAGGCAAGCGCGGGCGGGGGAACAGACCGGGGCGGTTGCGAACGCGTGGGTATAACGGGTGGACTCACGGGCGAACGCGTCGAGGTGCGGCGTCGTCGCGAAGTCGTCGCCGTAGCAGCCGAGCGTCGTGCTCATGTCCTCCGCGGTGATCCAGACCACATTCGGGCGCTCGGCGGCGCGGCCGGCCGAAGCGACCGCGACGGCGAAAACGCTCACGCCGAGGAGCACCCACCGTTTGAAGACCGAAGGGTGGGATCGATTCGGACGGCGCCTGGTATCAAACATCAATCTGCCAACCTTCGCGGTATTCACGGCGGATGTGGGGGGAACATTCGGGCCGCCCCGTGACCTGCAGCTTGTCCGCCTCCCAGCGGAGTTCGGTGTCGGGGAAGCGTTGGGCGAGGACGCCGAGCAGCACCGTTTCGGTCATCGGGCCGGCGAGCGCGAAGTCGGATTGTCCGCGTTCGACCGTCCCTTCGATCGCGTCGAACCATTCGTGGTAATTGTTCTGTCCGCGGGCCCGAGGGATCGACTCGAGGACGGCGCCCGTGTCGAACGGCGTGTCGCGACGAAGTACCCACCGGTCACGTTGGCGGTGGAAGAAGAGTTTCCCTTCGCTACCGATGACGACGCTGCCGAACCGGGTGAAGTCTTCGCCGTCGAGCACGTCGGCGTCGGGATGGTTGTAGGCGTCGCCCTGTTTCTTCAGTTGCCAACTGTCGCGATCGAACGTGGCGTTGACGTAGCCGTCGTACCAGTGGAATCGGAACCCGTCGGGCCCGCTGAGCTCGCTGGCGGGGAATCGCCACGTGATTGTCGAATTGATCGGCGGGGAGAGGGCCGTCGCGCCGTTCTGTTGGGCGATCACCGATTCCGGGGGGGCGGGTAACATCGCCCAGTAGCCGAGGTCCATGATGTGACACGCCATGTCGCCGAGGGCGCCGGTGCCGTAGTCCCACCAACCCCGCCACGCGAACGGGGCGATCCGCGAGCTGTAGTCGGTCCACGGGGCGGGGCCGACCCACTGGTCCCAATCGATCCCGTCGGGGACCGGTTCGGACGGCGGCGGGGCGGAGAACCCTTGGGGCCAGATCGGACGGTTGGTCCAGGCGTGGATCGCTTCGACCTTGCCGACGGCGCCGGCGCGGATCAGTTCCACGCATCGTCGCAAGTGATCGTTCGCGTGGGCCTGGTTCCCCATTTGCGTTTGCACGCCGGTTTGCCGGGCGATTTCGGCGAGCTTCCGCGCTTCCCAGATCCCATGGGTCAGCGGCTTTTGGCAGTAAACGTGTTTTCCCGCCTGCATCGCCAAGGCGGAGGCGTGGAAGTGGTGATGGTCGGGGGTCGACACCGTCACCGCGTCGACCTTGTCGCCGAGTTCGGCGAGCATCTCGCGGTAATCCGTGAAGAAGGTCGCGTCGGGATAGGCCTCGCGGACCGATCCCATCCGTCGCAACCGACCTTCCAACCGCTGGACCCGTTTGGCGTCGATCACGTCGACCAGCGAGATGACCTCGAACCCCGCGTTGGCCGAGCCGTTGATGTCCGCGAGCCCTTTGCCGCCGGCCCCGATCCCCGCGAGCGTCGGCTTCTCGAGCCGTTTCATTGCGAGGCTGGGGAAGAAATGGAATCCGGCGGCGGCGCCGAAGGTCGCCGCGACCCCACGAGTAAACGTTCGACGGGAGATGCCGCGTTCTGGGGCGGGGGGAGCCGACGGGGTCGTCTTCGGCGGGTCGGCGGCGAACTTTCTTTGGGACATCGGACAAACCTTAAAAACGAAGGGGGGGCCGCGGGGAACCGATCGCTTGGCGAACCGCTTATCGTACCCGCGGCCGATGGCGGGGACCAAAATCGCGTCGTGAAAAAAAAGGTTCGATCCTTGGCGGTCGTGACCGGACGTGTCCGTCGTCTGGCGATACTACAACCGTCGCGGCGGTCGGGGTTTCCATTGGTGGCTCGACGCGATACGATTGTTATGTTCACCTCCCGGAGAAGGAGTCGGTTCGGAAGGGATCGGTTCGGCCCGTCAGAAAAGTCGGGATCGTTTCGGTTCCGAACGCGGGAGGGGGAACGGTTTCCAGGGATTCACGGTACCAAGGCGCAGCGGCGCACAGGGGAAGGGACGATGGCGAAAAAGGCAAAGACAGCGACGGCGGCACAATCCAAGGGCGTCAAGTTGGACCCGGGGATGAAGTCGATCCTGGAGAAAGAGCCGGGTCTGAAGACGACGCTTCAACAGATCGAGAAGACCTTCGGCGATGGGGCGATCATGCCGTTGGGGGCGTCGCAGAAGCTTCGGATCAGCGGCATCCCGACGGGGAGTTTGAGTCTCGACATCGCGCTCGGCGGCCAGGGGATCCCGCGGGGCCGGATCATCGAAGTGTTCGGGCCGGAATCGAGCGGGAAGACGACGCTGGCGTTGCACATCGGCGCCGAAGCCCAGAAGGCGGGTGGGATCGCCGCGATCATCGACGCCGAGCACGCGTTCGATCCGAGTTGGGCCAAGAAGCTGGGGGTCGAGCTCGACAGCTTGTTGGTGAGCCAACCGAGCAGCGGCGAGGAGGCGATGCAGATTTGTGAGATGTTGGTCAAGAGCAACGCGGTCGACGTGATCATCATCGACTCGGTCGCGGCACTCGTCCCGAAGGCAGAGTTGGAGGGCGAGATCGGTGACAGCCACGTCGGGTTGCAGGCGCGGCTGATGAGTCAATCGATGCGGAAGTTGACCGGGGCGATCGCGAAGAGCAAGTCGGCGGTGATCTTCATCAACCAGATCCGCGAGAAGGTGGGCGTGATGTTCGGCAGCCCCGAAACGACGCCGGGGGGGCGGGCGCTAAAGTTCTACTGCTCGTGCCGGATCGACGTCCGCCGGATCGGGGCGTTGAAGGATGGCGAGGAACAGGTCGGCCAACGGGTGAAGGCGAAGATCGTCAAGAACAAGGTCGCCCCGCCGTTCCGGATCGCCGAGTTCGACATGATGCACAACAACGGCATCAGCTTCGAAGGGGACCTGCTCGACTTGGGGACGAACGAGAACGTGATCAGCCGGAGCGGCGCGTGGTTCAAGTACGGCGAGACGTACTTGGGTCAGGGCAAGGAGAAGGCCCGCAACTTCTTGATCGAGAACCCCGACATTCGGGACGAGATCCGCCAGCAGGTTCTGACGGCTGCCGGTTACGTCGCGCCGAGCGACGACGACGGGACCGACGAAGACGCCGGAGAGGACGCGACCGAGGACGCCAACTTCGACAGCGAAACGGTCACCAACAGCTAGGGTCCCGAGAACGAAGCCAAGAGGTTTGTCCGGGGCGGTTCGTCACGGGGTCAAGGAAGCGAATCGTGCAAGGGCAAACGCCGCGATTGATCGTCGAGATCGAGTTCCCTCCGTATACCTACGTGCCCGGACAGACACCCCACCCGGTGAGCGACCGCGGTGGGCATCGGTTTGGGCTGGCACCGGAGCAGCCGGCGGCGAGCGATTTTTCGCCCGACCGGTGGCAGGGGTGTCGCGAGTATTTGTACGGGGTCGACCTGTTCAATCACGGCTACTACTGGGAAGCTCACGAAGCATGGGAAGCTCTCTGGCTTGCAGCCGGCCGCTCCGGGCCTACCGCCGATCTGCTGAAGGCTCTCATCAAACTGTCTGCGGCGGGTGTGAAGACACGTGCCGGCTCGCCGGCCGGCCGGCGTCGACATTGCCGGCGCGCCACCGAGTTATTAAGACAGGCGGAGTCACGAAGGCGAACGGAGTTACGGAAGCAGGCAGGAAATCACGGTGATGATCCAAAAGGGCCGGTGCGGCTACTGGGGCTCTCCCTGGCGGTGCTGGCTCAGCAGGCTGCTGCGGCCGAGAGTGATTCGCCTTGGATTGACGAGGACCGGCTTTATCCTCCTCGCGTGTTTTCGTTTCTCATTCGACCCGCGGACGTGTGAGAAGACGCATGACCGGGCTCCGTGCGATCGGTGAACTTGGGGGGCGTCTCCATCGAGTGCCGCTATCCTGACGCGTTCTGTCGTTCTGCTTCCGTCCGCCGAGTTGGCTGCCGTGAAACATTTCTTGTGTCATCGGAAGTCTTCACGACGTCCGCTAAGTGGATCGATGCGGTGGACGGCGGGGTCAGCCAGTTTTCCCTTTCGCTTCGAGTTTGCCCCAGGTGTCGCGGAGGGGGACGATGCGGTTGAAGACCGGTTTGCCGGGCTGCGAATCAGGGTCGGCGACGAAGTAGCCGATCCGTTCGAATTGGACCCGGTCGCCGGCTTGGGCTTCGGCGAGTGAAGGTTCGACGTAGGCTTCGACCGTTTGCAGTGAATCGTTGTTGAGATGATCGAGGAAGGTTCCCCCTTCCTCGACGTCGTCGGGGTTTTCGACGCGGAACAAGCGGTCGTAGAGCCGCACCGGGGCCGCGACCGCGTGGGTTCGGCTGACCCAGTGGATGGTCCCTTTCACCTTGCGGCCCGACGTGTCGGCGCCGCTCTTGGTTTCGGGGTCGTAGGTACAGAGGATCTCGACGACGCGTCCCTGGTCATCTTTGACGACGTCGTGGCAGTCGATGATGTAGCCGGCCCGGAGCCGGACCGCGGCTCCCTTTTTGAGCCGGAAGAATTTCCTCGGGGCCTCTTCGCGGAAGTCGTCCCGTTCGATCCACAGCGAACCGGTGAAGGGGACTTGGCGGGTCCCTTCGGACGGGGCTTCCGGGTTGTTGACCGCGTCGGTCATCTCGACTTCGCCGTCGGGCCAATTCGTGATCGTCAACTTGACCGGGTCGAGCACGGCCATCCGTCGCGGGGCGACGCGGTTAAGGTGTTCGCGGATGGCGTTTTCCAGACGGACGACATCGATCGTGCTGTTGAACTTGGCGACGCCGACGTCGGCACAGAATTGTCGGATCGATTCGGGGGTGAAGCCGCGGCGGCGGAGACCGCAGATCGTCGGCATCCGGGGGTCGTCCCAGCCGTCGACGTGCCCCTCGCGGACGAGTTGCAGCAGTTTCCGCTTGCTCATCACCGTGTAGGTCATATTGAGGCGGGCGAATTCTATCTGTCGCGGGTGATGGATCTCGAGTGACCGGCAGTACCAATCGTAGAGGGGGCGGTGGTTTTCGAATTCGAGGGTACAGATCGAGAACGTGATCCCCTCGATCGAATCGCTTTGGCCGTGAGCCCAGTCGTACATCGGGTAGATGCACCACGTGTCGCCGGTGCGGTGATGTCGGGCGCGGAGGATCCGGTACATCACCGGGTCGCGGAGGTTGAGATTCGGCGCGGCCATGTCGATCTTGGCCCGCAACGTTTTCTCGCCGTCGGCGAATTCCCCGGCCCGCATCCGCCGGAACAGGTCGAGGTTTTCTTCCGGCGAGCGGTCACGGTAGGGGCTATCGCGGCCCGGTTCGGTGAGCGTGCCGCGGTATTCGCGGATTTGGTCGCCGTTCAGGTCACAGACGTAGGCGAGCCCCTCGCCGATTAGCTTTTCCGCCCACTTGTAGAGCTGTTCGAAGTAGTCGCTGGCGAACAGCAGGTTGTCCCACTGGAACCCGAGCCAGCGGACGTCTTCCCGGATCGAGTCGACGTATTCGGACTCTTCCTTCGACGGGTTGGTGTCGTCGAAGCGGAGGTTGCACGTCCCGCCGTACTTTTGGGCGAGCCCGAAGTTGAGGACGATGCTTTTGGCATGCCCGATGTGGAGGTAGCCGTTCGGTTCGGGTGGGAACCGGGTGTGGACCTTCGAGAACCGGCCTGACGCGAGGTCGGCGTCGATCGCCTGTTCGATGAAGTTTTTCGTTTCGCGCCGCTGCGGGGATCCGCTCATGGACATCGCTCCGGGATGGTGCCTCGCCAATCAGCCGGTAGCGTACCGGTTGAGGTCGAATCGGCGTAGGACGGTCGCGGCGGATCAGGGTTGGGCGGGCCGGATCAGGGTTGGGCGGGGGCGGATCAGGGTTGGGCGGGGGCGGATCAGGGTTGGGCGGGGGCGGTGACCCCGACTTGGGTGCCGGAGCCGGCGAGGAATTCCTCCTGATCGAGCGGCCGGAATTCGACCTTGGCGAGTTGTCCGTCGCCGAGGAGTTCGGCTTGGGTGAACTCGCACGCGATCAGCGAATCCGGTTTCACGCCCGAGTAGACTTCGGCCCGTCTTCCGTCGTTTTTGCCGACCCACACGGGGACCCGTACGAGGCGTCCGTCGCGGACGACGAACAGTTTGCCCCAACCGTTCTCGGTCCCCGACGGGAGGCTGGCGGCGGGGACGGTCACGCTCTCGACGGGGGGAGGGGATTCGATCGTGACCGCCCCGTACATCCCGTCGACAAGTCGGCCGCCGGGGTTGGGCAGATCGATCTCGACCCGCATCGTCCGCGTCTTCCGGTCTTGGAAGCGGGCGATCCGGGAAACGCTGCCGCGAAACACCTCGCCGCGGAGCGCGTCGATCCGGACTTCGGCGTCGTCGCCCGGGTTGACGAAGGGGACGAAGCGATCGGGGACCGAGACGACGACCTTCATCTGGTCGGCCCGGGAAAGTTTGAACATCGGTTGGCTTCCGCCGTCGGCGGCGGAGCGAACGAAGCTGCCGGGGTCGACGTGCCGCTGGGTCACGACCCCGTCGAAGGGGGCGGTGATGCGGCAGTAGCGGACCATGATCTCGGCTTGCTCGACGTCGGCGGCGGCGACTTCGACGGCGGCGTGGGCGGTCGCCGCTTCGGCTTCGGCGAGTTCGATTCGCGGTCCGAGTTCGGCCCACTTGGCGTTGGCGACGCGGACCGCCTCACGGGCCTGCTCTTCGGCTGCCCGGGCGATTTCGGTGCGGTGCCGCTTTTCTTCAAGCAGGGTCTCTTCGATCGCCCCTTGGCGGACGAGTTGTTCGAACCGTTCCGATTCCCGTTCGTGGAGTTGGCGTTCGAGGACATGGCTTTGGATCCGCGACTCGGCCTCGCGGACCGTTGCCGCGGCGGTTTCCTGTTCGGCCTGCATCACGTTGAGCCGGGCGTCGAACTTGCGGGCCTCGCCGCGGGCCTGTTCGAGCAGTCCTTTTCGCCGCTGGAGCTCTTGGTGGATTTCGGGGACGTCGAGTTCGGCGAGCAGGTCGCCCTGCTTCACCTCGCCGCCGATGTCGACGTGGACGGCGCGGAGGTATCCCGAGACTTTCGCGTAGACGTCTGCCGACTCGAGCGCCTCGACCGACCCCGTTTGCACGATCCGCCGGTCGATCCCGCCGGCGACGGGACGGACGACGTTCAGTTGGCGGGTCGACTCGGAGCGGATCGATGCTTGCTTGGCGGTGAACGTTTCGGTCGTGTCGGGGTTGTCCCCGGGGGTACCGAGGATCCGGCTCCTGACCGAGGGATCGCCGAGGCAGAGGCTGGCGCCCCCGCCGACGATCCCGAGCAAGATCACTCCGGCCGCCATGCGTCGCGGGAAGCGGGCCTTCGGGAGTTGCGTCTGGGGAGGAGCGACATGGTCGGCCGGGGAGAGGTCGGAAGGCTTCAAAGTGGATCGCTCCTTCGCGAACGTTCGAGACGGGATCCGGGGCATCGTGTCGGGCTGCGGAGACGAGCGTCGCGGCGGTGATGCGCGGATAGAGAAGGACTTCTGGATGGACTTTAGGTCGTCGGGCGGGGCGGGCAACCGAGAACCGGACGGGATCACCCGATCGGCACACCCGGTCTCCGGAATGTCGGCATTGCTCTAGGAACGGCTGCAGAAAATTGCGCAGAATGCCGGCCCCTTTTCCACGGACGACCGACCACGCGCCTTCCACCCACCCGCTACGAAATCATCGGCCCCCGCCCATGCAAGCTCTGATCCAAGCGTCGATCCGGCGGCCGATCTCGGTCGTCGTCGCGGTGTTGATGTTGATCGTGTTGGGGGGGCTCGCCGCGGTTTCGATCCCGGTCGACATTTTGCCGGTCAACCGCAGCGCCGCGGTGCAGGTGCTGACGTTCTACGGCGGGATGCCGGCGGAGTCGGTGGCGAAGAGCATCACCAGTCGGATCGAGCGACAAACGGGCCAGGCCGCGGGCCGGCGGCGTCAGGAATCCCGTTCGATCGTCGGCGCCAGCATCGTGCGGAACTACTTCCGCGACGGGGTCGATTTGAACAGCGCGTTGGCCCAGGTCAATTCGCTGTCCACCGCCGCCTATAAGAACATGCCACCGGGGACCGACCCGCCGGTGATTTTGCCGTTCGACCCGACCGGGACGACACCGGCGTGCGTGATCGCGCTCGATAGCAAGACCGCGTCGGAGGAGACGTTATACGAGGTCGGGCGGTATGAAGTCCGCAACATGATCATGGGGCTTCCGGGGGCCAACGCGCCGTCGATCCACGGCGGCAAGCGGAGGGCGATCCTGGCGTACTTGGACCGCCACCAGCTCGAAGCCCGCCAGATGTCACCGCTTGACGTGATGGACGCGATCGATCGCTACAACCTGTTCCTGCCGACCGGTGACGTCCGTTTCGGCGACGTCAACTATGCTCTCGATTCGAGCGCGATGATCGACCGTGTCGAGGACATGGGCGGCATCCCGTTGGCCGTCCAGGACGGTCAGGTGACGTTCCTCCGCGATGTCGCCGAGCCGACCGACGGGAGCATCGTGCAGACGAGTTTGGTGCGGGTGAACGGCCGCCGCCAGACCTACATTCCGGTCTTTCGGCAAGCCGGCGCGAGTACGCTCGCCGTCGTCGAAGGGCTCCGTGAGTCGATCGACACGATGGCACAGCGGTTGAGTGAACCGGGGATCTCGCTACGGCTGGTGATGGATCAATCGGTGTATGTCCGTCAAGCGATCCACGTGCTGATCGAAGAGGGCGTGCTCGGGGCGGTGATGTGCTCGCTGGTGATCCTGGTGTTTCTCGGCAGTCTGCGGATGACGGCGATCGCGGTGCTCACGATCCCGCTTTCGGTGTTGGCCGCGATCGCCGGGCTGTACGCCACCGACCAGACGATCAACGTGATGACGTTGGCCGGGTTGGCGCTCGCGATCGGCCCCCTCGTCGACTTGTCGGTGATCTGTTTGGAGAACACCCATCGTCACCTGGGGTTGTGCGGCGATCCTCGCAAAGCGGCGTTGCTGGGGACCCGCGAGGTGGCGATGCCGGCGCTCGTGGCGACGTGTTGCACGTTGCTGGTGCTGTCGCCGCTGGCGTTCATCCCCGACTTGGGACGGTTCCTGTTCTTGCCGATGGCGTTGGCGGTCGGGTTCGCGATGATCGGGGCGTACGTACTGTCGCAGACCCTCGTCCCCGTTTGCTGCGCCGCGTGGCTTCGTCCGCACGTTCACGGCAACGAGACCGATGAGTTTTACGGCGGCGAGGGCGGCGGCCGTGGCGAGGGCGGCGGGGGCCATGGCGTCGGATCGTCGGATCACGAGCCGACGGTTTCGGCGTGGGGTCGACTGTTGCTCGGTTGGGAGCGGACGCTGCAGCGGCTCAACGTGGCCTACGAGACGACGCTGCGGGGCGTGCTACGGATGCGGCTGGTCGTCGTCACCGTGGCGGTCGCGTTCCTGGTCGGGAGCGTCGTCATGCTCGGGCCGGGGCTCCGCCGCGAACTGTTCCCCGAGGTCGATTCGGGGTCGTTCGAGATGACAGTCCGGGCGAAGAGTGGGACCGCTTTGCACGTCACCGAAAGCCGGATCGCGGAGGTCGAGTCGGCGATCCGAGAAAAGGTCGGAAGCGATTTGGAGTTGGTCATTTCCGAAGCGGGCGTGGTCGCCGGGTGGGTCGCCGCCTACACGCCGAACGCCGGGCCGATGGACGCGGCGTTGAAGGTTCAGCTTACCCCGGACCGTCACGGTAGCGTCCAGTCGCACGTCCGCGAGCTCCGTGAACACTTTCTTCACGATTCCGAGTTTGACGGGCTGGAGTTCGCGTTCGCGACCGGTGGGCTGATCCGGACCGCGATGAACGAGGGGAAGGCGACGCCGATCAACGTTCAGCTTACCGGCCGCGACCTGCAAACGCTGCGGCGGATCGCCGACGACCTCCGGCGGGACGTTGCCGAGGTCGAGGGGATCGTCGACGCGCGGGTGTTGCAGCGGTTTGATTACCCGCGATACATGATCGAGGTCGATCGAACGAAGGCGGCGGACCTCGGGTTGGCGTTGCCGTACGTGATCAAGAACGTCGTCGCGGCGTTGAGCGGGAGCATCCAATTCCACAAGGAAAACTTCTACATCGACCCGAAGACGTTCAACCAGTACTTCGTCGGCGTGCAGTACCCCGAGCAATCGATCGAGTCGCTTCAGACGTTGCTCGACGTGCCGCTCACGAGCCCGACGCAGCGGCGATCGGTGCCGCTACGAAACCTGGTCCGACTTCATCGGTCGTCGATCCCGACCGAGATCGTCCACCATGACGTTCGGCCGACGGTCGAGCTCGTGATGTCGGTCGACGGGCGGGGGCTGGGGCAGGCCGCGGAGGAGGTGGGGCGGGTTTTGGATCGTTACGGCCGACGTCACGATGACGGCCATTGGGTTCCGTACGCGCCGGACGAATCCGCCGGCGCGGCGCGTGAGACGGGCGAGGAGGTTTCGAGTTCGAACGGGATGAGCTTGAAGGGCACGAGCTCAAGCGGTACCACTCGGGCGACGCTGCCTGGGAGCCAGATCGTGCTCGGCGGGGAGTATTCGCGGATGCAGGAATTGTTCCGCAATTTGGGTGTCGGGATGGCGCTTTCGGCGTTGCTCACGTACCTGCTGATGACCGTGTTGTTTCAGTCCTTTCGGTTGCCGCTGGTGATCCTCGGTTCGGTCCCGATCGGGGTCGGCGGGGTGTTGGTGATGTTGGCGGCGACCGACACGGCGATCAACGTGCAATCGTTGTTGGGCGTGATCTTCATGATCAGCATCGTGATCGCGAACACCGTGTTATTGATCGACTTCGCGACGAACCTACGTCGTGCCGAGTCGTTGCCTCGGGAGGAGGCGATTTGGCGGGCCGCGTCGATCCGTTTTCGCCCGGTGTTGATGACCGCGATGGTCGCGCTGTTGGCGTTGTTGCCGATGGCGGTCGCGTCGGGTCACGGGGCGGAGGCGAACGCGCCGTTGGGTCGAGCCGTGATCGGGGGCCTGCTCGCGGGGTTGGCGACGACGCTGTTCGTCACCCCTTGCTTGTACACGTTCATCGCCCCGGGGGATCGATCGGCCCCGGGGAATCGATCGGCCAGCCCAACGCATGTTGAAGCTTGAACTGGGCTTCGTTGAATTCCGTGACCGCCCGCAGGTACTCGCGTCGGGCTCGGTCGAGCGCCCCGACCGACTGCAGCGCCTCCAGCGGCAGGCCTTCGCCCTGTCGGATCCGTTGCCGGTTTCGGCGGTGTGAATCGACCGCTCGGCGGACCCCTTCTTTCGCGATCGGGATCTGTTCCCGGCGGAACCGCACCTGGGTCGCCGCCTCGGTCACCTGTTGGGCGACCTGGTCCATCAGTTGGACCTGACGAAGTCGAGATTGTTTGGTCCGGGAGCGGGTCGCCCGTCGGTTGGCACGTTCGCCCAGTCCGAGTTGGCGGACCTCCCACCACGCCGCGGCATCGAAATCGACGCGATCACCGAACTCGTCGAGGTCGTTCCCGGCGCCTCCGCCGAGCCCGCCGTAGGTCATCCCCAACGCGACGCTGGGGACCAGGGGGGCGAAGCGTTGCCGCCGAAACTGTTCGACGGCTTCGGCGACCGAGGCGCGGTTCTCGGCGAGTTCCGGCCGCCGCATCAGCCCGATCTGGATCATCGCGCTGACGTCGTCATCGAGCGAGACCAGCTCGAGCGGGACGACACCGGGGTCGGCGGGGATCAGCGTCGTCCCCGCGTCGCCGCTGAGCGTCCGCACCATATGTGACGAGGCGACCCGCAGCCCCTCTTGGGCTTGGCGAACGGTGTTGCGGCGGACGGCCACCTCGGCGAACACCCGATCGACATCGGCTTGCGGGATCATCCCCGCGTCGGCGAACGTCTCGGTCGTCTCCGCGAGCTCGGTCATGTGGTCGACGGTTTCCTGGGCGATCGACAACGCTTGCAACGCACGCAGCACCTGCAAGTACTCCGTGGCGACTTGCAACAGCGTGTCGTTCAGCGTGGCCCGAGCGGCGTGTCGGCGGGCGCCCGAGACGTGGCCCGCGATACGCGGCTGGAACACGGCATCGGCGAGATGGAAATTTGCCCACACGCCGGGGACGCCGACCGAACCGCCACCGACCGCGCGTGCCCCGAGACCGGCGAAGTACCCGGTTCGGCGGCTGTCGAGGATTCGTCCCTCGGTGTTCTGGATCGTCCCGTCGCGGGTGTGATAGTTAAGCCCCGTGCGGAGCGAAGGCAGCCAGAGGACTTCCGCGTTGTCGAGTTCCGCCTCGGCCTCCCGGATCCGTGCTTGGGCGAACGCGACTTGCGGGTTGTTCCCCGTGGCGACCGCCAAAGCGGTGGGCAGATCGATGGGGACCACGGCCGCGGACGGATCGGATGCGGCCAAAATCTCCTCGGCAAATTCCGCCGGCTCGGCATCGGGCTCCGTGGGGGCGACACCGGGTTCGACCGGCTCGGCCTTGGCGGTGCCGTCGGGACGATCCCAGTTGACGTCGGCAAGCTCGACGAATTCGGCTTCGGTGTCTTCGGCTTTGTTGTCGTCGTCCGAATCTTCTGACTCGAAGTTGACGCCGCGGACGGTGGCCCGATTTTCATCCGCCGCATCGCCCCGGAGCTCCTCGACCGGTGGCGATCGCCGTTGGGGTCGAGGTTCGGCTTGGTGTTTCGGGTGAGACGTGGCGCACCCGCACACGGTTACCGCCAGCAGGACTGGGAGCACCGCCAGCAGGATCGAGCGGGACGTTTTGGCAGGGCCCCCAGCTAGCATCTCACCTCCCGAGTAGAGCCTGCGTTTTCGGGGGGCCGAAGACGCAACGTGACGCGGGGCGTCCGCCGGAGGACATCCCAGGTAGGTCTATCGGGCCTGCGGATCCCGCCGGTTGAGCCGATTTCGCCGGACCCTTCGTTCGCCACCGGCCCGAGCTTTTCTTCATCACGAAGGGGCGAGGGGTGAAAAATGGGGCGCGTCACTCGGGAGATTCGCGAAACTCTTGCGGGAGTTCGATTTCTCGGTCCGAGGCGGCTTGGCGGGTGGTGATTTGGATCATCGGCTGGCCGTCGGGGTCATCCGCGACGATCCACACCAACGACTGTTTCGGGTCGGCCGGTCCGGCGGCGGTGCGATCGGGGTTCGCCCCGAGGACGAGGTCGGTGAGGACTTGGCGTAGCGGGATTTCGCTGCGGTCGAAGTCGCGGACCTGTTGGTTCTGCGTGATCCCCATCTTCTCGAGCTCGCCGCCGCGGATCTCGACCCGTGGCGGTTCGGTCCCTCGGGGGAGCGAGCGGGCGAATTCCCCGAGGATCGTTTGCACGGCGAACTCGAGCGATTCTTGGTCAAAGCGGACCGACATTTCCCGCTGGAGCATTTCGTCGAGCGTCAACGGATCGGGTGCCGGGGCGGATCGGTCGGTCCCGGAGGAGGCGGGAGTGTTCGCCGCCAACAACGTCGCCAAGCCGAGCTGTGCGGCGCCCTCGGCGGGGAGATAGACGTTGGCCACCGCCGCCCGGTCGGCGACGTCGAATCGGGCGTGGTCTCCGACGAATCGCAACATCGATGGCAATCGTGTCGCGAGCAGTCGCCACGACGGATCGGCGACCGAGCGGAGCAGGAACGATTCGCCCCATTGCGGCCAACGCTCGACCGCGTCGCGAACCCTATTCAACAGCTCCGCTTCGCTAACCGCGCCCGAGGAGAGCAGGCGCGTCTCGGCATACAGGGCGTCGTCGGTCAACGCCGCGGCGATCAGCCACCCCGAAGCGTCGGGGATCAGCATCCGCTTGAGCGGTTCTTCCAGCTCGGGTGCCGTCTGTTCCAGCAGTGCCCGCGCGTCGGCGAACAGGAAGTTCGGGGTACACAGCGCCACGAAGTCGGCGTCGGCGCTGGCCCGACGCCACAACCGGTCGAGGTTTTGCGGGAGCGGAATCGGATCCCCGTCGAACTCGGCGACCTCGCCGATCCGCTCGGTCGAACCGACCGCGAACGCGACGACTCGCTCGCCGTTGGGGGCGTCCTTGTCGACGCGTTCGTCGGTATCGCCGTTTCCAGTTCCGTCGCCACTGGGGTCCGACGGACTCAGGCGGACATAGAACGCGTCGTCATCCGGCTCTTCGCCGACATAGATCGTTTGCCCGTCGGGGGTGCGTGCTTGGGCGGCCTTCCAGCGACCGAGCAGTTCGTCGAGCGGGCGGGGTTGTTCCAGTTCGACCGCGAGCGATACCTCCGGCCACCCGGAACGCCCAGGATGAAGGGCCAGTGATAATCGGCGGATTGACGCGGCGTCGATCCCGGTCCGTCCCCGGACCGATTCGATCAACTCGGGCAGTTCCGGCGTGAACGCTTCGATGATTCGGCGACCGGCGGGAGATTCGATCCATCGCGCGAGCCGCACGGTCGCGACGATCCCGGGACCGGGAGGAAGCAGTTCGCGTGGCGGCGCGGGTTGCGGCGGAAACGGGGGCGCCCAAAGCAACCGCCGGTCCCCGACCAATTCGTAATCGCTCGGCGAACCGGCGTCGCGGCCGCCCGCCTTCGACGCGTCGGGACTCGCTTCGGGTTCTCGCGTGTCCGTCGAGGCGGTTCGGTCGGGGGAGGTGGCCGTCGACGGTCGTGGGCGAGGGGACGGGCCCGATCGGTCAGGGCCACCCGAAGGGCCAGGCCCAGAGGACGGACGGGAAACGAGCACGGCGACCAACATCGCCAAGGCGGTGACCCCGAGCCCGCCCAAGATGTATGGCGCGGCGGACGGCTTCCGTCGTCGCGATCGGGAACGGGAAGGCTCGGGGCGTGGCGAAGGCTCGGGGTGTGGCGAAAGGATGGGGTCTGACTCGGGTGAACTCGAGCGCGAAGTTGACGGGTTCGCGGCGGGCGGTTGGCGGACCGTTTCACGGGTTCGTCGACGTAACCGTTGGAGAGCCTTGGCGACTTGGCCGGCGTCGCGGAACCTCGCTTCCCGGTTTCCGCTGAGGCAGTGTGCCAACACCCGGTGAAGCGGATTCCCTTTTGCGCCTTGACGGATCGCTTCGGCGAGTTCCCCCGGCAGTTGACGCTCGTCGTCGCCACGATCCGACGACTTTTCCGGTTCCCAAAACATCCCGTCGCGTGCCAGCTTCGGCGTGTTCCCGGGGAACGGTTTGTCAGGAAAGGGGGGCTTTCCGGTTTCGATCCGATAGAGGAGGCAGCCGAGATGAAAACAGTCGTCGGCCGGGGTGTCACCGGTTTCCGTGATCCCGGCGGTGGCCGGCCCGAGTTCGGCGCGGGTCTGGGGGTCGACGTCGAGCCACCCATCATCGGACGCGGTTCGCCCGACGCCTGCGCGAGAGGGCCCGACGCCTGCGCGAGAGGGCCCGACGCCTGCGCGAGAGGGCCCGACGCCTCCGCGAGAGGGGTCGCGGAGCAGCAGGACACCGCCGTCGTCGCAGAGCCAAACCCGGTCGGCCGCGACCTCGCCGTGGCGAAGTCCGGCGGCATGGAGTGCGGCGAGGGCTTCGGCGACCGCGGTCCCGACACGAAGCGGGTCCGGCACGTCGGGGTCCGGCACGTCGGGGTCCGGGGTCGCGGCGGGGGCCTGAGTCGCGACGAGTCGTTCGCTCAGCGTTCGCCCTGGCGGGATCAACGTGAACACGATTCCCCCCTCGTTCGCCAAAGGGGCAAAGTGGATCGGCTGGAGCGTTTTCGCCGCCACCTTCGCGTGGGCCTTCAGACGCTTGACGAGTTCGTCATCGAGGGCTCCTTGGCCCAACACCCGGACGTGTCCGGTTTTGCCCGACGGGGTGTGCTTCGCGGGGAACCATCGGCTCAGAGGGACAGGGGAATGCTGGCCGGTGCGGACGAGGGGGCCGAATCGGAGCCGGGGTGGTGAATCGGCGAACAACGCCTCCGCCTGAAACTTGCTGATTCGGCCATGCCGGAGCAGAAACTTGGCCAACGCCTTGGGGTCGGCCGGTGGGCCTCCCGCGGCGCGGCCGTATTCCTTCGCCAGTTTCCGGCATCCCTCGGCGTCGGTCAGTCCGGCCTGCACCAGCCGGGTCCAGAACTCGCTCAGCGTGATCGACATGCGGCGTGACGTTCGCGGAGAGTGGGGGAGTGGGATGACGAGTCGGGCGGTGACGAGTCGGGCGGTGACGAGTCGGGCGGTGACGGTCCGACCACGCGAAAAGCCACCTCAGTTTAGCAGCTCGCCGCGAATCTCCGACGCCGCCGCCACGTCGCGGGGTGTTGTGGTGATGACGTGAAATGAGGGCTACACTTCCACGGACTCCGATTTCGTCCACCTCCTTCGCACCACCAGGCCTTTCGAGACCAGTTTGAACATCGCCTATCTGACCACCGAGGCCACCCCGTTTGCGAAGACCGGAGGGTTGGCGGATGTCTGTGGGACGTTGCCGACCCGTGTCGCGGCGTTGGGCCACCGGGCCATGGTTGTGATGCCTGCCTTCCGATCGATCTACCAGGCGGGGATCAAGATCGAGCCGACCGACATGAGCTTCGCGATCCCGATGGAGGCGAACAAGCTGGTCGGCGGCCGACTTCTCCGGGGCCGGCTCCCCGACGGCGACGTCCCCGTGTGGTTTGTCGACCAGCCGCAATACTTCGACCGCGAATCGCTGTACGGGACCCCCGACGGCGACTACCCGGACAACGCGGAGCGGTTCGCGTTCTTTTGTCGGGCGGCGTTGATCGCGATCTCGCGGATCGGCTGGAAGATCGACGTCGTTCACTGCAACGATTGGCAAAGCGGTCTGGTCCCCGCGATGATCGGGGCCGATCGGCGGGCCGAGCCTTGGATGTCGCAAGCCGCGACCGTGATGACGATCCACAACCTCGCTTATCAGGGACACTTTCCCCGTCACGCGTTCCGCTACACCGGGCTCGATTGGCGTCACTTCAATCAGGACGAATTCGAGTATTACGACCACCTGAACTTCTTGAAGGCCGGGATCGTGACCGCCGACCGGGTGACAACCGTGAGCCCGCGGTACGCCGAGGAGATCCGCACGTCCGAGCAGGGGTGTGGACTCGACGGCGTACTTCGAGGCGTCGGTGACCGGCTTGACGGGATCATCAACGGGATCGACGAGAACGTTTGGGACCCGGCGATCGACCGGTTCCTGGAAACCAATTACGACGTCAAGTCGTGGCAAGCGGGAAAGCTAGCGAACAAGCGGGGGCTCCAAAGCCGGTTCGGATTGTCCCCCGACGACGCCACCCCGATGATCGGGTTGGTGGGACGGTTCGCGGAGCAAAAAGGGTGGGACCTGATCATCGAAGTCCTCTGCCGGCATCTCGAGCAGGCCCGGCCGACGCAGTGGGTTGTGCTCGGCAGCGGCGACGCGGAGATCGAGCAGGAGCTTCAGGCGTTGTCGGAAAGGTACGCCGGCCAGTTCGGGTTGCACGTCGGTTTCAGTGACCGCTTGGCGCACCGCATCGAAGCGGGCTCCGACCTGTTTTTGATGCCGAGCCGCTACGAGCCGTGCGGGCTCAACCAGCTGTACAGCCTTCGATACGGGACGGTTCCCGTGGTCACGCCCACCGGCGGGCTCGCCGACACCGTGGTCGATTGCACCCCCGCGACGATCGCTGACGGGACGGCGACGGGGTTCCATCTCGCCGGCCGCACCCCGCAATCGCTCGACGACGCGATCGGCCGGGCGCTGTGGTTGCGATATCACGATCCGAAAATTTGGGAAAATCTGATCCGCACGGGGATGACCCAAGACTGGTCGTGGCGGAAAAGTGCTGCCCAATACGTGGAACTTTACGAGAAATCACTTTCCCTTAACCGGTCGGCAACTTCGGCGGGGGTGTCATCGCAGGCATAAATCGGGTGGTTTCCCGGTCAAATGTTGGCGAAACGAGGCGATAATAGTGTAGGATCTCGGCCAACTGCACCCGCGACGAAGGTCGATACATGGCGATCGCATCCACCTCATCGACAACGGCGGCCGTTCGGCACGCCACGGCCGTTCCGGGGTTGACAGAATCTCGGCACGATCCGTTGACCGGCCAGTGGACGATCTTCGCCCCGCGGCGTTCGGATCGTCCTGACGACTTCCGCTCGCCCGCGACTCCTCCGGCCCCTTCGATCGATTGCCCGTTCTGTGCCGGCAACGAAGCGGTCACGCCCGACGCGGTGTGGGCGGGACGGATGGCCGAAGCGGATGCCTCGGCGTCGTCCCAGCCCTCGCAAGCCCAGCCCTCGCAAGTCCAGCCCTCGCAAGCCCAGCCCTCGCAGGTTCGACACGCGGGAACGGAATATCGCGTCGGCGGCCCCCGGCGCCTTCGGGGCACACGCCACGAGGATCGGTCGGTGGACGGGTCATCGTGGCACGGGACGGGCGGCCAGCCGATCGGCCAGCGATTGGACTGCGACGACCCGGACTGGGCGGTGCGAGTGGTCCCGAACAAGTTTCCCGCGGTCACCCCGCTCGCCGGGGCGTTCCCGGTTACCGGGTCGCCACCGAGCGACACCTTGGCCGGCTACGCGCCGAAGCCGCCCGCCGCGTCGTCGTCTCCCCATTCCCCGGCGTCGCTGTTCCGGTCGCGTCCCGTCGGCGGTGGCCACGAAGTCTTTATCGAGTCGCCGCGACACACCCATTCGCTCACCGAACTCGATTTGGAGCAGGTCGAGTTGGTGTTCGCCGCGTACCAGGAACGGATCCGCCATTGGCGATCGGTGTCGGGCGTTCGTTACATCAGCGTCTTCAAGAACGTCGGCCGTGACGCGGGCGCTTCGCTGCAACACTCCCACGCCCAGCTGATCGCGACCAACTCGCTCCCGAGCGAAGTGGCCCGGATCGGCGAGCGACTCGAGCGCTATCGGGCGACGACCGGGTGCTGCTTGCACTGCGACCTGATCCGCGCCGAGCAAAAGGAGAAGCGTCGCGTCATCGCCGAAAGCGATTCGATCATCGCGTATTGTCCTTTCGCCAGCCCGATGCCGTACTTGGTTCGGATCACGACACTCGAACACCACGATCGGTTCGAAGACCTGACCCCGGATCTGGTCCGCGAGGTCGCGTGGATGACGCGGCGGGTGATCGGATGGCTGGAGCAACTTCGTCCCGGCGTCGCGTACAACTATTTGCTGCACACGCGTCCGCCCCGGATGGGTCGCGACGCTGACGCCCACCACTGGACGCTCGAGATCTTCCCCCGCATCACGCAGTTGGCCGGGTTCGAATTCGCCAGCCATTGCTTGATCAACCCCGTGATGCCCGAATCCGCGGCGGAACGCTTTCACCGCCAGGCGGTCGCGGAAGACCCGCGGCGTTCCTTCCGTCGCCAGGCCGTCAGGTCAGAGGGTTAGCGGGTCGCCTCTCTCTCCGCGCCGCGTCGAGCATCGGGAACCCGAATTCGGCTGGACCTTGTCGGTTATATCGGCCGATACCTGGGATGGCGGGCGGACCTCGTCAAAGGCGTCGTCCTTGACGACTGGGGTGGCTTTTTCCGGACTGACGGATGGGTCGTCCCGATGCCCCGCGGGTTCCCCGTTTTCGTCCCGAATCGGACGGTCGCGCCATTCGGCGGTTCCCGTTTCACGCCTACAATCGAAATATCCAAGCCCGATCCACCTCGCATCCGCTCGCCGCCATGACGCCACACGTTCACCTCTGCTTGGTCCTGCACAATCATCAACCGATCGGAAATTTCGACGGTGTTTTCGAGCAGGCCTACCAAGACAGCTACCTACCGTTTCTGGAGGTGTTCGAACCTTACGAGCGTCTGAGGATCTCGCTCCACACGTCGGGCCCGCTGGTGATGTGGCTCGCCGAGCGGCACCCGGAATACCTGGACCGCGTAAGGCTGTTGGTTGACGCCGGTCGGATCGAGATCGTCGGCGGGCCGCAGTACGAACCGATCCTCTCGATGTTGCCCCGGCGAGACCGGATCGGCCAGATCCGCGCCTTCGGGGTGTGGCTCGAAGGCCAGTTCGGCAGCGTCCCGGCAGGGATGTGGACCCCCGAGCGGGTTTGGGAATCGGGACTCACCGGGGACGTCGCCGACGCCGGGATCGCGTACACGGTGCTCGACGATTTCCACTTCAAGGCCGCGGGGCTCCGCGACGAGAAGTTAACCGGCTACTTCATCACCGAGGACGCCGGACGGATCTTGCGGGTGTTCCCCGGTTCGGAACACCTCCGCTACACGATCCCGTTCCGGCCCGCCGCGGAGACGGTGGAGTACTGCCGGGACTTGGCGGAACGTCACCCCGGCGCGGTGCTCACGTTTGGCGACGACGGCGAGAAGTTCGGAACTTGGCCGAACACGAAGAAACACGTCTACGACGACGGATGGTTGCGGTCGTTCTTCGACGCGCTCACCGAAAACGCCGACTGGCTGCGGACGACCACGCTCGCCGATGCGGTCCGCGAAACGCCTCCCGCGGGTCGCGTTTACCTGCCCGATTGTAGCTATCGAGAAATGACCGAATGGTCGTTGCCCGTCGAAGCCCAGGACGCGTTCGAAGAGGTTGTCCACGCGATGGAGGGGCACGAAGCGTGGCCCCAGTTGAAAGCGTTCGTCCGCGGCGGGTACTGGCGGAATTTTAAGGTCAAGTACGAAGAAACGAACGAGATGTACGCCCGCATGATGGACGTCAGCGGTCGGCTCGCGGAAGCGGAGGAGGCGGGGGTCGATCCGACCGCGCTCGACGAGATCCGCGATCACTTGTATCGCGGCCAGTGCAACTGTCCGTACTGGCACGGCGCCTTCGGCGGGACCTATTTGCCCCACCTGAGGAACGCGGTTTACAACCACCTGATCACCGCCGACACGCTGCTCGATCACGCCCTCCCTTCGACCCCGTCGGTCTCGGCCACGCCCGACGACTTCAACTTCGACGGCCAACAAGAGGTGCGACTTAGCAACGATAAGCTGTGCGCTTGGGTCGCGCCCGGTCGGGGTGGCCGGCTGTACGAATTGGACATCCGCGACATCAGCCACAACCTGCTCGCGACGCTACGACGCCGCCCCGAAAGTTATCATCGCAAGGTCCTCGCGGGGCCATCCGATCCGGGGGGCGATGTCGCCAGCATCCACGACCTCGTCGTGTTCAAGCAGGCCGACCTCGACGAACGACTGCAGTACGACCGGTACGACCGCAAGAGCTTGATGGACCATTTCTACGACCTCGATGCGACGGTCGAATCGGTGTCACGGGGTGAGGCCACCGAGCGGGGTGACTTCGTCGAATTGCCGTTCGAAACGAAATTGCGACGTGGCGGAGACCGAGTCCAAGTCCAGATGCGGCGTGAGGGCAACGCATGGGGGATCCCGATCACGTTGACCAAAGCGGTCACGTTGGTCGCCGGCAGCGATCGCCTGTCGGTCACCTACCTGCTCGAGAACCTGCCGCCCGACCGTCCGTTCCACTTCGCGATCGAACTGAACTTCGCGGGCCTTCCCGCCGGCGCCGACGACCGCTATTTCAGCGACGCCGAGGGGAACCGGATCGGACAGCTCGGCGAACAACTCGACCTGCACGACACCCACCGGCTATCCCTTTCGGACCGCTGGCTCGGGATCGACGTCGGACTGGAGATCGATCGGGCGAGCGGCATCTGGGCGTTCCCGGTGGCGACGGTTAGCCAGAGCGAG
Source organism: Pirellulaceae bacterium (assembly GCA_041685355.1). Lineage (GTDB taxonomy): Bacteria > Planctomycetota > Planctomycetia > Pirellulales > Pirellulaceae > JAWLFY01. Next base: position 40,718 of record JAWLFY010000001.1, on the reverse strand, counting down.
GGTGGCTTCGAACTCGTTCACCAAAGTGTTTGCGTCCAACCACACTGGGTCGTCAAAGCGGACCCCGAAGGCCGCTGGGCGGTGAAGCTCGAAATGGCGACCACGTGTGAACAGCGGATCGACGCCCTCAACGAGGCCCACGCCGTTCAGCTTTGACGTCGCGGATCAGCTCCCCGAGCCGGGCCACGAGCGGTCCCGGTTCGTCGTGAGTATAGGCAATGTCAAACGACTCCTTCGTCGCCAGCCGTTTCACCTGGCATCGCCCCTCGTCCCATTCGTTCCCTCCGGCGATCACCGCCAACTGGAACCCTTGGGCGTCGGCGTATTTGAGCTGGGCGCCGAGCTTCTTCGGTTCCGGGTACAGCTCCGTCCCGATCCCGGCCGTCCGTAGGTTGCGCGCCAACCGTAAGTAGTCGTCGCGGCGGTCGCGGTCGAAATAGGTCACGATGACCGGGCACGGCTTCGAAACCCCGGGCAGCATCCCGAGTTGTTCCATCGCGGCGAGTAACCGGTCAAGCCCGAGCGAGGCACCGATCCCGGGAAGGTGTTGCTTTGTGAACAGCCCCGCCAAGTTGTCGTAACGGCCGCCGCTGCAGACGCTGCCGATCGTCGGCAGGTCGTCGAGCGTCGTTTCGAAGATCACGCCGGTGTAATAATCGAGTCCGCGTGCGATCGCCACGTCGAGCTTCAGCCGATGGGACGGAACGCCCGCCGCCAACGCCCCGCGATACGTTTCGCCGAGCCGTTCGATCCCGGCCGCCGCCCGCGGGTTTCCCCCGGTGATCTCCGGCAGCCGAGCCAGCACCGACTCGGCGTCCGCGTTGCCCTCGGCGCCACCGCCGCCCTCGGCGCCACCGCCGCACTCGGCGCCACCGCCGCACTCGGCCAGCGCGAGCACCGCGTCGGCCGCCGCCCCGTCGATCCCGGCCGCTTCGATCATCTCCCCGCGAGTTCGCTCGCGGCCGATCTTGTCGAGCTTGTCGAGCGAACGGAGGACCGGCACGGTCTGTTCGCCCAGCCCCAGGTGCTCGAGCAGCCCGCTCAGGATCCCGCGGTGATTGACCCGGATCGTGAACCGGTCGAACCCGATCGCGACGAGCAACGCGTCGATCACCGTCACCGCTTCGATGTCGGCGATCGCCGACTCGGTCCCCACCGTATCAAAATCGCATTGGTAGAACTCGCGGTAACGCCCCTCTTGCGGCTTCTCGCCACGCCACACCGGGGCGATGTGGTACCGCTTGAACGGCATCCCCAAAGCCGCCGCGTGCTGGGCGGCGAAGCGGGCGAGCGGGACGGTCAGGTCGAACCGCATCCCGACGTCCCGGCCGCCGTTGTCGCGAAATCGATAGATCTGGCGGTCGGTCTCGTCGCTCCCCTTCCCCGTCAAGATCTCCAACAGCTCGAGTGTCGGCGTGTCGATCGGGGCGAACCCGAACGAACGGAACACCCCCCGCGCCGTCTCCATCAGCTGCTCGCGGGGGATCATCGACGCGGGAAGGTAATCGCGGAAACCCTTTAAGGTCCGCGGTTCGATCAGTGGCATGGGGAGATCCGATCAAAGCCTCGCGGGGCGAGACGGCAGAAGAAACGACAGGGACGTGGCCGGCTCAAGCGATCGGCAACCCCTTCGGGACGCGGCTTCGCAACGGGTGTCGATCGGCGACCTCCGGCTCGGGGAACTGGGGGCCGAACATCGCGTCGGCGTACTCGTCGATCTGCTCGGGTGTCTCGAAGTACATCTCGTAACACCAATCGTCTTCGAACTCACACTCGTCGGTCGTGTAATCACGGCAGATCTGTGGGCGGGTCTCGTAAATCCCACACATGTAGTCGTCGCGGAGGTGCTTGCACGTGGTGTGGACCAACAAGTACCAGACGTCGTCGTCGACGAACACCGAGGCCCGGTCGTGAAGCAGGTACCACCGCATGAAATCGAAATCCCGTCGCGAGGCAGGTTCCTCGATCGGGAGCGCGAAGTAATGGCAACACTTGGCCGTACAATACTCGCACAGGTTCGCCCCGGCGGGAACTTGATCCCGTCGCCGCTTGGAAGGTACCGTCGTCGCCGTCATCGATCCGATTCCTCGTGCTGGGCTCTGTCTGGAAAGGGGCACGGTCGCCTCGGACCCGGTAAACGCGCGTGCGACAAACGTTCCGAGCGGCGTCGCGTTCACCGGACGTCGCGTTCGCGGGGCGGAGGACGACCAGATGAAGCAGAGCGTAGCGAAATCGGGGATCGTTTATAAAGCCCCCAGACCTGCACGCCCCAACGCGACCCGTACCGCCGACCCGGCCACGCCCCATGGAAATTGTCATCACCGCGCTCGGCCCCGACCACTCCGGGCTCGCCGACCCGATCATCCACCACGTCACCGGTCGCGGAGCCCGGATCGCCGAGATCCAGATGTACGACCATGACGAGGAGCAACTGTTCGCGATGCTCTGCCGGATCGATGCGGAACGGTCGGAGTACGGTCCGTTGGTCGACGCGATGCGTCAAATCGGCGAACACACCGGGCTCTCGATCCGCGTCTGGAGCAGCGAAACGAACGCCGATTCCCCACGGATCGCGGTCTGCGGGACGTTCGTCGAAGAGACCCCCCGGGCCGTGCTCGAGGCGGTCCGCCGCGGGACGATCCGCGGAACGGTTCCGGTGGTGCTCTCGAACCGGCCGAAGCTTCGAGGGCTCGCCGACGAGTTCGGGGCGGAGTTCCGGATGATCGGGGACGAGCGGGGCGCCGCCGACGACGCCGCGATGGTCGACGCGCTCGACGCGTTCGACATCGACTACGTCGTCCTCGCCCGCTACATGCGGATCCTCCCCGCCAACACCTGCTGGCAGTTCGCCGGTGGGCGGATCATCAACCTACACCACGGGCTGTTGCCAGGGTTTCCCGGGTTCCGCCCCTATCACGACGCGTTCAACGCCCGGATGCTCACCTTCGGCGCGACATGTCATTTCATTATCCCCGAACTCGACGCGGGAAACCAAACGATCAACCAACGGACGTTCGCCGTCGCCCCCGGGACCCCGCTCGCGGAGATCATCACCGAGGGGGAACGGGTCAACGAACCGGAGTGCCTCGTCGAAGGCGTCCGTCGCGTCGTTGACCGCGAAGTCTATCTCCACTTCCACCGCGTCGTCGCCCGCAAGCGGGCGGCGCAAACGTGACGGCGGTCGTTCGGGCCTATGTCGACGCTCCGCCCGGTCGGCCGACCGTCCACGCGCCCACGGGAACGCGTCCGGTCGGTTTCGGCGTGACGCGTCGGTAACCATACCCCTTTCCCTTTGTTGGCCGGGGCCTCGGTAAGACACATCCGAGTCGCCCTCTTCGCCTGCGCCGATCGTGAGGTTCACGAACGGGTCATCGCAGAAACATCCGGTCGATGACCACATGTCGGGCGAACCAGCGGCGGGGCACCAACTTAGCGGCGAGCGGGGCGAGCCAGGCCGTCGGCAGGATCGCCCCCAAGGCAGAGGTCACCGCGTGCGGGGCCCCGAATCGACGCCGGAGACGATCGCCATAGGCGCGAAGCCGGTCGATGCGATAATCCCCCCCCGCTTCGAGGATCTGCTCTGCCGCCATGATCCCCGATTCTACGGCCGGCCGAATCCCTTCGCCGCTCTGACGGTATGCGAGGCCCGCCGAATCTCCGACCAATAGCACCCCGTCACCCACCGGCGAGGGGTCCGAAGCCTCATAAAGATGGTAGGCGTGACCCGAAAACCGCGGAGGCAAGTCGCAGTTGACGCGGTGGCGACGTTCGAGAAAACGACAGAAATCGTCGACGTGCGAGCGGATGTGACGTCCGCCGACTCGCCCGAGCCCGACATTCAAATAATTCTCCTTGCGAAAGCACCACCCGTAGCCCCGCATGTCCGCGCAGAAATACAGTTCCGGGACGTCGGCCCGGACCGCGACCCGGCCCGACTGGTCCGCCGGGATCGGAAACTCCACTTCCTGGGCCACGACCGCAGACCGTGTTTGCCGTTTGCGTGTGCCGAGCGACTTGGCCACCGGGCAAAAATGCCCCCCCGCCCCGACCAACATCGGGGCGGAGTAACGCCCGTTGACCTGCCACTCCCCTTCGGCTCGCTCGATCGAGCGGACCGGTTGTTCGTACCGGCACTCGGCCTCCGCCCGGCGGAGAAGGTAATCGTCGAACTCGCATCGCCGGATGCCGAAGCTGACCGGTCGCACGTAATCCAACGCGACGTCGTCGCCCCCCACCACGCCGCAACGGAAGCCGCGGATCGGCTGCCAATGGTGGTCCCGCCGGTAATCGTCGACGTCGAGTTCCAGCGCGTCGACGACCGCCGGAGTGATCCACCCCGCACACGTCTTGTCCCTCGGGAACGACGCCTTGTCGATCACGGTGACGTCCAGCCCCGCCCGACGTAGCCGCCAGGCGCACGTCGATCCGGCCGGGCCGCCACCGACGATCAGCACGTCAGACCGATGTGATTTCATGCCCGGTCCCGGTGGGTTGAGGGTATACGTGCCCGCGGGTCCGGGGTAACTCGTTGTTGCTGCCGTGGGCGAACACCACTTGAAACAGTTGCAAGCTGCCGTACCGAAACGCCAGCATCGAGCTGAGCAGGTACAGCCGCCAAGTCCGCGCGAAGCGGTCGTCGAACTCTTCGGCGATCTGGTCGACCGATTTTTCGTATCGCGTCAACCAGCAGCGAAGCGTCTCGGCGTAGTGCAAACGCAGGTTTTCGACGTCCAGCACCGAGAACCGGTGAGGCTCGAAGATTTCCATCATTTCGCGGAGAGGCGGAGGGTACGCGCCCGGGAAAATGCGCTGCTCGATCCAGCGGTTGAGCCGACACTTGAAATTGCGACCGATCGAATGGATCAACCCGATCCCCTGAGGCTTCAACGCCGCGTGAATCACGTCCCCGAACTCTCGGTACCGGCTTCGGCCGAGATGTTCCAACATGCCGACCGACGCGAACGCGTCGTAACGGCCGCGGATGTTCCGCCAGTCATCGTGCACGAATCGGACGCGTCCCTCGAGCCCGTCCAGACGCGCCCGCTCCCGCGCGTATTCGATCTGTTCGCCCGAAATGTTGAACGCGTCGACGGTCACACCGTGATACCGCGCCATGTGCAGTGCCAGCGCCCCCCACCCACAACCGGCGTCGACGACCCGCATTCCGGGACGCAAACAGAGCTTCCGACAGACGTGCTCCATCTTCGCCGCCTGGGCCTGCTCCAGTGTCAGAGACGGCTCGGCAAAGTACGCGCAGGTGTAGACCATCTGCTCGTCTAACCACAAACGGTAAAAGTCGTTGCCGATGTCATAGTGGTGACGGATCTGTTGTCGCGAGCGGGCGAGACTCCCGCGGCTCGGAAGCACCCAACGTTCGGCGACCCTCCGTCGTAGCCCGGGCGAACCTTGGTTCTGGTAGTCCGCGAAGAAGGTCGAGAGCAAGAGTTCCAGGTCGTCGACTTCGATCTCCCCCGCTGCGTAGGCCTCCGGAAAACGGAACTCAGGGTTCAACGCGATTCGCCAGATCGCCCCACGATTACGGACGACGACGCGGCCCTTCGCCGTTTCGCCGTTCGGGGTCACCGACGCGCCGCCATCCACCTCGACGGCGACGAGCGGATCTCCGATGGCACGGAGCAGTCGCCTGATCAACCACCGATCCAGCTTCGTACTGATGCTCTCCATCGGCTCGTTGATCCCCGGGAACTGCACCAGCGAAACCGCTCATGACGGCTCCAAGTTTAACGACTCTGCGGCGACCCTTCACGCCACCCCCCGCGGCATCGCGTCTTCCGCCCGAAACGGCCACCCTTCGATCGACTCCTAAAGCCGATCTCGTCATCAACGGAAAAGCAAATCGCGTGCCAAGCCACCGCGTGCTCCGTCCGGGGCGATCCGATGTCACCGCCGCAAGGCACAAGTCGAATCACTCAGAGGCCCTGTTGGGGCCCTGGTTGACGCATCGCTCGGTCGGCTTCCGAGTGACTCGCACCTTTAATTACCCCCTTCCCCTTTTTGGCCGTCGTCCCCGTGGCGGTCATGCTTCGTTCTCCATCGTGTCACGTTCGCAGCGGTTGGTGAGCGTTCCGACCCCCTCGATCTCGACGCTGCAGACGTCGCCCGGCTTGAGGAACACGGGGGGCCTTCGCGCGGCGCCGACGCCGGGCGGGGTGCCGGTGAAGATCACGTCGCCGGGGTGCAGCGTCATCACGGTCGAGAGATGCGCGATGAGGGTCGGGATGTCGAAGATCAGCTGCGCGGTGGTGCTCGATTGGACGACCTCGTCGTTGAGGTGCATCCGCACGTGGAGCTGATCCGGGTCGGGAAGTTCGGCGGTGGTGACAAGACACGGCCCGAGCGGGGCGAAGGTGTCGAACGATTTGCCGAGCAACCACTGACCGCCGGGGCGTCCCTTTTGCCAATCGCGGGCCGACACGTCGTGACCGCAGGTGTACCCGAAGACGTGTTCGGGGGCGGCCCCGTGGTCGATATGCCGTGCGGTCTTGCCGATCACGACGACGAGTTCCGCCTCGTAATCGACCTCGTGGGCGATCCGCGGCAGCCGAATGGTGTCGCCGTGGCCGATGATCGCGGTGTTGAACTTGCCGAACACGACCGGTTCGGTGGGGATATCGGCGCCGGTCTCGATCGCGTGGTCGCGATAATTGAGGCCGATGCAGATCACTTTTTCTGGCGGCGGAACGGGGGGCAGAAGCCGCTCGGGGGCGGGTCGCCATTGACCTTCGGCCGGTTCCGGGATCGAAGCGAGCCACGAAGGAGGGTGAGCGAACAGTTCCTGTTCGGTGGGAACGTCGGCGGTCAGGTCACGGAGCGGGCAGACTTGGCCCGGACGGTAGAACGCGTATTCGGGTTGCCCGTGGGCGTTAGGGATTCGGCAAATCGGCATCGGGCAGACCGGGACGGGGGAACAGGACAGGGTGCCGCCCGAGCGTCCCAACGGGAGCGGGCGATCGATCGAAGGATGTCCACGATCGTCCCGGATCCGTCACGGTGGGGCAAGCGGATGAGCCCCGTCGGCTCAGACGGCCGACTTTTCTCGGGTGAGCATCTGGTCGACTTCGTTGCTGACGATGACGCCGTAATTGATCGCACCGAGCCACCCGCTCATGATGATCCCGACGCTTCCGGCGTGGAACATTCCGCCGACCTGTTGCGGCAATTCTCGGCTCACGCCGAGCCCTTCGAACTTGGTGCCGAAGCTGGCGCCGAGTTCGTGGCGGGTGTAGTGGTGAAACGTCCGCGGCGTGGCGGCTTCGGCGCGGTCGATCTTGTCGCGGACGCCGGGGAGGTACTTTTCGAGCGCGTCGATCGTGGTCTCGATCAGGTCTTGCTTGCTCGCGGCGTAGTCGTGTTCGTCGAGGTCGGCCCAATCGGACCAGTTCGCGTTGGTGCTGCTGACGATCGCGTAGCGTTCCTTCTTGGTCGGACGGGTCCGCGGGTAATAGAAGCTAAACGTTCGGCTGGTGATGTTGCGACTGAGCAGCAGGTCCGTACGGAACTCGTCGGCGGTGCTGGTGAAGAACAGGTCGCCGCTCGATTCGTCGATCGACTCGCCCGGTTTGAGCGCCATGTAGACTTGGGTGCTGCTGTTGTTGAGTCGGACTTGGTCGGCCCGCTCGACGTAATCGCGGTCGAGCGATTCGCGGCCGAGCAACTTGAGCAGGGTGGTTTTCAAATTCGCGTTGCTGACGACGGCGCGGCATCGGATGCGACGCCCACGGGAGTGCACGGCGGTGACGCGACCGCCGCGAGTTTCGATCCGTTCGACGGGACAATTGATCCGGATGTCGACGCCGTTCGATTCGAGTTCGCGTTTCATTCGGGCGACGAGGTCTTCGGTTCCCCCTTCGTAGATGAACACGCCCTTGCTCATGAAATTGCTAAACACGATCCCGTAGGTGATCGCGGGGTCTTCGAGGGTCGACCCGTTCGCGTAGGTGATCGGTTCCATCAGCAAGCGGACCACATCGTTGCGGCCGGGGAAGAAGCGTTCGAAAAGCTCTCCCGTGGTGGTCGACTGGTCGTCGTAGAAATTCATCCCCCGGGCGGTGTCGAAGAATTCGCGGACGGTGGCGGGATCGATCCCGAACCGATCGGTGAGGATGCGGGTGAAGTCGTCTCGGTTGAACGTCGTCGTCAACGAGAATTGGGGGTTATCGAAGCGGATGTTTTTGAGTTGCACGATCCGGTCGGCGATGTCCCGGTTCCAGTACCGCCGACACGACTTGATCATCCCGTGGGGGAAGCCGTGGAGAGAGACGTCGAAAACGTGTCCGCCGGGGCGGAGGAACCAGGTGGCGAGCCCGCCGAGCTTGTAATGTTGTTCGAGCAGGAGCACACGGTGTCCGGCGCGTCCGAGGACGTTCGCGGCGGTCATCCCGGCGAGTCCGCTGCCGATCACGACGACGTCGTACTCGTCGGCGGCGCCCTTCAGAAAGTCACGTGGCATCGATAATTGGGAACGCTAGAAGGGGGGGCGGGAAACGGGAGTCGGGGGAAAGCCGAGAGGTCAGAGCGGTTGGTCGCCGGGTTGCAGTTCGGCGTAGACGCCGACCTGGTCGCGTTCGGCGGGGCGGTCGCCGTAGAGCAACAAGGCTCCATCGCCGACGAGCCAGCGTTCATCCAGAAGCCGGATCGAGCCGGCCGCTTCGGCCTCGACGGCGGATTGTCCGATGCCGCCGCTGAGAATTTCGCCGGTGGCACGGAACACCGCCACGTGATCGTCGGGAAGGGTCGTGGCGAGCCGCTTGTTGCCCCGTCGCGACCGGATCAGTGTAGCGATTTTCCAGCGTCCGTCGCGGGGATCTTCGGCGACACGGACGGTCACGACCGACTCCCCGGGGGGGAGATCGGCCGCGGCGAACCAAGCGGGGGCGGCGCGGCCTTCGGGGACGACCGAGCTGTACGCGACGCGGTACGAGTTTTCTTCCGGGACACGGACACGGACGCGGTAGGTGAGGGGTTCGTTGGAGGGCAATCGGGCAGCGGCCATTCGGCCGTCGTCGGTTGGGGGGAGATATCCGGTTTCGGACCGCAGCACCGCGAGCTCTCGTTCGGCTTCGCGAAAGCGTGATAGCAACGTCAGGTACGCGAGCGTTAGGGCGACGATGACGGCGACCCCCATCACTTCGCGGAGGCTGATTCGCCAGGGTGATCGGCGAGGGGCGGTCGGGCTGTCGCGTGGGGGCAGCGCGCGGTCATCCCCGTCGGACTGCGGGGCCGGGAGGGCGTTGTTCGGGGCCGGGAGGGCGTTGTTCGGAAGGTCGGTGGCCATTGGTCGCGCGATCCTGTCGGATTCGGCCTTGCGAATTCGGCCTAGCGGATTTGGAACAGCCGTTTGGCGTTGGCGGTGGTGACTTCGGCGAGATGTTCGGGCGACACGCCACGCGTTTCGGCGAGACAGCGTAGCGTGTGTTCAACCCGTGCCGGTTCGTTGGGGCGTCTTCCCCGCAGCGGTTCGGGGCTGAGGTAGGGCGAGTCGGTTTCGACGAGCAGACGGTCTTCGGGGATGCGGACGGCGACGTCGCGGAGGGCTTGGGCGTTTTTGAAGGTGACCATTCCGGCGAAGCTGATCGAGAGCCCGAGGGCGAGGCAGGCTTCGGCGGTCGGCCAGTCGCCGCTGAAGGAGTGCATCACGCCGGCGGGGAGGGCGGATTGGCGGCGGAGTTGTTCGACGATCCGTTCGCCGCTGTCACGCATGTGGACCACCATCGGGAGACCGGTTTTCAGGCATAGCGAGATATGCCGGTCGAAGTACTCGGCTTGGGCCTCGAGCGGGGTTTCGTCCCAGTAGCAATCGAGTCCGGTTTCGCCGATCGCGCGGACGCCGGGGGACCCCGCGAGCGACTCGATCGTTTCCCAATCTTGTTCGCGGGCTTTGGCGACCGAGTTCGGTTGGATGCCGACGACGGCGTAGAGAAAACCGGGGTATTCCGCGGCGAGGTCACACGCGGCCCGGCTCGATTCCGCGTCGATGCCGATCACCGAGATGCCCACCAGCCCGGCGTCACGGGCGCGGGCGACGACTTGGTCGACGACGCCGTCGAAGTCCTCGAGGTTCAGGTGGGCGTGGGTATCGAACAGCGGAAGGGTCATGCGGTGAAGAAGAAACGGGTGAGGTGGTAGAAGACCGGGGCCGCGAAACAGATGCTGTCGATTTGGTCGAGCACGCCCGCGTGACCTTGGACGAGGGTGCCGGTGTCGTGAACGCCGCGGTCACGTTTGATCGCGCTCATCGTGAGGGTTCCGGCGCCGGCCATGACGGTGACGACGGCCCCCATGATCCCCGCTTCCCAAGGATAGAAGGGGGTCGCCCAGTAGAAAACCGCGGCGATCAGCCCGGTGGTGACCATCGACCCGAAGATCCCTTCCCAAGTTCGCGAGGCGTTGATTTTCTCGGCGATCACATGACGTCCGGCGAGTTTCCCCCAACCCCGTTCGAGGACGAGTGACAGTTGGGCGATGAGCACGAAGAACACCAACAAGCTGACGTTGCTCCCCCGCCACGGCTCGCCGCCGGTGCGGACGAGGGTCAGGTCGAGCAGGGCGGGGGCGTGGCTGAGGGAGTAGACACAGATCAGCAGTCCGGCTTGGATCTTGGCGCTCCGTTCGAGGAACCGTTTGTAGTCCCCCGCGATCGCCGCCCGAGCCGGGATGAAGAGGCTGGCGTAGACCGGGATCATGATGCTGTAGTAGTCGTAGTATTCGCTTCCGAGCCCGATCAGGATGTACTGCAGCGGGGTGAAGATGAAGAAGATCCAGAACAGCGTCCGATGGTCACCCCGGCGGGTCGGGGTCATCGAGATGAATTCACGAAGGGCCCAGAAAGAGACGAGGAAGAACAGCACGACGACGCCGATCCGGTGCAGCAGGAACGCGAGCACGAAGATCGCCGTCATGGTCCACCAGACGCGGATCTTGACGTTGAATCGGTGGACGAGCGCCGACTCGATCCCGAGGCTTTCGCGTCGTGCCAGGACTTGGCCGACGGCGGTGGCGATCAGCAGCGCGACGAGGATCACCGCCAGCAACAGGTAGGTCCCTGTCGTCAGCCACGCCCCATCCGGCAGGTCGGGGGTGTCGATCAGCTGGCCGACCCAGGTTTCGATCATCCCTCGTCGCGACGCTCCGGCGGGGTCGCCATGGCGGCGGGACCACGGAGCCGTTCGGTGACCGCTGCCCCCATCGCTTCGGTGCCGATCGATTTCGCCCCGCGGGCGATGTCGGCGGTCCGCAGCCCGTCGGCGAGGGCGGCGGCGACGGCGGATTCGACGACCACCGCTTCGCGTTCGAGCCCGAGCGAGTGACGGAGGAGCATCGCGGCGGCGAGGATCGTCGCCAGCGGGTTCGCGACGCCGCGGCCGGCGATGTCGGGGGCCGACCCGTGGATCGGTTCGAACAGTCCGGGACCGCCGTCGCCGAGGGACGCGCTGGGGAGCATTCCGAGCGACCCGGGCAACATCGACGCCTCATCGGTGAGGATGTCGCCGAACAGGTTTCCGGTGACGACGACGTCGAAGTCGCCGGGGCGGTTGATCAGGTGCATCGCCATCGCGTCGACGAGGACGACTTCATAGCGGACGCCGGGGAACTCGTCCGCCATCACCCGCGCGGCGACACGCCGCCACAAGCGGCTCGGTTCGAGCACGTTCGCCTTATCAACGCTGACCAAGTAGTTGTCGCGGCTTTGGGCGGCGCGGGCGGCGAGCCGGACGATCCGCTCGACCTCGGCGACGCTGTACCGCATCACCTGGAACGCCGATGCCTCGGCCCCTTCGCCCGTTTTCCCGGACTCGCCGAAGTAGATCCCGCCGGTCAGTTCGCGGAAGAAGAGGATATCGGTCCCTTCGACGATGTCGCGTCGCAGCGGCGACGCGTCGGCCAGTTCGTCAAACAGCTTGATCGGGCGGAGATTCGCGAACAGGCCGAGTTCTTTGCGGATCTTCAGCAGCCCCGCTTCGGGCCGGGTTGCGGCGGAGGGGTCATCCCACTTGGGGCCACCGACGGCGCCGAGCAGCACCGCGTCGCTGCCGCGGCACGCCTCGACCGTTTTGGGGGGCAGAGGGTCGCCGGTCTGGTCGATGGCGATCCCGCCGATTTGGTGCGAGGCGAACGAGAACTCGTGACCGAATTGGGACGCGACCGATTCGAGGACGACGCGGGCCTGTTCGACGATTTCGGGGCCGATCCCGTCGCCGGGGAGCAGAACGATGTTGGCTTTCAAGGGAGATCAGAGCGGGTTGGCGGGGCGATTTCGGACTCGGGGGTGACGAGGCATCAATGTAGCCGACACCCGCCGGCCGCCCCAGGGTCCGCGACCGAGTCGCCACGGGGACAGGTCGGGCGGATCGGCGCGGGGTTGCGGAGGGGCGGGGCTGCGGATGGGGCGGGGCTGCGGATGGGGCGGGGCTGCGGATGAGCAGGGGGTTACCGGAACCGTCGTCACGACTGTTCCGACGTGACACGCCGCGACGTCCACCGGCGCCGACCGGTGCAACCTGGCCGCCCCGCACCCGCCGTGCGACCCAAGTTAAGGCAGCGACCCGTTTTTTCCGGCCTGACGTCGTCTCCGGCCCGACCTCGCTGTCTGAACGGCACGCAGTCCCGGCCCAAGCTGATGAATCAAGACCCATCCCTCGCCGATTCCGCTTCGTTCTCCCCGCCGGCGGCCGGCGTCCCGATCCTCCATGCGCCCGAGGCGGTATCGTCTGACGTGTCATCGAGCGTGCCGGTGGTGCCGTCAACGGGGCCGGTGGTTTCATCGTCAGCGACGGCGAGTTCGGCCCCGGCCGTGGAGACTCCCGAGACTCGGCCCGTTCCCGAGACGCCGCCGATCACGACGCGCGTCTTGCACGTCGTCAACGGCGAGCATTTTTCCGGAGCGGAGCGGGTCCAGTCTCACCTCGGCCGCTGCCTTCCCGCGTACGGAGTGGCGGCCGATTTCGCGTGCGTCAAACCGGGACGGTACGCCGACGCGCTGGAGCGGCACGCGGGGCAATGGGGCGGCTGCCACCGGACGCCGATGCGGGGCCGTTTCGACCTTCGTCCCGCGTGGCAGATCCGCGACCTCGTCGACCGATGCGGTTACCACCTGCTTCACGCGCACACACCGCGGACCGCGATGATCGCGTCGGTGGCGTCACGGTTGTCCGGGGTCCCCTGGGTGTACCACGTCCACAGCCCCGCCGGGCGTGACTCCACGCGTGGCTGGAGCAACCGGTTCAACGCGTCGGTGGAGCGTCTCGCGTTGAAGAACTGTCATCGCCTGATCACCGTTTCGGAAAGCCTTCGGGACGATTGTGTCCGCGGCGGTTTCGATCCCGCGCGGATCGCGGTCGTGCACAACGGCGTCCCGTCGGTTCGGCCATCGCGTCGGTCGGAACCGGTGCCTGGGGGCCGTTGGACGCTCGGGATGGTCGCGTTGATGCGACCCCGGAAAGGGCTTGAGGTCGCGTTGGAGGCGATCGCGAAGCTTTGCACGTTCGGTCACGATGTCGCGCTGCGTTGCATCGGCCCGTTCGAATCGGAAGGATACTCCTCGGAGATCTCGAACCGGATCGCGCGGTTGCGGTTAACCGATCGGGTCGAGCGGGTCGGGTTCACCGATGACATCTCGGCGGAACTGGCGCGGCTCGACGCGCTGGTGTTGCCGAGCCTGTTCGGGGAAGGGCTCCCGATGGTGGTCTTGGAGGCGATGGCGGCGGGGTTGCCCGTGATCGCGACGCGGGTCGAGGGAACCCCGGAGGCGATCCGCGACGGCGTCGACGGGTTGCTCGCCGAGCCGGGTGATCCGGTCAGTCTTTGCGAGCGGATCGAGGAATTGGTGACGGGCTGCTACGATTGGGGGGGCATGGCCGAGTCGGCGTCGCGGCGTCACGCCGAAAGCTTTTCGGACGTCTCGATGGCCCGCGGGACGGCCGAGGTCTACTGCCGGGTTGTCAAACCGCGGGTCTGTGCTGACTGACCACGGCGGTTAGACTAAGGGGGATCGTTTTCCGAACGACCCACCCTAAAGGACTTGCGAGACGCCGCTGTTTCGTCTCGCCGTCCGCCCGCTCGCTCCCGTTCGAACCCGCGATGCGGGTTCCCCGACGCGGGAGACTTTCGCCCGGACCAAAGAGGATCGGCCCCGATGCCCCGACTACTCGCGTTCTCGACCGCCGCGTTGGCTTGGATGATGGGCGTCGCCTTCGCCCCGTCGGCGTCGGCTGATGACCCGATCGAAATCTTGATGATCGCCGGCCCACCCTCCCATGGATTCGGGGCGCACGAACATTATGCGGGCCTCAAGGTTTTGGAAGAGTCGCTCGAGGCGAGCAGCCCGGAGATCGAGGCGACCGTGGTACGGGGCTGGCCGGAGGATCCGGAACTGATCGAGCGTGCCGATTCGATCGTGATCTATGCCGACGGCGGCGGTCGGCATGTCGCGATGGATCACCGAGAGACGCTTCGTGAAAAGTTGGCGACCGGGGCAGGGTTCGTGTGCATTCACTACGCGGTCGAGATGGTCCCGGGTGAACCGGGTGACGATTGGCTCGACCTGCTTGGCGGCCACTTCGAGATCAACTGGAGCGTCAACCCGCACTGGGTTGCCGAGTTCGATTCGCTCCCCGATCACCCGATCACCCGAGGGGTCGAGCCGTTTTCCGCCAACGACGAATGGTACTTTCACCTGCGGTTCAAGGACTCTGGCGTTACCCCGATCCTGGCGGACGTGGCGCCGCAGTCGACGATGCGTCGTCCCGACGGCCATCACAGCGGCAACCCGGCGGTGCGGAAGAGTGTCGCCGCCGGGGAGACGCAAACGGTCGCGTGGACCTATGACCGATCCGACGGGGGACGATCGTTCGGATTCACCGGCGGCCACTTCCATTGGAATTGGGCGAGCGAGCCGTATCGGCGGCTGGTGACCAACGCGATCCGCTGGACCGCCGGCGACGAGATCGCCCCGTCCGGCTCGGAGACCGAGCGGGTCGACCTGCCGAAATTGCTCGTGAACCAGGACTACGACCCGCCAGAAAACTTCTCGGCCGATCGCGTCGCCGAACAGTTTCAGATCCCCAGCGGGGACGAAGGAAGCGGCGAGGAGGAATCGCGTGACGCGGACGGAGGCGATGCGAACGGAGGCGATGCGAACGGGGACGATGCGAACGGGGACAACACCGATCCCCGCGCCTCTTCGAACGCGCTCGACGGGTTGCTGGTCCCGGACGACCTTCAGGCGACGCTTGTGGCAAGCGAACCGACGCTGCGGAGTTTGACGAATCTCGACATCGACGACCGCGGTCGGATCTGGGTTTGCGACGTGATGAACTATCGCCGCAACCAGGGGTCGCGACCGGAGGGGGACCGGATCTTGATCTTGGAGGACACCAGCGGCGATGGCGTCGCGGACAAGGTCAAGACGTTCTATCAAGGTCGCGACATCGATTCGGCGATGGGCATCTGTGTCCTTCCCGGGGACGGCCGGACCGAGGTGATCGTGTCGGCATCGCCGACGGTTTGGCGGTTGATCGATGAAGACGGCGACGACGTTGCCGACCGCAAGGAGGCGATGTTTACCGAGACGGGGCAGCCCCAACACGATCACTCCGCCCACTCGTTCCTGTTCGGCCCCGACGGGAAGCTGTACTGGAACTTCGGCAACACCGGGGGCCAAGTCAAAGACGCCAACGGCGAGACGGTGATCGATATTCATGGCCGCCCCGTGGTGGACGACGGGTCCCCGTTTTACGGCGGGATGCCGTTCCGATGCGATCTCGACGGCAGCCACTTTGAAGTCCTCGCCCACAACTTTCGTAACAACTACGAGACGACCATCGACTCATTCGGGACGCTTTGGCAGAGCGACAACGACGACGACGGCAACCGCGGGACGCGGATCAACTTCGTGATGGAGCATGGCAACTACGGCTATCGCGACGAGTTAACCGGGGCGGGTTGGCGGGAGGACCGGATCACGCTCGAAGACGAGATCCCGTTTCGCCACTGGCACCTCAACGACCCCGGCGTGGTCCCGAACCTGTTGCAAACCGGCGCGGGTTCGCCGAGCGGGATCTGTTTCTACGAAGGCCGGCTGTTGCCCGAGCGGTTCTGGGACCAGATCATTCACTGCGACCCCGGTCCGAACGTCGTGCGGGCGTACCCGGCGACGACAGACGGGGCGGGGTATACGGCGACGATCGAGGCGATCATGACGGGCGTGACCGATACGTGGTTCCGCCCCGCTGACGTGTGCGTCGCCCCCGACGGGTCGCTGTTCGTCACCGATTGGTATGACCCCGGCGTCGGCGGTCACCGGCAAGGCGATCTCGACCGCGGACGGCTGTTCCGTATCGCGCCGCCCGGAGTGGCGTACCGCGTCCCCGAGTTCGATTTCTCGACGCCCCAGGGAGCAGCCGAGGCGCTGCGGAACCCGGCGCGATCGGTCCAGACGCGGGCCTGGTTGACGCTTCACGAAATGGGCGAGTCGGCCGAACCGGCGGTGCGGGCTCTGTACGACGACCCGAACCCTCGGATGCGGGCCCGCGCCCTGTGGTTGCTGGGCAAGATCGAAGGCCGGGGCGAATCGGTCGTTGGGGAAGCCCTTTCCGATCGCGATCCCGATATCCGGATCACCGCGATCCGGCTTGCCCGCCAGCTCGGATTGGTTCCGTCGGTGAGCTGTGCGGTTGCGGCGGATGACCCGTCGCCGGCGGTCCGTCGCGAGTTGGCGGTGTCGCTTCGGTTCGACGACTCGGACGGCATGCCGGCGGTGTGGGCGAAGCTTGCCGCCGCCCATGACGGCGAAGACCGTTGGTACCTGGAAGCGCTCGGGATCGGCAGCGACTTGCGGGCCGACGCGTGCTACGACGCATGGCTCGAACGGGTCGACGGTCGCTGGGACACGCCGGCCGGACGCGACATCGTGTGGCGGACGCGGGCGCCGCGGGCGGCCGAACATTTGGCCGAGATCATCGCGAACGAATCGATCCCGCTGGCGGAGACCGACCGTTACTTCCGTAGTCTCGAATACCACGCGCCGGACGTCCGCGACGACGTGGTCGCGAAGCTGATTCGGCGGCAACGCGAGCGGACGAGCGAGAACCGTGGCGCCGCGGCGGAACACTTGCCGCGGCCGGACGCGATCGTCGCCCGTGCCGTCGAGCGGGCGGCCTCCGGCGAGCTCGCCGAATCGAAGTTCGTCAAGGCGGCGATCGCACGACACATCGACCGTCACGAGGGAAAGCCAGAGTACCTGACGCTGATTCGGCGGTTCCGACCCGACGGGGCATCCGAAGCGATCGAGCGGGTGATGTTTGCCGGCGAGATCGATTCCGACTCGGTCGAGGCGACGCGGATGTTATCGGAAAGTTCCGAAGGCCCGCGTCGGCTCAGGGAACTGGTCAACCGTGAAGACGAAGCGATCGTGACCCGCACCGCGACGCTCCTCGGGGCGTTGGGTAACGGTCGCAGCAACAACATTTTGGGCGACCTCGTCCGCGACGCCGAGCGACCCTACGCGGTCCGCGCCGCGGCCGTCCGCGGGATGGCGAAGAGCAACCTCGGCAGGGCTCGGTTGCTTGAGTACGCGGCCGAGAAGTCGCTGCCGGGGGATATCCGGCTGTTGGCCGGCGGCTTGCTCGCTACCGCCGACGACGTCGCGGTCCGAGAACGGGCGGCGGAGTTGTTGCCGCTTCCGCAACAACCGAACCGCGAGCCGTTGCCGCCGCTGAGTGAGCTCGCGGCCATCCGCGGGGACGTCGAGGCGGGCTTGAAACAGTTCCGTACGACCGGCAGTTGTAGCAATTGCCACATCGTCGGCGGGTTCGGAAAGGAAGTCGGTCCCGACCTGT
The DNA here is from genome assembly GCA_041685355.1 of Pirellulaceae bacterium. Classification (GTDB taxonomy): domain Bacteria; phylum Planctomycetota; class Planctomycetia; order Pirellulales; family Pirellulaceae; genus JAWLFY01. The sequence continues at coordinate 22,863 of JAWLFY010000001.1, read as the reverse complement.
CGGAGATCGGTAGCAAGCTGTCACGTGAAGCGATGCTCACGTCGATCCTCGATCCCAATGCCGGGATCAGCCACAACTATGAGGGCTACGTCGTCCTGCTCGATTCGGGACAAGTCGTCACGGGGCTGAAAATGTCGGAGACGGACGACAAGGTCGTGATCCGTGATGCCGAAGCGATCGACCGCGAAATCGATCGCGACGGGATCGAGATGATGAAGAAGAGTGAGGTGTCGATCATGCCGGAGAATTTGCATCACGCGACCGGCCAGCAGGGACTCATCGACATCGTCGAATACCTGATGACGCTGAAGAAAAAGTAGCCGTTCGGACTTCGTGGACTGAGTGAATTACGACGCCGCGAGCCGGGTGACTCGTAACGTCGTCGAGTCGGATCGGCCTGACAAGTACCGGAGGGATTCACCGTGAAGATGCAGCACACCGCACTCGGTCGAAACTCAGTCCGACTTCGCGGCGGCGTTTGCTTCGCGGCGTTGGGCGTCGTCCTCGCGATCCACGTCATGTCGGCGGGTTCGGCGTTTGCGGATGATGCTCCCGAGCCATCGTCGCCGCACGAATCGGCCAACCCGCGGGAGACCGCCACGCCTGACGAGATCGCGTTTTTCGAATCGAAGATCCGGCCGCTGCTCGTCACACACTGCTACGAGTGTCACGGCGGGGGATCGGGTGAGCCGCAGGCCGGGATCCGTGTCGACTTCCGCGAGGGGCTACTCCGCGGCGGTGACTCCGGGCCCGCGATCGTACCTGGCAAACCCGAGGAAAGCCTGCTCGTTGAAGCCGTCCGCTACGAGTCGTTCGAAATGCCGCCGAAGGGGAAGCTGGCGGCGACCGAGATCGAGGCGATCGCGCGATGGGTCGAGATGGGGGCGCCGTGGCCGGATGAGGCGAAACCCGGTGCCGACGAGCACCCCGATTCGTTCGACTTGCCGTCTCGGAAGAAATCCCATTGGGTATGGCGGCCGATCACCGATCCCGATCCGCCGAAGGTTGAGCGAAAGGGTTGGGTCCGCAACGAGATCGACCGCTTCGTTCTCGCGAAGCTGGAAGCGGCGGGGATGGAGCCTGCCCCGCCCGTCGATCGGCGGGGGCTCGTGCGGCGGCTGTACTTCGATCTGATCGGGTTACCGCCGACCCCGACAGAACTCGCCGAGGCGATGCGGGGTGACCGGGACGAGGCGATCGGGACGGTCGTCGATCGGTTGCTCGACTCGCCCCACTTCGGCGAACGGTGGGGCCGCCACTGGCTCGATCTGGTTCGCTATGCCGAATCCCGCGGCCACGAATTCGACGACGACGCGGGCAACGCGTTTCAGTACCGCGACTACGTCATCCGCGCGTTCAATGCCGACGTCCCGTACGATCAGTTGGTACGGGAACATATCGCCGGGGACTTGTTAGAGCGGCCGCGGCAAAACCCCGATGGCGGGTTCAACGAATCGATACTCGGCACGGGGTTTTGGTACTTGGGTGAATGGGTCCATTCGCCGGTCGACATTCGTAAGGACGAGTCCGAACGGTTCGACAACATGATCGACGTCTTTTCGAAAACGTTCCTCGGTGTCACGGTCGCGTGTGCCCGATGCCACGATCACAAGTTCGACGCGATCTCGACCGCCGACTACTACGCGTTGACGGGGTTCTTGCAAAGCAGCGACTATCGCCAGGTACGGTTCGATTCGCTCGATCACAACCGGAAGATCGCCGCCGCCCTCGATTCGCTCGATCGCGAGTACGAAACACGGCTGCGGCCCGTGATCGCTTCCGCGCTGCTGGTTTCCGGTGGCCCCGTGGACGACTCGGGCAACTCGGACGGACCCAACGTGAGGCCGGAGGAATCGCCGAAGACGCCGGTGTCGACGGGACGCGATCGCTCCGGGAAACCGGACACCCGCACCCGCGGTTCGGTGCTGGTCGATTTCGGGACTCTGCCACCGGAACGTTATCGACAAGACGGCGTGATCTTTGGCTCGCGTCCCCGTCGTCCAGGCGAGATGACTCTCGTCGCCCCAGCCGGTGGAACGGTCTCCGAGGAAGGCGGCAATGCTATCGGCGACGACCGTTTGACCGTCTCGATCGCGACGCGTGGCTCGGCGGTGAACGACCCGTTTTGGGACGGATTGGTCAGTCACGGCGGGCCGAAGACGAACGTCCGAGGGAAGCTCGAGAGCCTGCCACGGAGCGGGCGGACGCTTCGGTCCCCAACATTCCGGGTCACCAAAGGTCAGGTTTGGTGTGAACTCCGTGGCACCGGCCACATCGTCGCCTGTGTCGATTCGCACCGGCTCGTCGCAGGACCGCTGCACGGCGAGACGATCGTCCGCGTCGAGCCCGACGAATCGGACGGGGTTCGCCGGATCAAGTTGAACTTGACCCGGTATCAGGGTCACCGGCTGCATCTGGAGTTCACGCCCGACGAAGGGAAACGGCTTGAAGTGTTTCGAATCGTCGAGGGATCCTCTGCGGATGAAGGACCTTCGGGGAACACGGTCGCCCCGATTGCGGCGGACCGGTCGCGGCGGAGGGAGGCGATTCAAGCGTGGGAACGAGGCGTCTTGTCGGAACACCCGGACGCGACGGCGCTCGCGAAACTCGTCGCCGACGCGATCGGCGAATCTGGCCGATGGCGAGATGCACGGCTCGAGGACGGTTCGACGGTCGGCGAGGCGATCGGCGTTTGGTATGCCCGGCGGCAACGGCTTCGTGACGAGCGGAAACTCGAATCCCCGCTGGCGATGGCGATGCTCGACGGCAGCGGCGAAGAGGGCCAACTGCTGATCCGCGGAAACGCCTCCAACCCAGGGGCCGAGGTCCCGCGGAGTTTTCTGACCGCGATCGACGGCGAGCGACCGCTTGAGATCACCCGAGGCAGCGGCCGACTTCAACTCGCCCAGCGGGTGAATGACTCGGACAACCCGCTAACCCGCCGCGTGATCGTGAATCGAATTTGGCATCACCTGATGGGCCGCGGGATTGTCCCCACGACCGACGACTTCGGTGTGCTCGGCGCGCGGCCGACTCATCCGGAACTGCTCGATCACTTGGCGATCCGGTTCGACGAAGACGGGCAATCGATCAAGCAGGCGATCCGTGACGTCGTCATGTCATCGACGTACCAGATGTCGGGCCGGGCCGATCCCGATGCGGCGATGCAGGACCCCAAGAACGAACTTTGGCATCACCTCCCGCCGAGACGGCTTGAGGGGGAGGCGATCCGGGATTCGTTATTGGCCGTTTCGGGGAAACTCGATCGACAGCTTTACGGACCTTCGGTTCCGGTCCATCTCACCCCGTTCATGGACGGCCGGGGGCGGCCGCCTAAGAGCGGGCCGATTGACGGGAACGGCCGGCGATCGATCTACACCGCGGTGCGGCGGAACTTTCTCTCCCCATTCATGCTCGCGTTCGACATGCCCGTCCCGTTTAGCACGATGGGGCGGCGGAACGTGTCGAACGTCCCGGCCCAATCGTTGATCATGATGAACGACCCGTTCGTGATCGATTGTGCGAAGGGGCTTGGGAGCCGCGCCGTGAATGGTGTTCCGGGCGAAATCACGGGTCGAATCGAGTGGCTTTATCAGACGACATTCGGCCGTCCGCCGACGATACGAGAGCTGGATGCGGCGGAGCGGTTCGTCCGCGCCGAGGCGGCCGATCGCGGTGGCGATGTCCATGACGACGCGGTTTGGGGTGAGCTCGCCCACGCACTGCTCAACACGAAAGAGTATTTGTTCCTGCGATGAATCATTCCTCTATCCGGCCGACGTCGGCTTTCTCTCCGTGGCGTCTTTCTCGCCGCGAGATGTTGTCCCGTTCCGCCAGCGGTTTTGGGGCGATCGCGCTACGGGCGATGTTGTCCGATCGAGGGTTTGCCGGTGAGTCGGGGGAAGCGGACGATCGTGGGTCACGGGCGGGACACGGGACTCACTTTCCCCCGCGGGCGCGAAACGTGATTTTCTTGTATATGGACGGCGGCCCGTCTCAGGTCGACACGTTTGACCCGAAACCGATGCTGGATAAGTACAACGGCGAGGATCCTGGGGCGCGGTTCAAGGTCGAGCCGACGCAGTTCAACAACAACGGAAAGTTGCTCGCCAGCCCTTGGGAGTTTCGTCGATACGGCGAGTCGGGACTGCCCGTCAGCGATCTGTTCCCGCACGTCGCGAAGTGTGCCGACGAGTTGGCCGTGATTCGGTCGATGACGAGCGAGTTCCCTGAGCACACGTTCGCGAATTACTTCCTACACACCGGCAGCGGGTTTCAGGGGCGTCCGAGCATGGGCGCGTGGGTCAACTACGGCTTGGGGAGCGAGTGCGAGAATTTGCCGGGGTTTGTCTGTCTTAACGGCGGGCTGATCCCGCCGGGAGGTCTGGACTGTTTCGGCAGCGGGTTTCTTCCCGCCAGCTACCAAGGGTCGGTGTTCAAGCCGGCGGGGTCGGGCGTGGCCAACATCCGAGCCCCCGGGTCGAGCGATGCGGCCCAATCGCGGAAGCTCGCGCTCGTCCGCGAGCTCGATGACCAGAATCTGGAACGGTACGCCGATCACGACAGCCTCGAATCGGCGATCCGCAACCATGAACTCGCGTACCAGATGCAGATCGCCGTCCCCGAGTTGATGGACTTGTCGGCCGAATCGGCGGAGACGCGAGAACTTTACGGTTTGGACGCGTCGTTCGATGGGACCCGGACGTATGCCGCGGAATGTCTGATCGCCCGGCGGCTCGTCGAGCGAGGGGTTCGGTTTGTCGAGCTCACGTGCCCGAAGGTTCAAGGCGACCGCTGGGACCAGCACAGCGATCTGAAACAGGGGCACGAGCGAAACGCGTTGGCGGTGGATCAACCGATCGCGGGACTGCTAACCGACCTGCGACGGCGTGGGCTGCTGGAGCAGACGCTCGTCGTGTGGGCGGGCGAGTTCGGACGGACCCCGTTCGCGCAAGGTGCCAACGGGCGGGACCACAACCCGTTCGGGTTTACGGTCTGGATGGCCGGGGGCGGCGTGCGGAAGGGAACGACGTACGGGGCGACCGACGAGTTCGGCTACAAGGCGGTCGAGAACCGGCTCGAGATCCACGACCTGCACGCCACGATGCTGCACCTGATGGGAGTCGACCACACCCGATCAACCTTCCGCTTCGGCGGCCGCGACATGCGGCTCACCGACGTCAAGGGTCACGTCATCAACGACCTGATCGCGTAGTTCAACCCAAAAAGGGGAAGGGGGTAGTTTCGCGTGCGAGTCACGCTGGAACCGACTGGACGCGCTCGCGTGGACGCTTGGAGGGTCGGCCGACCGGTCGGAGCGTGGACCAGAGTCCCGTCCGCTCGCAAGTCGATTCGGTCCAGGTTTCGTCGCCATAGGGACGGCCTCGGCGGACCGATAGCCGGATCGCGTCTAGTTCCTTCGCCGATAGCGCATCGTTGACCCGGGCCACCCAGCGGGACGGACGTCGGATCGGCCAGCTCGTCAGCAACTTCGGGTCACGATCGCACTTTTTCGCCCAGCGGTGCAGGCTCCCGTGGGGCCAATCCTCCGCCCGGCGGCAAAGTCCGGCTGACAGGGCGTTGCGTTCGACGTAGCGCACCACGGTCAGGAAGTGTTCGTCATCCTGGACGGGAAAGCTTTTGAACGGACCTTGGTAAACGTGCCCGCCGCCGACGGTGTGATTGTGCGCATGATACCGCAGCGTATGCGTGGCGGTGACCCAACCAATGAGCCGCCCCATCGCTCCGTCCTTCCGGGGCCGTAGAACCATGTGCCAGTGATTGGGCAACAGGCAGAAGGCAAGCAAATCGACCGGATAGCGGCCGAGCCCCTCGTCGAGCACTCGCAGGAACGCCAGGTAATCCGCTTGCTTGTGAAAGATCTCGCCCCGGCCGTTGCCTCGGTTCAGGGCGTGATACAGGCACCCGACCTCGTCGGCCCTTTTTCGTCGTGGCATCGATCAACTCCTTGAAACCCGGTCGCAGTCGAAGGCGAATCTCGTGCAGACGCCAAAACTACCCCCTTCCCCTTTTTAGACCGTTAGCGGACGTGGTCGCGGAGGCAGTCGGGGTCTTCTTCGGTCGGCTGACCGACTTGATCGACGGGGTGGGTGTAGAGGTATTTCCACACCGGGTCGAACAGGAGGGTTCCGTCGTCTTGTTTGGGGGACGACCCGCCGGGGGTGACCGACGAGTGGGCGCGGCCGGCGTCGCCGCCGACGTCCGCGGCGGTGATCAGCCGTCGCGAGTTTTCGTAGGGCGGTTCGGAATCGTCGACGTTGACGATCGGCCCGTACTGATGCATCCCGAGCATCTCCCATGAGCGACAGTAATGGTCGCCCGTCCAACCGCCATCGAGAACGTGGGTGAACCCGAAGTAGCGGTTTTCCGGCGTCGCCGAGGGGAGACTTTGCCAGTCCTGGTCTTGGTCACGCGGGCCGCACAGCATCACGACGCGGCCGACCCGTTGATGCTTGGCGAAGCGGGCGGAGGTGGTCGATCCGTGGGAGCTGCCGGAGATGATCACCTTGTCCCATCGGAGCCGCCGTCCGTCGTCGCTGAAGAATTGGTCCCAACGCCCTTGCGGGTTCTCCTTTGCCAACCACTTCACGAACTGCAGAGCCCGTTCGGCGGCGCCGTCCGGTTTTTGCAAATCGAGTTCGTCGCTGAAGTCTTCGCCGGTGGCCGCTTCCAAACGGACTCGGCCGCGGGCATACATGTCGCTCGGCTGTGGGCGGCAGAGGATCCCGAACCACTTATTCGCGTAGCTGACCTGGATCGCGTGCAGCCCGGACTCGTTGAGCCGCTCGAACAGGCCGCTGTTGTAGCCCATCAACCAGATCACGAGTTTGCCCTGGGGCGCGACGCGGGTGTCGACCGAGGCCCGTTCGACGTCCTGGGGTTTGCCGTCTTTTTCGAAGACAAAGTTGATCTCCGGGTATTCCTTCGTCCGCGGGTCGATCTCGCTGGCGCGGGCCTGCAACTTGTAGCGTTGCGGATCGGGGTCGTCGTAAGCCGGGGGTGTGCCGTCGGCGACGCCCTGCGGGGCGTCGTTCGCGTCCTGGACCGCTTGGTGGGCGACGAGTTGCAAAAAACGGGCGTGTTCGGCATCGAGGCCTTCGGGGACGAACCGGTTTCCGACGGGGCTTCGGCCGAACAGGGATTCGAACCAAACGCACGCGCCGAGGTATTCGCCGGCGTCGTTGGCGTGGTGTCCGTCGATCCCGAGTTTCCAGGTGTCGCCCCGTTTCTGCCAGCGCCAACCGACGTGCAGCGACCGTGACTGGTTGGGCAAGGCGGGGTGCTCCGCCGTGGTAACGTCAAACGATTCGTCGACGCGGTAGCCGAACTTGGGATCGGTGTCGGCGCGGAAGAACGCGTCACCGACGGGGATCCGTTTCGCACCGAGTTCTTCGGCGATCTTGGTGTAGGCGTCGGTCAGCCCGCGGTACATCGCTTCCTGGGTCGCCGGTTCGCCGGGCGGGGTCGATTCCTTGCCGAATCGCGGATCGTCGACACGATACGCCCAAGTTTGATGGACGAGCAGTTGGGCTTGTGGCGCGTAGCGGCGGATCAGGCCTGCCAGCCGACCGGCATGCGGACGGTAGGTATCGATGTCGTGGCTCCGCATGCTGACTTGTTGGATCGTGACGAAATCCCATTCGTCGGCCAGCAGGGATTCCTGCAAACTTTTGCCTCCGGCGTACCGGCCGTGCGGGTGTTGGCGGTCTTGTTCGAACGCGAGCGCCTTCTCGGCGTGCAATTCGAGCGGCGAGCCGCCGATCAGCAGGGTCTCGTGCGTCAGCTTGTGACCGGCCGCTTCGACGAGATCGGGGAGGAAGCGGTTCGCGTTGCGGGTGAAGCTGTTGCCGACGGTGAGCAGCCGGACATGCTTCGTGGCTTCCGAATGGTTTGCTTGATCGGGTTCCGCGGAACGGACGGTCGGCGCGGCGACCAGGATCGCCATCAGTGTGAACACGAGGCGGTGGGCGAAACGTCGATCCCGGTAGCGTCTCTGCGGGGCGGTCGTTTGTGGCCGGGTCAATTCGTGGACGTTCAAGTTCGGCTCCGGAGATTCGCGTTGAGTCATGGTGTGGGGCGAGTCATGGTGTGAGGTGAATCAGTTCGCTGGTGTTGAACAACGTACGGCAGAGGGCGGCCAACCCGTGTCGGCGGACCAGCTCGACGCACGCATCGGTTTCGTCGGGTTCGGGGTCGCGGGCGTAGGCGAGTCGGAACGCCCGGCGGACCTGCGTGGCGGGCTTGTGACCGACCTCTTCGGAGATTCTCGCGGCCATCGTGTCCGCCATGGTGAGGGTGAAGTCGTGATTGAGCATCGTCAATGCCTGCAGCGGCGTCGTCGTTTCGGCGCGGCGGGGGGCGGAGAAGGCGCAATCGGGTTGGTCGAAATCGGTCATCAGGTCGACGACCGAGGCCCGAACGTTCTGGTGATAGACGGCTCGCCGATAGGTTTCGGGTCCGTGACGGTCGAGAGGTTCGTAGGTACAGACGTTGTCTTGCATGAACCGGTAGAGCCGGAACCCGGGGCCTCCCATCGACAGGTCGAGCACGCCGGAGATCGACAGGACCGTGTCGCGGATTTCCTCGGCGGTGAGCCGACGTGGGGGGAACCGCCACAGGTATCGCGCGTCGCTGTCGACTCGCGCGGCGTTGGCGCGGTGTCGGGACGATTGACGGTAGGCTTGCGACGTCATGATCAGCCGGTGCATCGGCTTGAGTCTCCAGCCATACGACCGGAGTCGGGTCGCGAGGTAATCGAGCAGTTCGGGGTGCGTGGGGCGTCCGCCCATGTATCCGAAGTCGCTGGGGGTGTCGACGATTCCGGTCCCGAAGTGATAGTGCCACAGTCGGTTGGCGAGCACGCGGGGCGTGAGCGGGTTGTCGGGGTGCGTGATCCACTGGGCGAGTTGTTGCCTTCGCCGTGCTTCAGGGGTGTCGGCGGGAAGCTCGTAGCGGAGTTGATCGCCGCGGGGGTCCAGTGCCGAGAGCCCGGAGGGGGTGACCTCTTCACCTCGTTTCTGTGGATCGCCACCGAGGTAGACGTGGAACGGTCCCTTGGCGTCGCTTGCGTTTCGCGTTCCGATCCAGACGTTTGGCGGGGAAGGGACCTTAGCGATTTCGCGGGAGGCCTGCGTGATCTCTTCGGTCAACCGTTGTCGCTCGGCGCGTTCGTCATCGGTCCATTCTGCGGCGAGCATCCGTCGATCACGGTGTGCCTCGGTGACCGGGCGGCGGTCGCGACCGTGAGCGATCTCGGTCCACGTCTTTCCGTCTTCGGAGGCTTCGACGCGGTACTCGCCAACGAACACGAACTTCGGTTGGCCCGACGTCTCCTCGCCGCGGGCGCTGGAGAAGAAGACGCGATCGATGCGGGTCGGCGCGGGCAATTCGATCGTCAGGTCGTTGCCGGCGGAGATGAACCTGGCACCGAGTTTGCCGTCGATCGCGAGTTGGGGACCGTAGGCACCCGGGAAATCTTCGATCTGCCGCGCGCGTCCTCGGGCGACGGCACCGCCGGAGGCGAGCGCGACGTTGGCCGGTCGGGGATCGGCGCTCCAGATCTCGAACTCGTCGATCCGGAACCCCGCGGCGACGGTCGGGGTGGTGTCGCGGGCCTCGCTAATCAATCGTACGAACTTGGCCGTGACGGGCGGGAAGGTTTCTTCGGTGCCGGTCCGATCCACCGGCGGACGCGTCCACCGCGATTCGAACTCCTCGATCCGTTCATTCGCCCGGGCGAGGACGCGACGTTCGAGTTCGTTGCGGGCTTTTTCGGCTTCGGACTTGCGACGGTTGAGCGGTTGGAGCCGGGCTTGGCGAGCGGCCTTGTGGTCCGGCGTTTCGAGGGGCACCGCGCCGTGCCGCACGCCGGCGAACGTCGCGTAGAGGCCGTAGTAATCTTGTTGCGTGATCGGGTCGAACTTGTGGTCGTGGCATCGGGCACAGCCGACCGTCAGCCCGAGGAACGCTTGGCTGGCGGCGCCGATCATCTCGTCGATCGTGTTCGCACGGATCTGGGCCGCTTGCGCCGGGTCTTGGTTGCCGACGTCGTCGTAGGGGCCCGCGACCAGGAAGGCCGTGCCGACGGCGACGTCCGGGGCGACGGAGTCGGAACGTTCGTGTTTGCCGTGTTCGTCGATTGGGGCGTGGTCATCGAGTCGGCTGTCATCATTGACTCGGCCGTCAGCATCGGCATGGGGCGGGACGTCTCCGGCGAGATGTTCGCGGATGAACCGGTCGAACGGTTTGTCCTCGTTGATCGACCGGATGACGTAATCGCGGAAGGGCCACAGCGTGTTGATCACCACGTTCCGTTCGAACCCGTTGCTCTCGCCGAAGCGGACGACGTCCAGCCAGTGTCGTCCCCATCGTTCGCCGTAGCGAGGCGATTGCAACAGCCGATCGATCAGCCGTTCGTAGGCGCGTGGGTGGGGGTCGCGTCGAAACGCGTCGACCTGTTGGGGTGTTGGAGGCAATCCGGTCAGGTCGTAAGTCGCTCGCCGAATCAACTCGCGTCGATCGGCGGGCGGGTTGGGTGTCAGCCCTTGTTCGGCAAGCCGGGCGGCGACGAACGCGTCGATCGGGTTGACGTCCCAGCCTGGGGGCCATTGGGATCCTGGCGGCGGTTGCTCGACGGCGGGGGGCGTCACCTCGGCGAGTGGTTGAAAGGACCACCACGTGGCGTCCGCCTTCGACCGCTGTCGGACCTCGGTCCCGTCGGGCCAGTTGGCACCGGCGGCGACCCAGGCCCGCAACGTGGCGACGTGCTCGTCCGACAACGGGGGGCCTTCGGCGGGCATCTCTGGCGGCTCGCCCGGGGCGCCGCGGACGAGGTCGATGAGGTAGCTGGCGTCGGGTTCACCGGCGGTCACGTAGCCGAGCAGTTCCAGGTCGTCGAACGTCGCGAGCGAGACGTCGCCTTGACGATTCCCAGGGGAATGACATCGCACGCAATGTTCCGCCAGGATCGGCGCGACTTCTGTCTCGAAGTCGATCATGCCGTCATCCGCCGCGGCGTACGGCGCGGCGATCATCGGGACGATCAAGAAGATCGGGACGATCAAGAAGAAGGCGGCGGTCACGGCGTGGCGTGACATGGGCGGTCCTCACGCGGGATTGAGACAGAGCCTAGAGCGGAACAACCGATTTCTGCGAGTCCGATTTCTGCGAGTCCGGCTACTTTTGCAACTCGCTTCGGCGGAGCGTGTGGGTGGCTTGCCGGTTGCCGTCGATGTCGATGACGGTGAACGTGACCTCCGGGTCGTCGGCGGAGGTGTCGAACGACATCAACCCGAACGAGCAGGTTTCGTTGTAACCCCACACCAAACCGTCGGTCTTGACCACGTTGTGCGTGTGCCGGTTGGTGAGCCGCGAGCTTTCGAACTCGTACAGCGTGTAGCCGTTGGGGCGATCGATGCGACGGAGGTCGGAGCGGTGACGGTCGGCGGCGACGAGAAAGACCCCTTCGATCGATTCGCTCTCGATGAACCGAAAGATCTCCTCCCGTTCCTCCGGGTAACCGTCCCACGGGTCCTTGCTGCCCGGCTTGATCCCGGGTGTGAACGGGACAGGAGAACAGATGACCTTAAACGTCGCGTCGCTGTCGGCAAGCGTATCGAGCAGCCATTTCTTCTGGACCGGGCCGAGCATGCTCTTCGATTCCAGGTCGCGGTAGTAGCGTCCGTCGAGCATCACAAAGTGGACGTCGGCGATGCGGAAATCGTACCAACACCCGGGGTCGGCCTCGCCGCCGCCGTAGCCCGGGTTCACCCAGTTATTTCGGAACGTCTGCAGCACGGGCCGTTTCCACGCGGGCCGATCGCGGTCGGGGCCGGGGATGCAATCGTTGTCACCGAAGTCGTGGTCGTCGTAGATCGAATAGATCGCCCGCGACGCGGTCAGCCGCCGCCACTCGGGACGGCTTTGCCGGCGGTAGTAGCAGTAATCTTGCGTGAGCGGATGTGTGGGGTCGTCGATGTAGACGTTATCCCCGAGCATCAGCATCGCGATCGGATCGAACGTGGCGATGTTGTCCCACATCCGTTCCCACTCGGGGATATAGCCGGCGCCGCCGCCGAACGCGACCGCAAACTTTCCCGGTCCGCGTTGCGACGGGAACGTCCGGAAGCGGGTGCTTTCGAGCTCCATCGTCTCTCCATCGACTTCGACCGCGTATCGATAGGTCGTATCGGGTTGCAGCCCGTCGACGGTGACGATCGCGGTCAAGTCGAGCTCCCGGGAGGTCTCCCCCGAGGCGGTCGCGGCCGGCGTGGCGTCGTCGTCGGCGGCGTCGTCGTCCGCGTCAGCGGGCCACAGCGACACGGTCACCGGCATGGCGTCGGCGGTTCGCATCCAGAACGACGCGGAACGGTCGGTGACCGACCCGACCATCGGCCCATGGACGAGCGGGGGCGGGGCGACGTCCTCGAGCCAGCTTCGGAACTCGGGCAACGCGTGGAGGCGGTCCAAGAGTTGGCGCGGCCCGGCGACGAGCCGGTTGATCGGCAATCCGGCGTCGACCGCTTGCTTCGCATTCGCGAGCGCCTCTTCGGGGCGGTCCTGATCGAGCAGGCTGAGCATTTCGACGAAGCGTGTTTCGGGGACGTCGTCGAGCCCTTTCTCGCGGAGTCGTTTCGCCGCCGCGTCCGGTTTCGATCGGGCGATTTGCTGCACCGCGTTCCGTTGTCCGTCGTGCTGCGCGTGGGCGACCCCGCCGATCGCGAGTGCGATCAACATCGCGGCCGCGACACGCGAGATCGCGAACGCGACACGGAACGACGGGCTTTGCATCAAGCGAGACATGTTTGATCCGTATCGGTGGGCGTGACGAGCGACGCCGTGAACAGTAAATGCGAACAGGGGAAGCAGCAGGGCCTGGGCAATCGGGGCCGCACCAATCGCGGGGGCCGGTTGGGGATGGACGGGCATCGGTACTCCCGGCATGTTGGGGAGATTCGATTCTATCCGCCTCTGAGGGCTCGTGGGGGCTATCCGCCTCTGAGGGCTCGTGGGGGCTATCCGCCTCCGGGGGCTCGCGGGGGTGACCGCGAGGAACCCTCAACATGCGATTCGAACCGACCGGGGTGATCCCGGCGTGCCTGCTTCCGTTTGACCAAACCGGCGAAATCGACGAGGTGGCGTTTCGGGCACACCTGCGAGACTTGGCGGGGGTCGATGGCGTCACGGCGATCACGGTCAACGGGCACGCCGCCGAGGTGCACGCGTTGAGTACGGATGAACAGCGACGGGTGCTAGAGATTGCCACCGATGAGTTGGGCGGCAGGACGGCGATCGTCAGCGGGGTTATCGCGTCGGGCGGACGGCGGGCCGCGGAGATCGCCCGCGCCGCCGAACGGGCGGGCGCCGACGCGTTGCTCGTGTTTCCCAGCGACGTGCTCGCGCTCGGCGGCCAGCAACGCCCCGAGATGGCGATGGGGTTCGTCGAGTCGATCGCGGCATCGAGCGAGTTGCCGATCGTGCTGTTTCAGTACCCGCTCGGCGGCGGCCTCGGCTATCCGATGGAGACGCTCGTCCGATTGTGCGAAGAGGTGTCGCGCGTGGTCGCGATCAAGGATTGGTGTCACGACCCGCCGCTTCACGAGCGGCAAATCCGCACGTTGCACGCGCTCGACCGACCGGTGAAGGTGTTGACGACGCATTCGTCTTGGCTGCTCGGGTCGTTGGTGCTGGGGTGCGACGGGATTTTGTCGGGCGCCGGCAGCGTCGTGGCCGACCTGCACGTCGCCTTGCTGGAAGCGATCCGGGCGGAAGACTTGGGGCGCGCCCGCCGCGTCAACGACCGGCTCGAGCCGACGGTGCGGGCGTTTTATTCGGAGCCGTGGGTCGACATGCACAACCGGATGAAGGAAGCGCTCGTGATGCTGGGACGATTCCCCGCGGCCCACGTCAGAAACCCGCTGGTGAAATTGCCGGCGGACGAGATCGCTCGGGTGGCGGAACGGATACGTGAAGCGGGGATCACGTCGGACACCGTTTACCGGCTAGGGCCGACGATCCGCTGAGCGGTTGGGCTATGATGGCCGGTTCGAATGAACGGTGGAAGAAACATCACGACAGAGGCGTAACGACGATGCGATGTGATCGACGGGCGGTGTTGGCGGGAGGCATGGCGGCGGGGCTTGGGGCGTTGGCCGGGACGCGACCGGGGGTCGCGGAGGAGTCAACGGGGAAGCGTCCGGGGCCATTGTGCGTCTTCGCAAAACACCTCCAATGGTTGTCGAACGAGACGCTCGCGGACTTGTTGGTTGAACTGGACGTCGCCGGGATCGAGGCGACGATTCGCGATGGCGGCCAGGTCGAACCGGCGGACGTCAAACGGGGGTTGCCGGAATTGGTCGAGGCGCTCGATCGTCGGGACCGGCGGATCGTGATCATGACGACCGGAATCAACTCGCCCGATTCGCCGCACGCGGAGGACGTGCTGGAGACGGCCTCGAGGCTTGGCGTGAAACACTACCGGATGGGTTACTACCGATACGACTTGGGCGAGCCGATCTTGCCGCAGTTGAAAGCGTTCACCCGCGAGGCCGAGCGGTTGGCGGAGATGAACCGTTCGCTGGGCATCACCGGGCTGTATCAGAACCACGCCGGGAACCGTTATTTCGGGGCGCCGCTGTGGGACCTCCGGCAGATGCTCGACGAGATCTCGGGCGAAGGGATCTCCGTCGCCTACGACGTTCGCCACGCGACGGTCGAGGCCGGGATGGGGTGGCCGTTGGACTGGGCGATGATCCGTCCGCACATCGGCGGGATCTATTTAAAGGATTTTCATTGGATCGGCCGCAAGGTCGAGAACGTGCCGCTGGGGACGGGGCAGGTAAACCCGAAGCTGTTCGAGGCCGTTCGGGATTGTGGGTTGGAGGTCCCGGTTTCGCTGCACATGGAGTACATCGATCATCGCCGCGAAGATTTGATCGACGAGTGTATCGCGGCGTACCGTGCCGATCGGAAGGCGGCGCGGGAGTTGGTGGGGATCTAGGCTCCGATCGGCCTTCGCCATGGTTGACGTGCAGACGGCTCAGACGCTTACGCGTCAGCCGTTTGATCGCCGGCGGTGCCGTCCGGTTTGGCGGTGCGGCGGCGGCGGATGAGGGCGTCGAGCGAGTACTCGCCGGGACCGGTGAAGATCAGCGTCAGAAACGCGACCAGGTACATCAACGCGGGCTCTCGGCTCTTCGGGAAATCGACCTCACCGGCTCGGAACAATTCGGCCGCGCCGGCGGAGGTCCATGGGTCCGCCGAATGGACAATGAATGCGGCCACGGCCACCGTGATCACCAGCGGCACGGCGGCCAATCGCGTGAGCAGTCCGAGCATCAGCAGCACGGCGCAAACGACCTCGGCGAACACGGCCATCACCAGCGAAATCGGGGCGCCCACCCCGATCGGGTCGGCGAACGCTTCCGAATCGCCGGCGAGCAAGGTTTGCAGCTTGCCCCAGCCGTGAGTCAGCATGTAGCCGCCCATCCCGATGCGAAGGATCAACAGTCCGGTCGAGGTGAGCGGTGAGGCTTGCGGTTCCATCGGAGTCGGTCGCTCCGGTTGAAGGGGGATCCTCGTCGCTGGCGGGTGACGTGTGGGGTGACAGCATGTCGTCGAGAGTGGGAAACTCGCGTGGGATCACGGCGAGCGTGAGTTGACGTTAGCGGTGGTCATTATAGGGCGTCGCGTCCGTTCTCGGCGCGTCGGCAATCGCGCGTCGGCCGCGGACGGCACGCGTAGCGGAATTCGTGCAGAATTCCGACGGGGGTGCGTGCAAGGTGACGCGTCCGAACTCTGCACGAGTTCGGCTACGGGGTTCGGTCGGCTACGGGGTCACGAGGGTGTTCTTGGCGGGGACGTGGAGGGTGACGGTGGCGGAGTAGCTGGTCGACTGGTAGTCGCTGGTCGCTTCGTCGGGGGCGTCGTGTCGGGCGACGACGAGAAACAGGTTCGCTTCTCGGGGGACGAACGTGCCGCGTCCTTCGTCGTCGGTGCGGACTTGATAGTCGGGGTCGAATTCCCCTTGCAGTTCCGCGCCGAACGGGATGAAGCTGACGACGACGTCGGGCTTCGGCTTACCGCCGTGGCGGACCTGCACCCGGATCGGTTGTCCGACAGCGGTTTCGCGGAACGGACACGTTTCGAGGGTCAGTTCGAACGGCAGGCCGAGCGGTTCGGCGTGGGGAAATTGCTCGAGCCGGGGGTGATCGAGCGAATCGCTGCAAAGGACGTAGCACTGCGCGGTCCGCACGCTGCGCACCGTTCGGCCGTGGTCCATGACCTGGTCTCGGGCGACGACGAACCGGTGAACGCCAGGGCGATCGAGGGTTCGTATCGTCGCCCAGTAGCCTTCACGTTCGGCCATCGCGGTGGGGAACATTTCGCCGCGAAGATCCGTGATGTCACCGTCGGGAGCTTGCTGGTCGAGGGAAAGCGAGTCGAGCGACACGAGGCCGGCGAGTCGGAAGTCGCGGTGGTGATTGCCGTGATTGCCGAGTCTCAAATCGAGTTGGACCGGTTCCCCCGTCCGCACGACCGGCGTGTTGACTTGCAGCCAAACGTCGTGGGCCGTCGCGGGGAGCAGGGTGGAGACGAGGAGGGCGATCGAAAGAACGGTGCGGGACATGGGGGGTTCTCCGTGGGAGGTTGAAAGCGGGGCTTGGTCGTCAAGGGAAAGCTTGAAGGTCGTCCGGTTGGTGGCGAGGTCGACGTTCACTCGATGGTGGCCACCTCGCCGCCGTTGATACTGTGGATGCCGCGGTGCGTGGCGACGTCGATCCCGTCGCCGAGGAACCGGACCGAACCGTCCCCCATCGCGACTTGCGCCCCGCCGGTGTGGAAGCTGCGGGGGGCGAAGTATCCGGTCCAGTGGGTCACGACATCGGGGATGCGGTGGTTCGGGGTCGTGTAGCCGTTGGTCATCGAGTTGATCGCGCCGGAGAACGCCCAAGAGATGCCGCGACCGCGGATGGCGGGGCTCGAACCGCCGCGCCAATTCGTAAACTCCGGCCAGCATGCTTCCAGGTCGGGGGAGGAGAGCATCCCGGCGGCGTCGGTGTAGGCGGACCAGGGGCTCCCGGAGGCTTGCACGCCGGGGCTGGAGTTCAGCGCGGGGCTGGTTCCGGCCGAGCCGTTGAGCGTCAGCTGGTACGGACGGGGCGGGGTCGTGCCTGGTGCGAGGACGCGATCGTCGCCGGCGGCACGGACGGTTTCGCTAAGGATGACCGAGTTGGACGTCCCGTCGGTGAAGTCGCGGAAGCCGACTCGCGAGGATTGGTAGAACGGGCCATCGGTCCGCCAGCGGAAGTCGTTGTTGGTCCGTTGGCCGCTGCCGAAGCTGACCATGTAGTTGAGCCCCCCGTAGAGGAACCGATCGCCACCGACGTCGACGACCGATTGCGACGGCGCGGGGTCGCTGGGGCAGAGGAAGATCGAGACGGGAGTCGCGAAGGCGTCGACGAATCGCGGGTTGGGCCGTTTGCCGCTCCAGTTCCCCGTGAACGCCGCGACTCGATAATCGAGTTGGTTCTCCAGATTCGCCTGTTCGACGAAGGGCAACAGGCGGGCTTGGACGGAGAAATCTTCGTCGAGCGTACCGGCGGATGGGAACGTACGGTGAGCCGATTCGTAATTGTGGAGGGCGAGGCTGAGTTGCCGGAGGTTGTTGCTGCAACTCATCCGCCGTGCCGCTTCGCGGGCGGCTTGGACCGCCGGGAGGAGCAGCCCGACAAGAACGCCGATGATCGCGATCACGACCAGCAGTTCGACGAGGGTGAACGCGGTGCGGGGGCGGGGCGGGGACGGGATCGCGGTCCGCCTTCGCCGGCGACGGAGTCGTGGAGGAGGGGCAAGTGGAGTTCGAGGTGTCGGGTGAAGGTGGTCGTTGTTCATCGAATGTTCCTGGTGATCGAAGTCGGGCCGCAGGGACGCGCGCGGTCGCGGGATCGGAGTTACGGTCGCGGGATCGGAGTCGTCCGGTGATGCGGCAGGGGTGATGCGGCAGGGGTGATGCGGCAGGGGTGGGCCAATGGCGGGAGGTTCGGCCGATGCGTCGGGGGGCATCGGCGTGATGAAAATGCCCCCACGCGGGGTCCGAGACCACGCTGGTGTGAGGAGCGGGACTGGAGGTCCCGGCGTGAGGGCGAAGAGGGCGACCGCGGGCGATCTTCGGGAGGAGGAACCTCGACGCGATTGGCGTGTCGGGTTCGTCGGAAGCCGACGGGTCCGACCGCAGTCCGAGCCCGGACCGGGCCTTGCTCAGGCACGGGCGACGGGTGCGGCGCACCTGTGACGCGACCCCGGGCGGGTTCGGCAGCAGGCATGACGCGGCGGCTAGCCGAAGTCGTCCTCGCGGATCGCTTAAGCGAATCCGATCCAGGGGACGGGGGGATCGATCGGCTGCGCGATCGAGTCAGCGGTTTCGTCGATGACCTGTTCGCTCCCGAGACGGGGCGGGTCGACGGCGAAAGAGGGAGGTCCGTTCTTCTCGACGGTGACGGTCGAGAGGAGCGTCCAGATCAGCTCGATGCCTTGGCATTTGGCGACTTGGTCGAGCCGGATCGTACGGAGGGACGCGATCGCGGCAGGTGAGTCGTGCGAGCTCGCGGTCACGTCGGGGTCATCGGCATCGATGTGATCTTCCCTGGCCCCGTGCCGGGTCGCGGACTCACGTGCCGGCGACCACGGGGAGTCGGAGGCGAGCGTCTGGGTCGGTGCGGATTGATGGGAGCAGCACTTTGGGGGTGCCGGCGATTCGGCGGCGCGACGGACGAGAAACGCGGGGGGCGCGACACCGTTCTCGGCGGCCCAGCGAAGTTTTTCCGCGTCGGAGTGGCAGCAGCAGCGATCCCAACAACGCTCGGCCGAGTGACACCCGCAGGCAGACGCCTCGCACGGGAAGCGTTCACCCGAGGCAGCGGCGGAGGCAACGGCTCCGTCGGGCGTGTCGGTCGGGGAGAACTGGATCGGCAGACCGACCAACCCGACCGTCAACACGGCGAGCAGCGTCAGGCAAAGCGCGCGGCGGAAAACGCCGTCGTCGCAGCCGATTCGGAAACAGGGAATCACCGGAAAGGGGACCCGATCGATCTTGGGAGCTGTCGAATCACAGCCCGCTCCTCACGCCGTTCAGGGTACTCCGCCGGGGACGCCTGGACTAGCTGGAGAGTCCCACTTTGTGTCGCCTTGATGTGAAATCGCGGGAAGGGCGGTCGTTCGGGGTCGAGAGCATTCGGAAGAAGGGCTGGCTTTAACTGTCAAATCGGAAGTCGGGTGCGATCCGCCATCGCCTGCACACCAGGAAGAATCCTTTGAGGGGGAGGATGAAGAGTGTAAGTCTGGCAAGTTCTCGTAGGCCGCTACAAGGAGCCACGGCGACGCAGTGGCGGCGTCGGGACAACGGTTCGATCGGCGAGGAGGGTTGGCAGCGTGAAGTTTAGTGACTGGCCGATGCCGCGGCGGCGATTACGACGTCTGCTCGACGACCCAGGCTTGGTAGCCGGGGGTGGTGGCTTCGATCGGGAGCATCACGATTTGGGGTTCGTCGTAGGGGTGCAGCGAGGCGAGTTTTTCGCGGAGTTCGGGCCACACCGCGTGTCGCGATTTGATCATCAGCCGGTATTCGGGGCTGACGCGTGCTTGGCCGGCCCACCGATAGTGGCTGTGGATCGGGCCGTCGATTTGCACACACGCGGCGAGGTTTCGTTCGGTGAGGGCTTCGGCGAGCCGTTCCGCGTCGGCGCGGGTTTCGGTGGTCGAGATGACGAGGATGAGTTCGTTCGGTTCGGGCATTGCTCGGTTCCTTGTCAGGGGAGGGTTGCGGGCGGCCGATTGTAGGCTCTGTCGGAGCCGGTGGCTGTCGCGTTACGCTTTAGGGTGGACGGTTGGGGCGGCATTCTAACGGGGTCGAAAACGGGACATGACGAGCGAACACGGAGCGGCGGACGGTGCGAGTGGGGGCAACGATCGTTCTTTGGACGAGGGGGATCGCGAGGGCCGGGATGAGGCTCATCGAGATTTCCAGGGTCTGAGTCTTTCGCGGATGGCGCAGGCCGGGCTGCGGCATGCGTGGCGGGTGAACGCGTCGGTCGCGTTGGGGGTGGCGACGGCGACCGCGGTGGTTGTCGGGGCGTTGCTGGTGGGGGATTCGATGCGGGGCAGCCTTCGGGCGCTGACGGTCGAGCGTCTGGGCGAGGTCGACACGGCGGTGATCCCAGGTACTTTTTTCGACGCCGAGGGGGTGATCACCGACCGGGACCGGATCGAGCCGTTGCTTTATTTCCCGAGCGGTTCGATCGAGGCTCGCGGTGACGGGCCCGAGGCGAGATGGCGGCGTGTCGGTTCGGTCCAGATCATCGGTTGCGATCCGACGTTTTGGGACTTGGGCGTCGACGAGGTTCGACCGAAGACCGATCCGGACGACGACGGGATCGTGTTGAACGCGTTGGCGGCGGCGGAATTGGGGGTGGAGGTCGGCGACGAGGTGACACTCCGGTTACCGGTTGAGGGGGCGGTCCCGGCTGACAGCCCGCTCGGGCGGCGCGATGTGCAGTCCGAGGGGCTTCCGCGGATGGAGGTGTTGGACATCGTTCCCGACCGCGGTTTGGGGCGTTTCGCGATCGAGCCGAGCCAGGCGACCCCGATGAACGTGTATGTGGCTCGCGCGACGATCGCCGACGTGTTGGACCGCGACGGCCAAGCGAACGCGTTGTTACTGCGCGAGGGGGTCACGCGAGACGATTTGCGGATCGACATCGCGGCGTTGGGGATGTCGCTGCAGCGGGTACGGCGGGAGTTCACCCCGGAATCGGGCGAGCCGGAGGTGGTTTATGACTACGTGTCGTTGACGAGTGATCGGTTGCTGTTGCCGGACGTCGCGGTCCGACGGCTGATCGCGGAGTTGCCCGAGGGGTCGGCGGTCCCGTTGTTGACGTACTTGGCGAACGCGATCGAACGGGTCGATGGCGACGGGGAGGTCGTCGCGTCGGTCCCGTACAGCACGGTGACCGCGGCGGAGCCGAGCGAGGGGTTACCGCTCGACTTCGGTCAGGGCGCCGCCGAGCGGGACGGGGCGGGGTCTGGTTCGAACGGAGACGCGCGAGCCGTCCCGATCGTGCTCAACGCGTGGGCCGCGGAACGACTCGGCGCGGCGGTCGGCGATTCGCTGCGGGTGGCTTACTACGAGCCGGAGGTGGAAGGGGGGCGTGAGGTCGAACGGACGTTCGGGGGCGTGGTGGCGGATGTCGTCCCGTTGACCGAACCGTCGTCTCCCTACACTCGGCGGCGAGCGGCGGAGTTCGACAAGCGGCCGACCGTTTACAACGATCCCGATTTGACGCCGACGGTCCCTGGGGTGACGGACCAGGCGTCGATCAGCGATTGGGATCTGCCGTTCCCGCTGGACCGCGAGATCGAGCCGGAGGACGACGAGTACTGGAACAACCATCGGCTGACCCCGAAGGCGTTCTTGCCGTTGACCGATGGGCGGCGTCTGTTCGGCAGCCGGTTCGGCGACACGACGAGTTTGCGGATCGACCCGTCGGCCGCCGGCGCGGGCGGCTCGGATGGGTCGGGCGGTGGGGACGATGGGTCGGACGGTGCGGACGATGGGTCGGACGGTGCGGACGAGATGAAGGCGATGGAGTCGATCGTTCGGGACGCGCTCGAACCGGTGCTTGGGGAGCTCGGTTGGTCGCTGATCCCGGTCCGGCAGCGGCAGTTCGCGGCGTCGCAGGGGACGACCCCGTTTGACGCGTTGTTTTTATCGCTGAGCTTCTTCGTGATCATGGCGGCGGTGATGTTGATCGCGATGTTGTTCCGGTTGGGGTTGATCGAGCGTGTGCGACAGTTCGGGACGTTGATGGCGGTGGGCTGGACGCCGCGTCGGGTCGCCTCGTTGGTGTTCTTGGAAGGGATCGTGGTGGCGGCGTTCGGGGTCGTGCTCGGGGCGGCCGGCGGTTTCGGTTACGCGTCGGCGGTGTTGTGGGCGCTTCGGACGTGGTGGGTCGGGGCGGTGACGGTCCCGTTCTTGGAGTTCCACTGGACGGTCGCGAGCCTTTTGGGGGGAGTCATCGCGGGTTGGCTGGTCGCGTTGGTAACGATCGGCGTCACGATTCGGTCGTTGTTACGAGCGGATGCGCAGACGTTGTTGTCGGGTCGTGAAGGGGCATCGGCGGGGACCGTCTCGCGGGGGAAGGATCAAGGTGGCAACAGGGAAGACGCACATCGGGGTCGTGAGCGAGGTCGGCGCGTGGCGAGGGGGGGCGTGCGTTGGCTCGATGTCGCGGCCGGATCGGTTTTAGTCGCGGCGTTGTCGGTCGCGGCGTTCGGGGCGACCGCGAGCGGCCAGGAGGCGGCGGCGGGATTCGTCGGCGGCGGGATGTTGTTGTTGATCGCGGCGATGCTGCAAATTCACCGTCGGTTGAGTCGACGTCGGCAGGGTCCGGAGACGAGCGCGGCCCGAACGGAGGGCGATCGTGGTCGCGAGGAAAGTGACGCGGCTGGGCGGATTTCGATGACGGGGTTGGCGGCGCGGAGCGCGACGCGGCAACCGATCCGGAGCACGTTGTCGATCGGTTTGATGGCGGCCGCCGCGTTTTTAATCGTTGCGATGTCGGCGTTCCGGTTGCAACCGTCCGACCGTGGCACGGGCGGTTTCGAATTGCTGGGGAGGACGTCGCAGCCGTTGTTCGGTGACCTGGGCGACCCGCAGGAGCGGGCGGACCTGCTGGGTTCCGACGCGGAGGTGTTCGACGGGGTGACCGTCGCGGCGTGGCGATTGAGGCCGGGCCAAGACGCGAGCTGTAACAACCTGTACCAGGCCAGTCAGCCGACGGTGCTGGG
>JAWLFY010000232.1:3911-5528 GCA_041685355.1 Pirellulaceae bacterium | reverse complement strand
CCCGGTGGTGGGGTCGCTGGGAAATCCCCATCTCAAACAGGCCGCCGCCACCAGCGTCGCCGCGACAACCCCCCCCAACGCCCCCTCCCATGTCTTCCCCGGACTGAGCCAAGGGATCAACTTGTGCCTCCCGACCAACTTGCCGACGAAGTAAGCCCCGGCGTCGGAAGACTTGGTGACCGCGATCGTCGTCACCAACGCCGCCAACCCCCACCGGGGATCCCCGCCAAGTCCGCGCAGCGCGATGAACAACGCCATCGGCACGCCCACGTAGTGAGACACGAAAACGCCCGACAAGGCTCGCTCGATTCCCTCCCGCGGCGCCACCCGAAATCGGATCACCTCGCGGAGCAATACCCCAAACGTCCCGGTCACACTCGCGACCACGATCCACCCCAGCCGGCCGATCGGACAGTCTGGCGGGTAGCTCGACCCGGCCAGAGGCCAAAGCATCGGCACCGCCGCCGAAAGGGTGATCAAAGCCGTCGCCGCGATCGCCACCGGCCGGTCGGTCGCCCGCCCGCTGCCGGCCATCAACCCGGCCAGATCCCATGCCGTCCCGAGCGAAAAAAACAACAACAACGGGAGCAGCCAAAACCCCCCCGCCCCCGAGGAAACCGGCGGATAGAACAGGTCCAACACCAGCAACACGACGACGATCGCGATCAAGATCGCCGAGGTCCGGAGACGGTCAACGAGCACCGGGATGCCTCCCCGCCATTGCGAGACACGCCGCGCGGAGACACGCCATTCCGAGCCACACCGCTCCGAGACACACCGCGCCAAAATCGGCCGCTCGAAAACGCTTCGAACGACCAACCGCCCCGCGGTGCCAGCACGTCGCTAAGAAATGCTCATTCATTGACGTTCACCCCACCGAAACGACGCTGACGAGTCGCGAAATCGCGGACGGCGTCGACCAAGTCCGTCCGTGCGAACTCAGGCCAACACTTCTCGGTCCACCACAGCTCCGCATAACTCAGTTGCCACAGCAAGAAGTTGCTGACCCGCATGTCCCCGCCGGTCCGGATCATCAAGTCCACCTCCGGGAGCCCGGCGGTGTCGAGCCGACTCGCCACCGTCGACTCGGTGATCCCCTCGGTTTCGATCGACTCCGGTGGGATCTCGCCGGACGCCACCGACGCGGCGATCGAGCGGATCGCCCGGGTGATCTCATCGCGACCCCCGTAATCGACCGCCAACACCAGCGCCGTGCCGCGGTTGTCCCCCGACATCTCTATCGTGCGGTCCATCTCGCGGATGACCCCCGCCGGCAACCGGTCGCGTCGGCCGATACAACGCAGCCGCAACCCGCGCGACATGATCGTCCGACGCTCCTCGACAAGATACTGCTCGAGCAGACGCATCAGGAAGTCGAGCTCCTTTCGTGGACGCTTCCAGTTCTCGCTCGACAAGCAATACAGCGTGATCGCCTCGATCCCCAACTCCGCCGCGGTCTCGGTGACCATCCGCACCGTCGTCACGCCTCGCCGGTGACCTTCGATCCGCGGTAAACCGCGGGCGCGGGCCCAGCGGCCGTTGCCGTCCATCACGATCGCGACGTGACGCGGGACCGGAACGTCCGGGCCCGCGGAGACTTCGTCCGGGCGCGGGGAG
>JAWLFY010000232.1:0-3811 GCA_041685355.1 Pirellulaceae bacterium | reverse complement strand
GGAGACTTCGTCCGGGCGCGGGGAGGGGGCGCGGGAGGGCGTCACGCCGAAAGTTTTCGAAACGCCCATGATTCAACCGACGGACGCGAGTTCCAACCCAGTCGCCGCGTCGGTGAAGATCGTCTGCACCCGATCCGGGCCGACCGACAAGATCCCCACCGGGACCCCGACCAACTCCTCGATCCGCTTGACGTACCGCAACGCCGCCACAGGAAAATCCTCGACCCGCCGGACCGCATCGACCGGCGTCCCCCAACCCGGAATCGTCTCGTAAATCGGTCGACACCGCCGGAGCTCGTCGGCGTGGCACGGGAGCCGCTCGATCCGCTTCCCGTCGAGCTCGTACGCGACGCACACCCGCAATTCGTCGAAATGGGCCAGCACGTCCATCATCATCAACGCCAACCGGGTCACGCCGCTGAGCCGGGCGGTGTAGCGGACCGCGACCGCGTCGAACCATCCGCAACGCCGTGGCCGCCCCGTCGTCGTGCCAAACTCGTTCCCCAAACGACGGATCTTCTCCCCGGTCGCGTCTTCCAATTCGGTCGGGAACGGACCGCCACCGACCCGCGTGCTGTACGCCTTGCAGACCCCGATCACATGATCGATCCAACGTGGCGGTACCCCCGCCCCGGCACATACCCCGACGCCGCTGCTGTTGCTGCTGGTCACGAACGGGTACGTCCCGTGATCGATGTCGAGCAACGCCCCCTGGGCACCCTCGAACAAGATCTTCCGATCCGCTTCCGCCGCGTCCAACAACGTCTCGGTGGTGTCCCCGATCATCTCACGCAACCGGTCGGCCCAAGACGCCGCGAGCGGGATCACCGTCTCCGCCGACACCGTCCGTAACTCCTCGTCGCCGGCACCCAAGCCGCGGAGGATCTCCGTCTTCTGCTCCGACACCACCCGCAGACGTTCGTCCCGCTGCGGCTGGATCAAATCCGCCATGCGGATCGCGTGCGTGCGGCCAACCTTGTCCCGGTAACACGGCCCGATGCCACGGTTCGTCGTGCCGATCGATTCCCCGCGGACGTGCGTCGAATTGATCCGCTGGTCCTCGATGAAGTGCCAAGGCATCACCAGATGCGCCCGCTCGCTGACCCGCAGGTTCCGCTCGACCGCGAACCCACGCGCCCGTAAACCCTCGATCTCGTCGAGCATCGTCGTCGGGTTGATGACCACCCCCGGCGTGATCAAGTTCTGGACGTTGCCGTGCAGGATCCCGCTGGGGATGTGATGCAACTTGTAAGTCTGATCGCCGGCGACCACGGTGTGCCCCGCGTTCGCCCCCCCCTGATATCGGACGACCATGTCGAACTGGGGGGCCAGCAGGTCGACGAGCTTCCCCTTCGCCTCGTCCCCCCACTGCAAACCGATGACGCACGTTCCCGACACCCGACCAGCTCCAAAAGTCCTGAATCGACGCCATAACCACCCGCCACGGCGCAAGCTGCCAAGCCTAAGTCCTCCCGCCGGTTCTGGCAAGGTGCGCCCGATGCGCCCCGCACTCGCCGCCCACGCGCCGGTCGCCCCGCCCACGCGCCGGTCGCCTGTCGCACGCCGCTCCCCTGCCGGCCGCTATCGTTTGACGGCGCGGATGAAAGTCCCGAGCACGATCAACGCCGTCAACGCGGGGATCACGACGACCGCCAACCGAGGCTGCGACGCGATCGCGGCGATCCCCAACAGCCCCGCGACCGCCACCCCCGGCGGCAACCAACGCGCGGGGCGGCGAAGCGAATCCCACGCCAACCAAACCGCGCCGAGAACCAACCCGATCCGCGCCATCGCCATCGACGCGAACACGTTCGAACTCTCGTCATCCAACACACGAAGTCCGACCGAACCGACAAGCAGACCGATCGCCAACACCAACACCACGGTGCGCCTGCCGAAGCGGGAGCTCGGTTCTCGGTCGTCTCGTGTGGATCGCGACATCGTATGCCTTAGGATAACGCGTCGACGGTTCGCCCCCAGCCCCGCCGACGGCAGTTCCCACCGGTTTTCAACCCGCACGGTCAACCGACACGATATCGACGTCCCGATTCCTAAGGAGGAACCCCGATGAAACTGCTCTGTTTTAGCGACCTCCATCGTGATCGCGCCGCCGCCGCCGCGCTCGTCGAACAGGCGTCCGAAGCCGACGTCTTGATCGGCGCCGGTGACTTCGCGACCAAACACGAAGGGCTCTCCGAGACCCTCGACCTCCTCGCCCAAATCGCCAAACCGGCCGTCCTCGTCCCCGGCAACGGCGAGACGACCGACGAGCTGCGTTTCGCCGCCCGGCGATGGCCCTCCGCCCGCGTCCTGCACGGCGAAGGGTGCGAAATCGATGGCGTTCCCTTCTGGGGCGTCGGCGGCGGGATCCCGGTGACCCCGTTCGGCGACTGGAGTTACGACTTCGACGAAGACCAAGCGGCGGCCCTCCTCGAAGGGTGCGAACCGGGCGGCGTGCTGGTCGTCCACTCGCCCCCCCTCGATACCGTCGACCACGACGCGGCCGGGAAAATCCGCGGTAGCCGCTCGATCCGCGACTGCGTCGAGCGCCGCCAACCGAAACTCGTCGTGTGCGGGCACATCCACAGCGATTGGGGAAAGTCGCTCTCCGTCGGCCCCACACGCGTCGTCAACGCCGGCCCGCGAGGCCAACTGCTCGAACTCCGCTGAACAGGTCCGTCTTGCCCCCGCCCGGTGCGGTGCGGTATGTCAGCGACCGAAGAGCTCCGGAAGGACGCCGGAGCCACGCGGATGACACGTGGCAGGAAGCCCGGATGCCCGTCGAAATTTTGCAGCCGAATCGAACGGCCGAGCCGATCCGAAAGCCGATCCGCCCGACGGCGTTGACGGTCGCGGTCGCGACGCTCGCCGCCGTCTCCTCGCTCGCCGCCGCCGGTTGCTCGTCGCTATGGCCCGGGGGCTCGGAAAAAACGAACGAGGACGGCAGTCTCGCGGAACTCCTCACGGTCCCCAAACCGCCAAAGCTGATCCGCGATGCGGCCGTCCCCTACGGCTTGCAGCCGATGGTCGCGCAAGGCGTCGCCGCGGCGAACGGGCTCGTCGGGACCGGTGGCGCCCCCGATCCCTCGCCGTTTCGAGACCAACTCATCGAAGACATGAAGCGAGAGAACGTCGAGAACCCGAACCGTTTTCTCGAGAGCGACACCACGGCACTCGTCCGCGTCCGCACGATCGTCCCCCCGGGGGCCCGCCGAGGCGACCCGCTCGACCTGCTCGTCGTCGCGACCCCCGAAAGCCGCGCGACCGATCTGCACGGCGGGTGGGTCATGAATACCCGGCTCCGCCAGCAGCAGGTGATCCGCAACGCGATCCGTCAAAGTGACGTCAAGGCGGTCGGCATCGGCCCGATCCTCACCAAGGCGACCCACAGCCCCCGGCACAACGAATCGCTCAAACTCGAAGGGATCGTCCTCTCCGGCGGACGGGTCCAAGTCGACCGCCCCCTCGGGTTGCTGCTGCGGCCAAAGTACAAGCACGTCAAAATCTCCGACGGCCTCGCCTCGGCGATCAACCGCCGGTTCTTCTTCTTCGATGGCACCAGCCGGCAAGGGATCGCCAAGGCCAAGGAAGACGACTTTATCGAACTCCAGACGCACCCCCGATACGAAGGCAACGAGCACCGCATGCTCGAAGTGATCCGCGCGGTCAGCGGCCGTCCCGAATCGGCGTCGAGCCAAGCCCGACTGGCCGAACTCGCCGAGCGACTCGCCGACCCTGCGACCGCCGCCGACGCGGCGCTACAACTCGAGGCGATCGGGGAAAACGCCATCCCGACACTCGTGGCCGGGCT
>JAWLFY010000231.1:3315-5567 GCA_041685355.1 Pirellulaceae bacterium | reverse complement strand
TGGTCCGTGAACGAGAGCCCGGGGATCAGTTCTACCTTCGGCATATGACAATCGATGCAAGACGAATCGACAGGCTGCACGGGACAGGGGGCCGTGGTGAGGGCGCGACGATCGGCGGGGGATGCGACCTCGTCGTGCGGCGTGTGACAATTGCGGCAGGTGTCGTTGTAGTACTCCGGGTCGGTGACCGCCGGAGAGTGGGGGTCATGACAGGTGACACAATCGAACCGCGAAAACCGTTTCGCCCCGCTACCCTCGGACGCTTGCCCCATTTGGGAACTCCGAAAGCAGGGGCTCATCGCCATCCCGACCGGGGCGAATCGGATCAGGTGCGTCTGGTCCGGCGTCACCTCATCCGCGGTCAACTCGTCGGCGCGGCGATGGCACTCGCCACAGCGATTGATCGACTCCAGCGGCGACAGGTCAGCCCAATCGAGCGCAGGACGAATCTCGCCCCCCGATGCGGCGTGCCGTGAAGCCGACGGGTGGCACCGCGAGCAGTCCAGATTCGGCCGCATCTTCCCCAATTCGATCCGCCCGTCGGTCTCGGGCAAGTAACCGCTATGGCACCCGAAGCACCGCCGCGTGTCGTCCGCATCACTGGTGATCCCGTGCATCGGCGCCTGCCCGCCGTCCGGCGATCCGCTCTCCTCGGGCGTCACGCTTAAACCGCTTCCCGGAGTCGGCCCCAATTGACCATCGGCCATTAACGAGGCGGGGAACTGAGTGAGCCTCGGGTTCCCGTCCGGGTCGTGATCGATGGCCCCGGGCGTCATCGCATGATGTCCCGAACCGAACACCCAATCGACCCGCAGATCGAACGGAAGCTGCGAATTCGAAACCCAGAGTTCGTCGCCGCGGGCGTCGAAACGAATCCGTTGCCCCGCCAGTTCGATCGAGCGGTTGGCAAACGCCTCCAAGACTTGAGGGTCGTCGCCGCGACGCAGGGTCCGGCTATGCGGAGCCTCGAGGAACCGTTCGGCGATCCCCGGGTGGCACTCGGCACACGTTCGGGTCTCGACCTTGCCGATCGGGGACGCGATTACGGGGGACACCACGCGATCGTGTCGAAACCGCCGATCGATCAGCATGACCGACGTTGCCAACAAGGCGACTGCGACCCCGATGAAAACGATCCCTCGCGGCTTGATCATCTCCCCGAATCCTCCTCCAACCACCAAAGTTCCGACTCGCGGTGACGAACCAACACCGTGATCTCCGGCTCGAGCGCCGAACCGGACCGCATCTTCCGGATCAAACCCAACGCCTCATCATAGGCACCGATTTCCATCATCCAACAAAGTTTCGCGTAAGCGAGTTGCCCTTCTTGCCCGTCTTGCCCGTCCGGCGTTTTGACCTCCGCGGACATCAACAAGGCTTCGCGCGCCCCCTCGGACCGATAAACCTTTACCAGTTCGTGAAGCACGTCCGGCAAGCCCGCCGCGAGTTCCCCGTCCGGCAAGCCCGCCGCGAGCGATCTGAACCGGCTCGCCCGGCCGGCGACTAACCGCTCTTCGTCGGCGAGTTCCGTTTGGCAGCGAGTCCACACGCGGAGGAACCGCGGATCGTGTGGCCACCGCTCGCGGGCGACCGCGAGCACCCGCAGGGTTGCGGTGCGCAACTCCATCGCTAGGAATACCCGGGCTTGCGATAACGGGCCCCACCGATCGCGCGGGCCCGCACCCCAGCGTTGGCGATCATACGGCGAATCGCCGACCGCCGGGGGCCGATACGCCCACGGTCGCCGGTCCACCGCCTCACGCTGGCCCAAGACCTCCAAAATCCGACCCGTGAATCGAGGGTCGCCCGCCCGCGCGTAGGGGATCACGGGGGATTCGAGGGATAGCGGTTTCCAGATCGACGGTTCCAACCGACGGATCAACGTGACATCCCGGCGGGAACACGCGATCCACGCCGTGTCCCGCTGCTCAAGCGCCAGCCACCACCCGCCCGGTTGCCCGTCGTCGCGCCAATACCGCATCTGGCGCCCCTCGCGAAGATCGAGCAACAGCCGGTGATGGTCGGAAAGTCGACCGCCCAACAAAGCCCGCTCCGGGTGATCTTGAACCCGCCACGCGCCGTCATCCGTCGCATCACCATCGAACTTCCCATCACCAGCCGACCCGTCATCGGGGGATTCGGGGGAGCCGAGGGAACTGACGGGGCCGAGAATCCACGCGACGACACCGCTCGAGCGGACATCGTCCGCGAACACGGTCCTCGATCCCGCCTCGGTTCGAAAATTCGACTCG
>JAWLFY010000231.1:0-3215 GCA_041685355.1 Pirellulaceae bacterium | reverse complement strand
TCGAAAATTCGACTCGACTCGAAAATTCGACTCCGCTAAGGCGAGTTCCAAGTGACGCGGATCCAATCGCGAATCGATGCCCCAACCGAATGTCGTGAACAGCCCGCCGCGCGCCCCCGCTTCCCAAAACCGACCTCCGCCGCCGTGCGGCCGGGACGAAGTCGAAACGAGCGCAAGCCCCACGACCGCCACCATGACGGCGAATCGGGCCTTGGCGAAGTCGGACCGACCGGCCAGCGGTCGCGCGCGAGGTTCCTGTGGCTCGCCGGGCCGATCTTCCCGATCGCGGGAAAAGTCTCCGATCAGTTCGATCGCGACCCACACCACGCCGAGCGGGACCAGCGAGCCCGACGTCCAGACAAAAAACTGCACCACCAACATCGCCAGCAGCCGGCCGTCAAACGCCGGAGCCGGTGCGAAAACCCGGAGGCCTATCCACACCACCGACAACGCGACGAACAGGATCGACGCGAAGTCCCAGTCCGTTCGCGTCAGCGGCCCCCACCCGAACGCCTCCACCACGACGGGTGACGCCACGGCCCACGGACACAGCAAGACGAACGAGTCGATCCAAACTCGCCATCCGATCGGGTTGAGACTTCCCCCGACGACGGCGGCGAGCAAAGCCGTTGCGACCAGTCGCAACGCGTCACGCGAACGGTGTCGGGGGAACGCGAGCAGCGTTGCCAACGCGAAACCGACGAGAATCCCGATTCCGAGCGCCGGGAATCGCCCGAAATTGCTCCAGAGAAAAAACAGGACCGCCGTCCCAACCGCCACGAGTCGGCTTCCAGCGGCCGGCGTGTTCCTCTCGCCTGTCACGCACGCGAGCCCAGCCCCCAGGACCCCGACCGCGATCAGATCCCAAAGGGTTGTGACGGGATCCAAGTCGGGGGAAAGCGAAACGAGGGCCAGCGTCGCGATCAGGCATATCCACCAAGCCGCGATCGGTCCGTTTCGCGTCCCGACGCGAAACGCCAGCCACGCCACAAGCGATCCGATTGCCGCGACGACCGATAGCCGGATCAACATCAAACCCGAAGCGCCGCCGATCGCATAGACGAGAGCGGGAATCGAGCCCGCCAACCAACTCGCCTCGCCACGATCGTCTTCGGAGAGCAGATCCCCACTGGGAGTCATCGTCCCCGCGCTGATCACCTGGCGGCCGTGGCTGAGCCACCACCACAAGTCGTCGCTCGCGATCGGTTGGAACGCCACAAGACC
The DNA here is from genome assembly GCA_041685355.1 of Pirellulaceae bacterium. GTDB lineage: Bacteria > Planctomycetota > Planctomycetia > Pirellulales > Pirellulaceae > JAWLFY01. Next base: position 1,991 of record JAWLFY010000231.1, on the reverse strand, counting down.
CAACCCGACGAGCAGAAACACACCGCTCAGACGGTCCCACGCTCCCGGCCAAGACGAACCGGCGGGTGATCCTGAACCGTCCGAATTATCCGCAGCGGCTCGGTCGCCCCGCGGCGTGTCCTTCTTGACACCTTCGACGCGCCCCCGATCAACGGGACGGCGAGCCCGCCTCTGTTTCACCACCCGAGGCTCACCTCACACCGCGGACAAACGGACACCAAGACGACACGAGCCAAGACGACACGAGCCGAGCCGAACCGAACTGAACGTTAACGGTCGAAAGCGTGCCCCGAAAACGAAAAAAGCCCGTCGGCGAACCCAGACCCGACGGGCATTCTTCCAGCGGACCCGGGGATCATCACTCCCCGCGAACGCGGACGCTTCGAATCGCAGTCGGCTGGGCTACTGCGGTTCGAGATCCATATCCGTATCTTCCATCTCGTTTTCGACGTCTTCCGGCGCGTCGACCCCGACCGGCTCGCTTTCCACGCCGCCGCAGCCGATCGACAGCGGGACGGTGACGATGGCGCAGATCACGAAAAGACGCAAGAAGTTTTCAAGCAGCGAACGTTTCAAGAGACCCTCTCCCTAAAGATTCGGTATTGACTCGGAAGCGGACTCGGTGTCCGGTTCGTGTCCGAATCTTAACGTCCCCCCCGACGCGTCGCAATCACTCACGTTCGAACCACGATGACGGAAAGTCGATGACGCTGCTTTACGACGATTCGCTCTTCTTGGAACACGAAACCGGGTCGCATCCGGAGAACGCGTCCCGATTGGTCGCGGTCCGTGAGCGGCTCGCGGCGGACAAGATCGACGAGCGTTGTGCCCGCCCGCATTGGGCCTCGGCGACGTCGACGCAGCTCGCCCGAGTTCACGACCCCGACTACGTCCGCTCGGTCGAAGCGTTTTCGCGGGCGGGCGGCGGAGGGATCGAACGAGACACCGTCGTCAGCCGCCGCTCCTACGACGCCGCGTCCCGCGCCTCGGGTGCCGTCTGCGACGCGGTCCGACGCGTGACCCGAGGCGAAGATCGCACGGCGTTTTGTCTGAGCCGCCCCCCGGGCCATCACGCGACCGAAGCCGACGCGATGGGGTTCTGCCTGTTCAACCATATCGCCGTCGCGGCGCACGAGGCGATCGACGGGGCGGGTCTCGACCGAGTCCTGATCGTCGACTGGGACGTGCACCACGGCAACGGCACCCAAGACGCGTTTTGGGACGACGGACGGATCGGCTTCTTCTCGATCCACCGCTACCCGTTTTACCCCGGCTCTGGCGCGGCAAGCGAAACCGGGACCCGGTCCGGACTCGGTGCGACCCGCAACGTCCCCGTCACCTTCGGGACTCCCCGCGAAACCTACCTGCGGCAGTTCACCGAGTCGCTCGAGTCGTTCGCCGAAAAGATCCGGCCCCAACTGGTACTGGTCAGCGCCGGCTTCGACGCCCATCGGGCCGACCCGATCGGATCGCTGGGGCTGGAAACCGAGGACTTCACGACGCTCACCCGCGCCGTCCGGGCGATCGCCGAAACCCACGCCGAGGGCCGTCTCGTCAGCCTGCTCGAAGGCGGATACGACCCGACCGCCCTCGCCGACAGCGTCGCAGGTCACCTCGGAGAGTTGATCCGATAAAACTCTTCATCGGCAGACGGAAGCGCGTCACGTGTTCGACCTTTATGCCAGAGGCGGCCGCATCACTTCTTCAGGCCGGAGGCCGGCACAACCTTTGCCGGCGGCGTCCGCCGCCGGAACCCGGCCCCCAAACTCCCCTAGGCCCGAAGGGCCGACACAACGACGACCGAGTTCGAGCTTAATCCGTCGGCAATTCCGGTCTCGTGCCTGGTGCCCGGTACCTTTATCTCCACCGGCCAAGGGTTGATTCCGTTCGAGCAGATCCGGCGTGGCGACTTGGTGTTGTCACAGCGTGCTCACACGGGCGAGCTGACGTATCAGTCGGTGTTGGGGACGACGGTCCGTGAGAAAGCCGAA
>JAWLFY010000230.1:0-5624 GCA_041685355.1 Pirellulaceae bacterium | reverse complement strand
GTCGGACAAGGCGGCCCCGTCGGACAAGGCGGCCCCGTCAGACAAGGTGGCCCCGTCAGACAAGGTGGCCCCGTCAGACAAGGTGGCCCCGTCAGACAAGGTGGCCCCGTCAGACAAGGTGGCCCCGTCAGACAAGGCGGCGACGTGCGGCCGGCGTACATCGGCGTCCATTCGTTCTACGACGGGGAAGCCGAATCGCACCTGGTGTACGACTGGCGGGCGCCGATCTCAAGCATGTTCTACGAGTTCGAACTGGGGGACGCGCATTATGACGCCCCCGAAGGCCGCACCCCGTGCGAGATCCGGCTGAAACGCCAGTACCGGATCGAGAACCGGGAGCTGCAGTTCATGTTGGAGACGTCGCTGAACATCCAGGACGACATTCTGCAGGAGGAGCTGAGCCGGGCGTCGGACGACAAGATGAAAAACATCGTCGCGACCATTCAGCGTGACCAGAACGCGATCATCCGCAACGACGCCTCCCACACGTTGATCATCCAAGGGGCCGCCGGGTCGGGGAAGACCTCGATCGCGCTCCACCGGATCGCGTTCCTGCTCTACAAGTACAAGGACACGATCCGCTCGGACGAGATCTTGATCGTTTCGCCGAACAAGGTGTTCGCTCATTACATCTCGCAAGTGCTCCCGGAGCTGGGCGAGGAGATGATCCGCGAGACGACGATGGAACGGCTCGCGTCCGACCTGCTCGATCATCGCGTGAAGTTCCAAACGTTTTCCGAGCAAGTCACGACGCTGCTCCAGGGGGACGATGACGCGTACGCCGAGCGGGTCCGCTTCAAGGCCTCCCCGGAGATGGTCGAACGGCTCCGCGAATACGCCCGCTTCGTACGCAACGGCAACGTCGTGGCGGCCGACGTCAAGATCGGGATGTTCAAGCTCGACGCGGCCTGGATCGAAGCGGAGTTCCGCCGCCGCGGCCGTCTGTCGACCGCCGACCAGGTGACCGGGGTGCTGCAGGAGATCGTCGACCACATGCAGTCTCACCACCGCAAGGAAGTCGCGGGGAAGGAACGGACACGGGTCCGCGGGGAACTGAAAAAGATGCTTCGCAGCACGACGCTCAAGGGGATGTACAAGGGGTTCTACGAATGGCTCGGCGAACCCGAAATGTTCAAACCGCTGAAGGCTGGCAAGTACGAATACTCCGACGTGTTCCCGCTGGTGTACCTGCAAATGCTGACCGGCGGGACGTCCCCGATGAGCCGGATCAAGCACGTCGTCGTCGACGAGATGCAGGACTACACGCCCGTGCAGTACGAGGTCATCTCCCACCTGTACGACTGTAAGAAAACGATCCTCGGGGACCACAACCAATCGGTCAGCCCGCTCAGCGCGTCGACCGCCGAAGCGATCGGGGAGATCTTGCCGGAGTCGGAATGCACGTACATGCACAAGAGCTATCGGTCGACCGTGGAGATCACCGAGTTGGCCCAGCAGATCCGTCACAACCCGAAGCTGGAGCCGATCGCGCGGCACGGGGACAAGCCGGTGGTCGTGGCGTGCCAGGACGAGAAGCAGCAGGCGGAGCAGGTCCGCCAGGCGATCGAGGCGTTCCGCGGGTCGGGGCACAACACATTGGGGATCGTGTGCAAGACGCAGGACCAAGCGAAATCGCTTTACAAACGGCTCGGCAAAGTCCGGGACGGGGTCCGATTGCTTGACGCCCGCAGTACCGTCTTCAGCCAAGGCGTGATGATCGCCACGGCGTTCCTGGCGAAGGGGCTGGAGTTCGACGAGGTGATCGTGCCGGGCTGCGATGACGTCACCTACCGTGCCGAGATCGACCGGCACATGTTGTACGTCGCCTGCACCCGGGCGATGCACCGGTTGACGCTGACCCACTCCGGCGAGCCGTCACGGCTGTTGGCTTCGGCGATCGACGACGGGTTGGTCACTCAGGTTTCCGCGACGGAGGGACCGTTCGCGTCGCGGGAATCGGCGGCCGTGCCAAGGCGGCGTCCGGCCGAACGAATGGTCTGAAAGTTGCGTACACTGAGCGTTCCGTCGTGACGCCGCTGCCGAATTGGCGGGCGTCGTAACCCGAAAGTGAGCTTGAACGAGCCATGCTGCTGTATTTCTTGATGGTGCTCCCGCCGTTGTTGCTGGGGCTGTACGCCCAATGGCGGGTGAAGTCGACGTTCGCGAGCATGAGCGAGATCCCGGCGCGGATGTCGGGGGGGGATGCGGCCCGCCGAATGCTCGACGCGGCCGGGTTGAATTCGGTCGGGATCGAACCGATCGAAGGGCACCTCAGCGATCATTACGACCCGGGTGCCAAGGTGCTGCGGCTCAGCCCCGATGTCTACAACGGTCATAACATGGCGGCCCTCGGGGTCGCCTGTCACGAAGCCGGGCACGCGTTCCAAGACGCCCAGCAGTACGCCCCGCTGGTGGTCCGGAACCTCGCCGTCCCCGCGGCCAATTTCGGGTCGGGGGCCGGGATGATGATGCTGTTCGGAGGGATCCTGTTGAACCTGACGGCAGTCGCATGGATCGGGGTGATCCTGTTCGCCGCGGTCGTGGTCTTCCAGGTCATCAACTTGCCGGTCGAGTTCAACGCCAGCACCCGCGCGCGGCAGCACCTGGTCGAATATGGCATCATCGCCGAGCGCGAAGAGCAGTACGTCGCGAAGGTGCTCAACGCCGCCGCGCTGACCTACGTCGCCGCGACGCTGCAAGCGATCATGACGCTGCTGTACTACGTGCTGATCCTGCTCGGCGATCGCCGCTGAGCCCATCTCGTCGCGGAAGTCGTGAAGACTTCCGACCGGGCCAAACGGCTTACGCCGCTTCGCTTTCGACTGGGTGGTGTTCCGGTTCAGCTGAACCAGTCCTCGGTTAGCCATGAGCGTCCGCACAGAAGCGGGCGGGTTCTTTTTCCGCACCGATCCTCCACGATCCCCGCCGATCCGCAACCCGCAAAAGAATTGCAACCCGCAAAAGAACTGCAATCCGCAAAAAAATCAGGAATGATCGCCTCGGCCCGGCTCAAATGCACCGATGGACCATCACCCTTCTAATGCTGGCATGCGATTTGCTTTTCAGTCGCGACGCCTTAGCGACACCTCGTGGGTGACCGCGACCGCCGCGGCGGAATCGCCGGAAGAAGCGTCACGCCGGGTGACACGGCAGAGTGTCAGCGGGAAGCGAACACGCATCGAAACGAGACGGAATTGATCATGAGCCTCGCGGATTCCTCCCAACCGTCAGCCACCACGAAGCGGAACATCTTCGTGGTCGGGCTAGACGCCTTTCACCTCTCTGAACTGCGAACCCTTCCCCACGCCGATCGTTACCGGTTCCACCCCCTATTTACGCACGATCAGCTTCGGCGAAGCGGCCAGTTCCCCGTACGAGAATTGCTCGAAGAAGGAGGGGAGATCCTGCGATCGTTTCCCGAACGAGTCGACGCCGTCGTCGGGTTCTGGGACTTTCCCGTCAGCACCGTCCTTCCTTTGCTACGGGCCAACCGGGGCCTTCCCGGCCCCACCCTCGAGAGCGTCCTTCGCTGTGAACACAAGTACTGGAGTCGCGTGGAGCAAGCTCGCGTGATTCCGGACCAGATCCCCGACTTCTGTGAAGTCGACCCGTTTGCTGACGATCCGCTCTCCCAGGTCACTCTCGATTTCCCCTTTTGGATCAAACCGGTCAAATCGGTGCTTTCTCACCTCGGCTTTCACATCGAATCGGAAGAGGACTTTGAGCACGCGATCGAGCGCATCCGCCGCGGGATCCGTCGTTTCGGCGATCCGTTCGATCAGATCCTTCGCCAGGCCGATCTGCCGCCGGAAATCGAACCGGTTCGTGGCAGCCACTGCATCGTCGAATCGATGATCTCCGCCGGCCGCCAATGCACGATCGAGGGATACTGCTACCGGGGCGAGGTTCACGTCTACGGCACCGTCGACTCGCTCCGCGAGGGTGCCGTCGGATCGTCGTTTTCCCGCTATCAATACCCTTCGAAACTCCCCGAATCGGTCCAGCGGCGGATGGCGGACTTGGCACGCCGGGTGATGCGACAAATCGGCTATGACACGGCCCCGTTCAATATCGAATTCTACTGGGAGGAAGAAACCGATCGTTTGTGGCTGTTGGAGATCAATTCCCGGATCTCGAAATCCCATGCCCCGCTATTCAAGATGGTTGACGGCTGCCATCACTTCCAAGTGATGATCGACCTGGGCCTCGGCCAGCCTCCGGAAATGCCCCACCGGCTCGGGAAAGACAACGCCGCCGCCAAGTTCATGGTCCGTCTGCATGAAGACGCCCTGGTCACCCGGGTGCCGACCCGCGGAGAAATCGATGCCGTCCAAGCGGAAGTCCCCGACACGTTGATCCTGATCGATGTCGAAACGGGGATGCGTTTGTCGGAGCTGCCCAACCAGGACAGCTACAGCTTCGAAGTCGCCACGATCTTTATCGGGGGTCGCGACGAGCAAGAATTGCAACACAAATACGACGAGGTTTTACGACGATTGCCGCTGCGTTTTGACACGCAGTCGACGTCGCGAGGCCACCGCCAAACAGCGATATGAAAACACACAGCGACTTTCCCCACAGCATCCAGGTACAGGAAAATATCTGGATTCCGCTCGCCGACGGAACTCGCTTGGCCGCCCGGCTGTGGATGCCCGAAGACGCGGAGCAACATCCGGTGCCCGCGATCCTCGAATATATCCCCTACCGCAAACGGGACTCCACCCGCGCCCGCGACGATGTGATGCATGCTTACGTCGCCGGACACGGTTACGCCTGCCTCCGTGTCGACCTGCGTGGCAGCGGCGACTCCGACGGCGTGCTCGAAGACGAGTATCTGCAGCAGGAACTCGACGACGGGGTCGAGGTGATCCGCTGGATCGCTCGGCAATCGTGGTGCAGCGGCCAAGTCGGAATGATCGGCATCTCCTGGGGCGGATTCAACGGCCTTCAAATCGCCGCACTCCGTCCGCCGGAGCTGAAAGCGGTCGTCACCGTCTGCTCGACCGACGACCGGTACGCCGATGACGTCCATCATATGGGCGGCTGCCTGCTCGGGGACAACCTCTCCTGGGCTTCCACGATGTTCGCCTACAACAGCTTGCCCCCCGACCCGGAACTGGTCGGCGAGCGTTGGCGGGAGATGTGGTTTCGGCGTCTCCGCGGCAGCGGGCTCTGGCTGGAAAAATGGCTCCGGCACCAAGCCCGAGACGAATACTGGCAGCACGGGTCGATCTGCGAAGACTGGTCGGCGGTGAGATGTCCCGTGATGGCCGTCAGCGGGTGGGCTGATGGCTATTCCAACGCCGTGTTCCGACTGCTGGCTAACTTGCAAGTTCCTCGGCTCGCGCTGATCGGCCCTTGGAGCCACAAGTATCCTCACCAAGGTGTCCCCGGACCGGCGATCGGCTTCCTGCAAGAATGCCTCCGTTGGTGGGATCACTGGCTCAAAGAACGACCGACCGGAATCATGGACGAACCGATGCTCCGGGCCTGGATGCAAGACAGCATGCCGCCGACGACGTTCTACCATCACCGGGGCGGCAGATGGGTCGGAGAACCACGCTGGCCCTCTCCCAACATCCGACCCCAAACCTATACGCTCGCTTGGCCCGGCGTGTTGAAAC
>JAWLFY010000076.1:0-22861 GCA_041685355.1 Pirellulaceae bacterium | reverse complement strand
GTACGGATCTGTGCGGGGGGCGGCCGGTGACGGCCGTCCCTACCGCGATCCTCCAAAACCTACGTTCTGGGCAGTTGCCACTAAAATCGCGGAACAACCCATTCACGAGCCTCTCCCATGGCGCTGAAGCAACAGAATCGATCGCTGCATCTGTCGTCCTCGCTCGGGGAGGACGCCTTGTTGCTGGTTTCGTTCTCCGGTTCCGAAGAGATGAGCCGGCTGTTCCGGTATCAGCTGGAGCTGATCAGCGACGACCCGGGGATCATGCCCCAAGACATCGTCGGGACCCCGATCGGTTGGAGCATCGAGCTAGCCGACGGCTCCCGCCGACATTGGCACGGCTACGTCAGCCAACTCGCACGCGGTGACGTCGACCGAGAAGGACGTCGGACGTATCGCGCCGAGGCGGTCCCGTGGTTGTGGTTCCTGACGCAGACGAGTGATTGCAAGATCTTTCAGGAGAAGACGGTCCCGGAGATCCTCGACGAAGTCCTCGCCGAATTCGGCTTTGGCGACTATCGAAGCGATTTTCAGCTCGACCACAAACGGTGGGAGTACTGCGTCCAGTACCGCGAGACGGACTTCAATTTCCTCTCGCGATTGATGGAGCAGGAAGGGATTTTCTATTACTTCACGCATTCCGACGGCGGCCACCAGATGGTGATTACCGACCACCAAGACGCCTATGCGGATTTGCCCGAATCGAAGGTCGACTTCCCGGCCGACAGCGGCTCCGTCGCCGTTACCGATCACATCACCAGTTGGGAGCGGCGTTTCCGCTACGTCTCCGGAAAGTACGTGCAGCGGGATTTCAATTTCACGACGCCGGGAACCGACCTGAAGACCGAGAGCAACACGGTCGTCGATCTCCCCGACATCGGGAAATATGAACTGTACGACTACCCGGGCGAATACCCCGACAAGGAGGTCGGCGGGGGCGAAACGAAGCTCCGGATCGAAGCCGAGGAGTCGCGGCACGACGTGGTCAACGGCACGAGCCAGTGCAAGACGTTTCAGGTCGGGGGCGTCTTCCAAGTCGGCGAGCACCATGACGAAGCCGAGGCGGGGGCGAAGGTCGTGGTGACGTCGATCCACCACGCCGCGGCCGAATCGATGGCGTACGAGACCGGTGGAAGCGAAGGGTTCGATTACCGGAACACCTTCGCGTGCATCCCCGCCGGTCGTGTCTTTCGCCCGGCCCGCACGTCGCCGAAACCGATCATCAGCGGGATCCAGACGGCGATCGTCACCGGGCCCGAAGGGGAAGAGATCTATCCCGACGAGTATGGCCGCGTGAAATGCCAGTTCCACTGGGACCGGTACGGGGGCATGGACGACAACAGCAGTTGCTGGATCCGGGTGTCGCAGGTCCACGCCGGTGCCGGGTTCGGCGGCGTCAGCCTCCCCCGGATCGGCGAGGAAGTGGTCATCAGTTTTCTCGAGGGCGATCCCGACCGTCCGCTGATCACCGGCCGGGTCTATCACGCCCAGAACATGCCGCCGTGGGAATTGCCGGCGAGCAAAACGCAAAGCGGGATCAAAACTCGGAGCACCAAGGAGGGCGGCCCCGACAACGCGAACGTGATCCGCTTCGATGACCAAAAGGGGGAAGAGGAGCTGCTGATCCACGCGGAAAAAAACCAGGTCATCGAGGTCGAAAACGACGAAACCCACTGGGTCGGAAACGATCGCACGAAGCTGATCGATCATGACGAGTCGAGCACGATCGGGAACGATCGCAGCGAACGGGTGGGGCATGACGAATCGATCCAGATCGATAACGATCGCAAGGAGGTCGTGAGCGGGAACGAGAACATTCGCATCGGCAAGAACCGGTCTGAACGGGTCGAACAAGATGAAGAGGTGATCGTCGGTGGCAAACGCGATCAGCAGGTCGGGAAAGACGACAAGCTGAAGATCGGCGCCGGCCAGGTGATCTCGATCGCCAAAGACGCCGGACTCGACGTCGACGGCGGCCGTAGCGTGTCGGTCGGAAAGGGGGACTCGCTCACCGTCGGCCAGGACCTCCTGATCGATGCGGGAGACCAAATCGTGCTGAAGGTCGGGAAGGCGTCGATCACGATGAAAAAGAACGGTGACATTTTGATTAAGGGCAAGAACCTGGTGCTCGACGGCTCGGGCAAGATCGACGTGAAAGCGAGCAAGGATCTGAAATTGAAGGGGAGCAAGATCGCTCAGAACTGAGAGCGGCTCGCGGTGCAACGGCAATCCCATGCAAACCATCAACCTCAGCCCGTTCTCGCACCACACCGGGGTGGTCGTCGACACGAAGGGAGACGAGATCCTGCTCGTCGTCGTCAAGGCGACGTTCGTCGTCGAGGGGGGCCGCTTGCGGGTCGCGGAAAAGCAACGGCCGGTCGTGGTCGCCGACCTGTATCATGACGAGCCGGCGACCTCCAGCCTGCTCGCCGCCGGCGACTTGGCACCGGTGAAGCCCGCCGCCGACGTGGTTCTCGTCGGGCACGCCCACGCGAACTCCGACCGAGACCGCGAGATCGAGGTGACCTTGAAGGCGGGGACGATCGAAAAGCGAGTCCGCGTTTTCGGCGATCGGGGTTGGGAAAGACGCGTCGTCGGTGGTTATCGGCTCAGCGACCCCGGGCCGGTCCACGGCGTCCCGCTCGTATGGGAACGTGCGTTCGGCGGCACCGACCGCTCCGACCCGGACCATCCGACCTGCGAAGCTCGGAACCCGGTCGGGGTTGGGTTTCGAGGCCCCGGGGCAAAGGCCGAGGGCGAACCCGCCGCGGTTCCGAACCTCGAATCCCCGGGACGACCGCTACGGTCTCCGGAAGATCGTCCCGACCCGGTCGGCTTCGGGTTCATCGCGCCGAGCTGGCAACCGAGGATCGCTCTGGCGGGAACGTACGATGATCGCTGGCAACAGGAGCGGGCCCCGCTGTTGCCCCTGGACTTCAACGCTTCGTTCTTCCAGGCCGCCCCGGCCGACCAAGTTCTCGCCGAGGGACTTCCGGCCGGCATGCCGGTGCAGGTCACCAACGCGTCACCCGGCGGGACACTCGCGTTCGATCTTCCCGCGGTCACCCCGCTCGTCGTGGCGAAGTTCCTGGAAGACCGCGTCGAGTTCCCGCTCCGCTGTGACACGATGGTGATCGATGGTGACCATGAATCGGTTGAGATCGCTTGGCGTGGACGGCTTTCGTTACACGGCCGGATCTATCAGGCCCAGTGGGTCAAGATCCGGACGACCGAGGGGGCGACGTCATGAGCGGCGAACCGAACGACATGGTGATCACCGGGATCGGGATGCGGACGGCCGTCGGTCAAGCCGCGACGCAGAGCTGCGCGTCGCTCCGCGCCGGAATTAATCGCTTCGTCCGCTGGGAGCATTTCGCCGCCACGGTGGGCGAAGACGAGGTGACGCTGTCGGCGTCGCCGGTGACGCCTGACCTGGGTGATCAGCCGTGGGTCGACAAGTTCGAGTCGCTGGCGATGCAGCCGTTTCACGAAGCGGCCGCGATGGCCGGCTTGCCGATCTCCTCGCTCACCCACGCTTCGGGTAGCGGCCGCCGGATGCGTGTCGGGTTATGCCTCGGCGTCCCGTCGAATGACCGTGGGCTCGAGGAGGCGACGTTGCGGGCGTTCGGCGAAGAGATCGGCGAAGGCTTCGTGTTCCCCATCGAATTCGATCAGGTCGAGATCATCCCGGCGGATCACGCCGCGGGCTTGGCCGCGTGCCACCGGGCGGCGGAAATGCTCGACGCCGAACGCCTGGACGTGTGCCTCATCGGTGGCGTCGATTCGCTCCTCGACGGGGAGTACCTGTTCGACTTGCTGGAACAAGGCCGGTTGCTCACCGAGGTCACCCCGGCCGGATTGATCCCTGGGGAGGCCGCCGCGTTCGCCGTTTTGGAGTCTCGCCGGCACGCCGAGCGGCGCGACGCGCGTCCGATCGCACGGGTCAGCAAACCGCACCTCGACCGCGAACCTCATCGGGGCGGCGAGGAGCCGACCACCGGGGAGGCGTTGTCCCGCGTGTTGGCCGCGGCGATCCCCGACGCCCGCTGTCGCCCCGCATCGATCGGCCGCGTGGTGTCCGACCTCAACGGCGAACGTTGGCGGTTCATGGAGTTGGGCTTTGCCGACGCGCGGGTGATGCGGGGGATGCCCCCGGATTGGCAAGTGATTCACCCGGCCGACTGTTTCGGAGACGTGGGGGCCGCCAGCGGCGTCGCGGCGATCTGTGTCGCCGCCCGCGCCCTGCAACGCGGCTACGCCCGCGGGGAAGCGGTTCCGGTATGCAGCTCCTCCGTCGACGGCGCTCGCGCCGCGGCATGCGTCTCCCTCTGACCCGAACCGACTCTGACCCGAACCGACTCCAGGCCCCATCCGAACGAGCGTCTCGAAATGCCTGCCACCGTGACCGTCAACTTCATGACCGTCGTTCACAAGTCGAGCAACGGCGTCGTGTTGACCTTTCCCGACGTTTGCAAGACGCCGGCCGCGCCCAGCCCCGTCCCGATCCCGTACCCGAACGTCGCGATGTCGTCGACCGCGTCCGGCACCGCAAGCACGGTCAAGGCGGACGGCCAACCGATCATGGTCAAGACGTCCAAATACGCCACAAGCTCCGGGGACGACGCGGGGACGTTGCTCGGTGTTGTATCCAATCGGGTCAAGGGCTCGGCGAACCCGATGATGTATTCGATGGACGTGAAAGCGGAAGGAAAGAACGTCTTCCGGTTGCTCGACCTGATGCTCAGCAACGGCGGCAGCAAGCCGACCAATACCCCGCCTGGTCCGAACCTGCAGCCCCCAGCGGTCGTGCTCGGAACCAGCCTCGACCCGGACAAATACAAAATCGTCGAGGTGAAGTGGGAAAAGGCGAAATGCAAATGCGGGGACCGAGTCGGGATCGAAACCAAAACCGAGAACTTCGCCGACGGGATGATCGTTCCTCACACGATCCGCCGCGGGAAAAAGCGGATCATCGACAACACCCGCGGATCGGTGTCGGGTGACAAAGTCGACATCAAGTGGCTCTCGCGGAACGGCCCGTGGAACAAGAAGACGACAAAGCTGACCGTCACCGCGACCGGGAACGGGGGCCCGAAGAAGTCGTCGAACGAACTCGAAGTCGAGATCCCGGCGGAAAAGGAAGAGACCGTCACGGTCGCGAACAACACCGCCCGCGCCGTCGTCCGTGTCCGCACCCGAGCCGACGGACATCGGCGTTACACCTACACCAACACGGGGACGCTCTACGGAAACCCTTACGGCTATGATATCTCGATCAAGAAGGGCGTGTTCCAGATCCACTGCAAGGTCGAACTCCAACCGCAAGCCGGCGTCAAGTCTCGCAAGCTCCGGCGATGGAAGAAGAAATGGAGGAAGGAGATCGAGGCGATCTGGGATCGGAAGTGGAAAGAACACCGCACGAAATGCAAACGCGGCGACCGCTGCAACTGCCCCGGCGGGTGTTGCCTGTTCCCGATCCGGGTCAAATGCAGCTTCGTCAGCTCCGGCGGTCACGTCCAGGTCAAACTTCACGCCGGACGGGCCCGCCATCCGGACCGCTGGTGGAACGCCGCGAACTGGTACGAACAATTGTCGGGCCAGGAAGGCAACGGCGCCGTCGTGCACGCCCACGAGTTCGGGCACAACATCGGGTTGTGGGATGAATACCCAGGCGGGTCAACGATCGCCCGTTACTACGACGTCCCCGGCAGTATCATGCAGACCGGGACGAAGGTGATGGAGCAACACTGGTCCAAACACCCGTCGCCCGACAAGAGTATCCATCAGTGGTTTCTCGACGCGGTCGGCGAGAAATACAAACTGTTGAAGATTTAACCCGCACTCGGAACCGAAGGATGTCCCGTCACCTCGCGGCCGCGTCACTCGGGAAAATCCCCAATCCGCCAGTCACCGACCTGATCCCTCCTGCCATCCGCCCGGGACGTCCAGCGACCAGCCGGACGCGATCAGGCGACCGCTCGGTGCGAACCGGAACGGTCGGGGCCTGGTGCCCTCGACGGGTCACCGCAGCGGCGTTCGGGATCGTGGTGACGCTGACCGCGACGATCGGACGAGCCGACAAACCCGTGGTCGAACCGCAACGCCGCGAAGGCGGACGAGAACCGAAGATGAATACCGAATACGTGACCTACCTGAAACCGATCGGCCCCTCCGCGACGATCTCCATTCTCGCCGTCGACGGGGACGAAACCGAGTTGATCCTGACCGGACCCGCGGACCGGATTGACGGGTTCGATCGGGCGGAAATCGGCGTCTATCTTCGGGAACTGGAATCGGGCGAGTACGACACGCTGCGGACGCTCGCCGCAGAAGCGATCGACGCCGCGGAGGAAGCGACCGTCCCTCCCGGAACCCCGCTTGTGACCGTCGGGATCGGCGACGAGGCCGACGATTCCCTGCAAGCCGTCTCGTTCCCGCTCTCGACGGAACTCCCCGAAATCGCCCGGCGCCTCGACCGGAAAATGGCCGCCGTCGCGTCGTACCTCGCCCGCTTCCCCGACCAAACCCTGTCGGGGTCCGCGAGGTGGGATCGCCCCGAGTCCCGGCCCGACGAAATCGGGGTGACGCTGACCCTCAAGAGTTCGGGCACGAGAACCGTGCGGGTCAATCACCCCGCAGCTACCCCCGAAGGTTCCGACGTCGGGCTGACCCTGGTGTTGGAACGCGACCGTCCCGAGGAACAACTCGAGGACGAGGACCGAGGCTTCCTTCCGATCTCGCGTGACGGAGTGCGGCTCGTCGAGGCGCCCGGCTGGGAACCGGCCGAGACGGCCCCCGACGTGGTACCACTCAAGCCGGGGGAAAGCATGACCCTATCGCTGTCGGTGACGGATCAAGTGTTTCTCGACCCGGGCGGCTATCGCGGGACGATCCGGTTCGAAAGCCGCCTCGGTGAACTGCAAGAAGACCAGGGCGTCGAAGGGCTACTCCAGATCCCGCTCGGCAAGGTCACCATTCTCCCGAACCAAAGCGAATGAAACCCGGGCGACTGACGTCGATGGCGCTCGGCACGCCGACGGGCACGCCCCCGATCGACCGCCCGATCGCGGCATTCAAACGAACCGAACGATCGACGCTATTTTTTCAACGGATCCGAATGATGTCCGCTCTCCCACGAAACTCCCGAGACGAAGCGATGAATCGCATCACCGAAAACGGCGACGCTCAGCCCAAGCCCCGACCCGACGCTCACCCACTCGATCGATTTGCCGACGCGAGGTCTGGCACGTCCTACCGGGCGACGGTCGTCGGGATCCTGCAAAGTGGCGAGATCCTGGTCGAATGCGATGGCTGCGACGAACCCGCGGTATGCGATTACCTGCAAACCGCCCAGCACGATCCGGTTCTCTTGTCGCTCGGCGACGAGGTTCTGATCGCGCCGCCGAGCGAAGCCGGCGGCAAGGGATGCGTGTTGGGGAAGGTCGGCCGTTACCGCGCCCCCGACCGACGGCGAGTCGAACTCGCCGCCGACGAAGAGTTGTCACTCAAATGCGGCGATAGCACGATCACCATTCGGGCGACGGGTCAGATCCTTCTCAACGGCAAGGATATCGTCTCCCAGGCGAAGCGGAGCAATCGGATTCGCGGCGGCAGCATTCAACTGAACTGAACCGAACTGACCCGAACCGAACTGACCGGCTTTGATCTGGGCGGGCGCCCTCACCCCGGACGGATAATATGTACATCGGCACCGAACCGTTCTTGATCGATATCCTCGAAGAGCATTTCGAGACGCTTCAATGGTTGTATCGACAACGCCGACTGGCTCTCCGCTCGGACGTTGACCGCGCGCCGCGGCTGGGCGAACTCGACGAGCGTTGGGACGCCCATCTCGACGGGTTGGTGTTGGCCGGTCGGTACGCGGTGCCGATGTTAGCGGCCGCCGCGGCGGAGGGGGACGACGCGGCGGCGTTTTGTGCCGCTTTTTGCTTGCTTCGGGGGACAGACCCGGCGGTCGCCGGGACCGTGATGGACGCCTTCGACGCGGCCGACGGTGCGACCCTGGACGGACTCCGTGACGCCCTCTGTTACTCCAACATTGACGCGGTCGTCGGACGATTGGATCGTTCGTTCGAACAGGCTTCCGAGGCGACGGCCGTCGCGGCCGCGGAGGTGTTGGCGTTCCACGGACGACTCGCGGCGACCTCACCGAGGCTCTCGACATTCCTGCGTTGTGATCACGCGAACGTCCGGCGATCGGCATGGCGAGTCGTGGCGTTGTGCGACCAATGCTCCCCGCGCGAACGACGCGGGTCACGCGTGGCCGTTCCCGAATCGGTCGGGAGGGCCCAACCGTGAAGCTCATCCTGACGCTGGAATCGGGTGCCGAGCATGGCCGTTTACTCTTGTTGCGGACCGGCCAATCGCTCACGATCGGACGTTCCGAGATGGCGGACGTTTCGATCCCCACGGACGATCAACTTTCGCGTGTCCATTTTTCCGTGGCGTGCGCGAATGACGGTTGCCATCTCCGCGATCTGGAAAGTCGTAACGGGACGCTCGTCAACGGCCGCCCGGTCGTCGCCCAACTGTTGCGAGACGGTGATCGGATCGCCGCCGGACGAACCAGGTTCGCCGTGACGATCGAGGGACGTTCTGCCCCGCCTCTGAAGGCTGACGCGACCGTCTCGTCGGCACAACGGATCGGAACGGACGCGTTGCCGATCGGCACCAGCGACTCTTCCCGTCCACGTGTCAACTCGATCCCGGGGGAAAGTGTTGCGAGTGACGCCGGATTTCCGTTTCGCGACGCGTTGTCCGACGAACACCCGTCGGTCCGTCGCGAGGCACTGTTCGCGGCGGTCTGGACCGGCCAACCGTGGTGTCTGGAGCATTGCCGTGAGGCGGCCCGTCGTCCGACACCCGACAACTGGGAATCGCTTCAGATGTTCGGGGTCCTGGCGCCCCCCGGCGACCTCGACACGATCCTTTCGCTCGGTCGGGACCCGAGCCTCGGCGGCCGCCGCTTTGAGATTCTCGCCTCGTTCGGGCACCCCGCGGTGGTCCCGTTTCTGCTTTCGGAAATGGAAAGCGAGAACCCGGCGGTTGCGATCGCCGCGGGGCGTGCGTTTTCGGTCATGCTGGGGGCGGACATCGATTCCGACCGGCGGGCCACGTTACCGCCCGAGGACGGCAGCACGCCTGATGCCTTCGAGGAAGCGTTCTTGGAGGAGGGGGTTTTGCCGTCGCCCGAAGCCGCACGCAAACATTGGGGCGAAATTCGCGACCGGTCGGCCGAACGGACGCGGATCCGACAAGGGATCGACGTCAGCGGGATCGTCTCGCCCCAAGCCCTCGCGGAACTCGACATGCGAGGCCGGTGGGAGCACCACCTCCGCGAGCGTCACTTCGGCCGTTCACTCACCCCGCTCTCCGAAGTCCTCGCGTTTCGCCCCACCTGAGCCC
Organism: Pirellulaceae bacterium; assembly: GCA_041685355.1. Taxonomy (GTDB): domain Bacteria; phylum Planctomycetota; class Planctomycetia; order Pirellulales; family Pirellulaceae; genus JAWLFY01. The sequence continues at coordinate 13,435 of JAWLFY010000076.1, read as the reverse complement.
GACCCTGACGTCGGTTTCCGTGCCTATCCGAAATGGGGGCCGCCCCGTTGCCGATTGTCTCGACCACCGGTTCGTGCCCTCCGAGGGTCCGCCCCCGTTTCGGGGCGGACACTCAGTGCTCGGGAAGGAAGCGTTTGAGGTCGAGGGTCGATCGGCCGATCGTCTCGTAGAACTCTTTGAGTCCGGTACGGTCGAAAGCGAACGCGCGGCCGTCGGGGAAAAAACCGACCACGGTCTCGCCGGCGTCGAGATTGTCGATACTGTCAAACGCCTCATGCGAACCGTGCAGGACGCGAGGTTGATCGAGCCCCTTGTTGACTTCTCGGGCGACCTTGGTGATCTCGGTGTTCGAAAAATCGTCGGCGAGCGTCCCCGCCTCTTTGCCCGCCCGTTGGTTGGCGACGTTGTCGACCGCGAGCGCGAGATTTCGTCCCTTCGCGTTCGGGTCGATCACGCCCATCAAGTCGTAATCGCCGACGAGCGGCTTCTTCGCGACCGGGTCGATCACTTGGTTCGGCTCGACCGGCCAATCGGCGTTGCTCAGGTCGATCGTCTCAGCCCGGGCGTTGCTCGCCGTCCGTCCGGTGTCGTCGACGACGAAGTACTGTTTGCCGCTGCCGTGCCGGAGCGTATTCTTCGCCTTCGCGACCTCGCCCGCGTCCTTGCAGGTCACGATCCCGGATACCTTTCCGGTCTTCATCTTGATCTCTTTTGGCTTCGCCGGGAAACCTCGTTCGATCCACTTGACCGACGCCGGGTTCGTCTTCCGGACCAAGAGGATCCGCGGCCGGTTCGCATCGGAGGCGACGCGGGCGAAGACGCGAAAGTGGGTTGCGGGCATCCCCGCGTCGGCTGCCGACGCGGCGCGGGCCAACCCGCGGAGCTTCCTCGCTTTCGGGGTGTATCGCTTCGCCCCGCGAGCGACCAACGCCATGAACGCGGCGACCCCGACCACGGCGATGAAATTCGCCAAATGCGTCGCCGCCTTCTCGAGGTCGTCCTCGGTCCGCGCCGTATAAGTCAGATCGAGGAACGCGATGAAGTCGTTTCCGACGCTCCAAATCTGCCATCCGAGGAACCCGATCCCGACGACCACCAGCAAAATGTCGACGATGAACCCGACACCGACGTAGTGCGACCCGGCCCACAAGGCGAGCACGCCGACGATGACCGCGAGCGTCGCCGGGTCAAGCATCGCCGCGAACTCCTCACGGACCTCGCCCGGCAACTTCGGCGCGGTCCGTTGCAGCACCGACACGAACCGGTCCTCGAGCGCCATCGCGTCCATCTTGCCGCCCGACGCCACCGGCCCGGGGGCGGGCGTCAGCCGCACCGGACAGGTCCCCCAGTCGGTCGGAACGGCGTGGCCGTCGGTCCCGATCGGCCCCGGAATTCGATAGTCACTCATCGCCGTCAGCCGCCTTCCGTCGGTTCATCGAGGGGATAGGATCGATCCACAGAAACGGGTTGTCGTTGTTCGGCTAGCAAAGTTGTGTCGATTCTTCGGAAACTTGTCGATCGAAGCGTGACGTCGGTCGAAGCGGTGTTCGGCTCTTCCGCGATTCGGGAACGTCCCGGCCGCGACAGGTGTAGAATCGCTTGCTCCTGGGCGACTCCCTGATTCGCGGCCCGCATGACATCTCACCCCCGCTGCCCTCGATCCTATCGAGTCCTGATGATGACTGGTTCCCCGCCTCGCTCCCACCCGCCCGCATCGGTTGCCGCGATGTATCTGTCCGCCCCAGGCCAGTCCGACGCGCCCCAATCCGACGCGACCCAATCTGATCTGACCCAGTCTGATCTGGCCCAGTCTGATCTGACCCAATCTGATCTGGCCCGAACCGTCCGGATCGATTCCCCCGTCGATCCGGCGATCGACGGTCGCAAACGACACCGTCACCCGCGACGCGTTCGTCGCGGCTGGTCCCGCACGATCCTCTGCGGGCTCCTCTTTTTTGCACCCTGGTCTGGCGTGTGCGCCGATGAGGCCACCACGGTTCGCGCCGACGTGTTGCTTCGCGGCGGAACGGTGATCGACGGGGGCCAACCGACGGGCGATCCGTCGCGTGTCGCGGACGTGGCGATCCGCGGGGACGAGATCGTCTCGGTCGGCGACGGCGAAACCGTCGACGCGGACTGGGTGATCGATTGCGAGGGGCTGGTCATCGCCCCCGGTTTCATCGATCTGCACAATCACAGCGACCGCCAAGTGACCGAACCGGCGACCCGGGGCTGCGTGAACTATTTGACCCAAGGCTGCACGACGATCGTGACCGGCAATTGCGGTGGCGGAGTCACGGACGTCGGCGACTACTACGACCAGATCGACCGCCGAGGTGCCGGGGTGAACGTGGCCCACCTCGTGCCTCACGGTTCGATCCGACGCGTCGCGATGGAGGGCTCGAAAGACCGACGACCTACCGACGATGAACTTTCGCGATTGAGGGAACTCGCCGACCGGGGGATGCGAGAAGGGGCGTGGGGCATGTCGACCGGTTTGATCTACACGCCCGGCAGCTACGCCGAAACGGAAGAACTGATCGAGGTCGCCCGGGCCGTCGCCGGACAAGGGGGAATCTACGTCAGCCACATGCGCGACGAAGGGCCAGGCCTGTTGCGGTCGGTCGAGGAAACCCTTCGCATCGGCCGCGAGGCGTCGTTGCCGGTTCATATTTCGCACTTCAAGGCGCGAGGCGAACAGGCTTGGGGGTTGGTCCGGCTGGCGGCCGAGATGGTCAACGAGGCACGCGAGGCGGGCCAGGTCGTGACCGCGGATCAGTATCCCTACATCGCCGCGAGCACCTCGCTCGACGCGTACGTGTTGCCCGGATGGTCGCGAGCCGGGAGCCGCGGTGACCTGCTTCGCCGGCTCGATGACCCCGACGACGGCCCGAAGATCCGCGATTACACCACGCAGGCCCTCGAATCGTGGCGTGGCGGCGCGACGCTTCAGATCGCTCGCTACGAGCCGGAACCCGGCTGGTCCGGACGGACACTCGATCGGATCGCCGTGGACGAAGGGGTCGATGTGGTCGACTTGGTGTTCCGCATCGTCCGCGGCGGGACCGCGTCGGTCGTGAATTTCGCCATGAGTGAAGACGACGTCCGGTTCATCATGGGGATCCCTTGGGTCGCGACCGCCTCGGACGGCCGAAGCCTGTTGCCCAGTTCCGATCGTCCTCACCCGCGAAGCTTCGGGACGTTCACACGAAAGCTGGGACACTACGCGGTCCGGGAACAGGTCGTGTCGCTCGAGCAAGCTGTGTTCAGCGGCGCCGGGCTTCCGGCCGAGATCCTCGGCCTCACCGATCGCGGCCTGTTGCGTCCCGGCCAACGTGCCGACGTGATCGTGTTCGACCCCGATCGGGTTATCGACAACGCGACCTTCGAGGCCCCGTTTCGGCATTCCGACGGCATCGTCCACGTGCTGGTCAACGGAACCCCGGCGGTCCACGACGGAACGCCCACCGGTGCCCTGGCCGGTCGATCACTCCGTCATCGCGGCGGCAAGCCCGCGGACAAGGCCGTTGGCAAGCCCGCCGACGAGACGCCTTAACGGCCGCTCACGGCCACTGCGGGTCGCGGCCCTCGGAGAACGCCTGCATCCCTTCCATCGCCGCCTCGGTCGTGCACGCGGTCGCGCTCCCCGCGGCGCCGCTGGCCAATTGCGACATCAATTGCTCACCGACGTTCTCGTTCAGGACCCGTTTGGTCGCCTGGATCGCCTCCGCCGATGACTCCGCGCACCGCAACCCGACCTCGTTCGACTTGACCCAGATCTGTTCGGGGGCGACCGGAGGCCCGACGAGTAAACCGAGACGGTCCGCGGCGGCGTCGTCGATCGGTTCCCCGCCGAGGAGCATCCGTGCGGCGACGGCACCGCCGAGCCGAAAGGCGAGCAACGCGGCCGTCCCGCCACCGACCAATCCGCGGCGGGTGGCATCCGCGGTAAACACGGCGCGGGTCGATGCGACGATCATGTCGGCGGCCAACGCGAGACCGAACCCGGCGCCGACCGCCGACCCGTCGACCGCCGCGATGATCGGTTTCGGGAACCGCAGCATCTGTTCGAACAGTTCCGTGAGCCGCCGCCAATAATCGTGCACCTTCTCGAGCGATTCCGCCGGCGGAAGCCGGGTGATGTCGCCCAACGCCCGCAAATCGACCCCCGAACAAAAGTGATCACCGGCCCCCGACAAGATCACCGCCCGGACACGTTTCTCCTGATGGACGTCTGAAAATGCGACGTGCAAATCGTCGATCACGTCACGGTCCAAGGCGTTCCGAACCGTGACCCGATCGATCATGACCGTTGCCACCGGCCCATGAATCTTCACGTCGATATGCCGCACCAGCCGCTCCCCAAGGATTCGCAACTCAAACGTTCGCCAGCCCCGGTCGACGCCGACCTCCATTCCCGGACCGAGCTTAGCATCTCGCGGCACACGGCGAAACGATTCCGTACCCATCCGTATTCGTCAACCAAGCTGCGCAGGGATCGGCTCCCCGGCCGCGTCGCTCGCTCCCGAATTCGAAAGCGAAACCGGTGTCATGCTCCACCATCGACTTCGGGCCGGCTAGAATCGGGAGCCGAAGATCGCCTCCGGCTCCCCCAAGCTGAACCCCAAGAATCCCGTCTCGCTATGAAATCTGTGGCCGTCACCGTTTCCCTGGTCGCGTCGCTTTGCCTCTCTCCGTCTGCGGTCGCCCAGTCGGTCGCCCAGTCGGTCGCCCAGTCGGAGGCCCAGTCGGAGCCTCCGTCGAAAGGCGATTCTCCGCCGAACATCGTCTTCTTTTTCATCGATGACCAGACGACAAGCATGCTCGGGTGCTACGGCAACGATGTCGTCGAAACGCCGACGATCGATTCGTTGGCGTCTCGCGGCGTCCGGTTCGAGAACGCGTTCGTCAGCCAGTCGATCTGTTGGGTGAGCCGCACGACGATACTGACCGGCTTGACCGGGCGGAGTTACGGCACGCCGGGGAACCCGGATCAGGCGCGAGCCGACGCGGTCGAGACGCTCGTTTCGGACCGGTTGCGGGATGCCGGCTATCGCACCGGTTTTTACGGCAAATGGCACGCGAAGATGCCACGGGGATTCAAGCCGGACGATCACTTCGACGAGTTCGAGGCGATCTCGCGGAACCCGTTCTATAAGACGCTCCCCGACGGTTCGCTGCGTCACGAAACCGACTTGATCGTCGACCGGGGAATTTCGTTCATCGAAGACCAGCCGGAAGGCCAACCGTTCGCGCTCAACCTGTGGTTCAACGCCTGTCACGCCGAGGACAGTGACCGCCGACCGGGGATCGGCCATTTCCCGTGGCCGTTCGGCATGAACGGAAAATATGACGACACGACGTTCGCCCCTCCGCGGCTCGACGACCCCGCCATCTTCGACGCCCAGCCCGAATTCCTGAAAACGTCGATCACCCGGGAACGGTTCTTTTGGCGGTGGAACACCGACGCCAAGTACCAGACCAACATGCAGGGTTACGCCCGCATGGTCAGCGGCATCGACCAGGCGATCCGCCGGCTCACCGACGCGCTCGAGAAAGCGGGCGTCGCCGACAACACGATCATCGTCTATACCGCCGACAACGGCTACTTCATGGGAAACCGCGGGTTCGCCGGGAAGTGGTCCCACTACGACGAATCGCTTCGCGTCCCGATGATCATCGCCGACCCTCGCGTCGACCAGTCACAGCGTGGCAGGGTCAGCGACGCGATGGCCCTCAACCTCGACCTCCCTTCGACGTTTCTCGATTGGGCCGGGGTCGACGTCCCCGAGACCTACCAAGGACGCAGCCTGCGGCCGTTCGTCGACGGGAAAACGCCCGAGGATTGGCGGACCGAAACGTTCCATGAGCACTTTGCCGTCCGCAACCGGATCCCCGCTTTCGAAGGGATCCGAAACGAGCGTTTCAAGTACGTCCGCTATTTCGATCACGGCGACCAAGAGTTTCTGTACGACCTACAAGCCGACCCGGACGAGCTGGTGAACTTGGCGGTTGACGCCGAACACGCCGACACGCTCCGCGCGATGCGGCAACGGACGGCCGAACGCGTCGACGAACTCGGCGGCCCGCTCGATCCGTTGAAGGGGGAATTCTCCCGCTCGACCCCGCCGCACCCCGAGGCCTCCGCCGCCGTCACGGTGAAACCGGGTGCCGACGGCTTCGTCCGACTGTTCGACGGGCGGTCGCTGCGGAATTGGGCCGGTGACCGCGCGTATTGGAAGGTCGAGGACGGGGCGCTGACCGGCGTCACCGACGGGTCGCTCGACCGCAACCGGTTCCTCACCTGGACCGGGTCGACGATCCGCAACTTCGACCTGCGGGTGAAGGTCAAGATCTCCGCCGGGGGCAACAGCGGGATCCAGTACCGTGGGACGTCACGCCCCGATCTGGGACTCGACGCCGTCTCCGGCTATCAGTGTGACGTCGTCGCCGACAACCCGAACTACAACGGCATGCTGTACGAGGAACGTGGCCGGCGGATCTTGTCGCACACCGGCGAGCGGGTCATCGTCGCCCCCGACGGTCAGCCTTGGATCGTCGGAAAAATGCCGGTCCGCGAATTCGAGGCTGGCCAATGGCACGACTTCCGGGTGTTGGTGGAAGGGAACCGGCACCGTCACTGGATCGACGGCCACCCGACCGCCGACCTCATCGACCTCGACCCCGAAGGCCGGTCGCTCGAAGGCGTGCTCGCCGTCCAGGTCCACGTCGGTCCGCCGATGAAGGTCCAGTTCAAGGACTTTCGAATCCGACACCTCCCCGATGACTTGCCGCTCGAAACCGCCGGCGATCATCCGATTCCGGACGACGCCGTGGGGGTCAAACCGCAGGGCCGATTGCCAGCCGACTGGCAGCCTCCGGTCTACAAAAACGACCGCTAACCGGCTCACCGCAGTTCGTGGCGAAACGCCCGCCCTACAATTACGACGCGGAAGTCTCGAGCCGGAAGTCTCGATGCGGAAGCGAGTTTGCTCCCCATCCGGGACTGACTCGCGGCCGCTGCGGGCTTTTCGCACGTCACACCCACCCGAACAGTTTCGCCGCGGTGCCACCAAAAATCGCCTCGCGGCCTTCGGACGACAAGTGATCGAGGTGCTCCGCGAGGTCTTCCCGGTATCCGCGGTACGAATCGGGGGTCGCATCGGCGTTGAAGCCGCCGCCATAGATCATCCTCTCGGGCCCGAACGCCTCGGTCAGCCGCCGGATGATCGGTCCGATTTGGCGATGAGGGTAGCGTTCCGGCACCGGGATCGACGCGAGCTTCATCACCGTGTTAGGGAACCGCGACCAACGGATCACCCGCTCGTGCTCTTCGGGCGTCCCCTGCATCGGTCGACCCATGTGATCGATGATCACCGTCGTGTCAGAAAACTCGCGGATGTAAGGCTCCAGTCCGGCGGCGTAACGGGGCTCGAAATGCAACTGGGCCGCGACCCCGGCGTCGGCGACGTCGTGCCACCACTGCCGCATTTCCGGTGTCCCGAACGGCGGCAGCCGGTCCGGGGCGTACGCGTGGACGCGGGACGCGATGATCCGTCCCCGACGTTCTTTTAGAAACTCCGGCATCCGCGCGAGCGACTCCGGGCGGTCGGCAAAGAACAAACACGTCCCCTTCAGCCGATCACCCCCGACCCGCAAACAATGGTCCAGGTAACGGTGGTCGTCTTGGTACGGTTCGGGATGGACGACGACCGCGTGATCGACGCCGGCACCGTCCATGCATTCCAACAAGTGCTCCGGGGTCGCGGCGCTGGCGGGACGATACGGACCGCGGGGATGATACGGAAACGCGTCGCTCCCTTCGCCGGCGAAACAGTGCAAGTGGGTATCGACCACCGGCGTTGATCGCTCGTCAGAATCGGCAAACGCTCGATCCGCCGCCACGAAAGCCAGCACCCCCCCGCCGAGTCGTTTGAGTGATTCGCGGCGGTTGAAGCCCGCGGCGGAATCCCCACGCCAGCCGGCGGCTGTCAAAACCGATCGGGGCGGCCCCCCTGCGGTCTGCGGAAAGGGCCCCGCGGAGGTCTGCGGAAAAGGCGATTCGGAGTCGGTCGCCGCGGCGGCCTGGTGGCGAACCGTGGCGTGTTGGCGAACCTGATCGTGGTGGCGAACCGTGGAAACTGAAGTCATGGCAGGGCAACGGAGCGGGGTGGAGGGTAGGAGATCACGGCGACCGCGACAGGGGATCGCGTGCGGCTTTCCGAGGGAGTGGAATCAGCGCAGTGGCCGATACGATTCTCGACGCGAATCGGCGACGGCTGGGGTCCAGGTGCCCATCGCACGGCACCTTCGCTAGGATAACCGGAGTCGAGCACGAATCGGATCACGATCGGGGGCGGATCAACGATCGCGTCGGACGCAACGAAAAGAGAGGATTCAACATCAGCGATCATCAACGACAAATTGCGCCCTGGATTTCCGCGGTCCGGTCGGTCGCCGACCGCTACGAAGCGGAATGGATCGCGATCCGACGTCACCTACATCGACACCCCGAACTCTCCGGCAACGAGCACAAGACGACGGAGTACGTCGCCGAAGCGGTCGTCGCGCTCGGGCTCGCGCCCGACTTGAAGTTCGACGGGACCGGACTGACGGTGGACTTGGTGACCGACCCCGACCTTTCCGATCACCGCCGGCTCGCGCTGCGTGGTGACATCGACGCGTTGCCGATCGACGATCAGAAGTCGGTCGACTACCGTAGCCGCCGGCCGGGAATCATGCACGCCTGCGGTCACGACGTCCACGCCACGGTCCTGCTGGCGTCGTTGCAGATCTTGAAGTCGATGCAGCGTTCGGGGGATTTGCCGTGGCCGATCGCGATCCGCGGCGTGTTCCAACCGGCGGAGGAAACCGCGTCGGGCGCTCGCCACATGATCCAACACCACGCGCTGCGGGACGTCGAAGCGATCCTCGCGTTGCACGCCGACCCGACCCGTGTCGTCGGCCGGATCGGACTCCGATCGGGAATGTTGACCGCCTCGTGCGACATGGTGGAGGTTCTTTTCCGCGGGCGGGGCGGACACGGCGCCCGACCCCATCTCTGCAAAGACCCGATCGACGCGTGTACGCGGTGGGTGCAAACCGCCTACGCCCGGCTGTCGCGGGTCCTCGACCCTCACGAAACCGTCGTCTTCTCGATCGGCCAGATCGAGGCGGGACATAGCCCGAACGTGATCCCCGGGACCGCACGGCTGGCCGGAACGCTCCGCTCGCTCGACGCGTCAAACCGCCGCGTCGCGCTCGACACCCTCGAGGCGATTTCGAACGGGATCGCCGACGAGACCGGGTGTCACGTCGAGATGCGTCTTGGCGTCTCCGCCCCGCCGGTGAACAACGACCCCAAACTGGTCCAACTCTTACGCGATGCCGCCGCCCGGGTGATCGATCCGGCCGCCGTCGATCCGATCGATCAACCGAGCATGGGGAGCGAGGACTTTTCGTATTATCTGGAACACGTCCCGGGGGCGATGTTGCGGCTCGGGGTCGCCGGGTCGCAGGTCGGGCGGGAGCCGCTACACACGCCGTTGTTCGACATCGACGAGCGGGCGATCGCGGTCGGCGCGAAGTTGTTCGCCGCGGCGGCGATCGGCCATTTCGCCCCGGCGGTCCGACCCGCGGGCGAAACGTCACGCCCCGATGGCCCCCACCCTGACGGCTCCCGTTTGCCTGGCGACAATGATCCGATTCGCCGCGTAAAGGACGACCATGGCCAAGCTTGACTTCACCTCGAACGAGACGCATACGATCGGCGTCGAACTCGAACTGGGCGTCATCGACGGCGAAACCCAACAACTCACCAGCGGCAGCGACGCGCTGCTGGAACAGATCCCCGACGAGGCCCGTGGCGAATTCAAACACGAACTGATCCAGTCGTGTGTCGAAATCATCAGCGGGGTCAATCGTCAAGTCTCGGAGACCCGCTCCGACCTCGCCGCGAAACTGCGGTTGCTCGAATCGGCGGCGGATGCCACCGGTCTGCGGCTGTGGTGGGGCGGGACGCACCCGTTCAGCTTGTGGGAAGACCAACGGGTGACCGAGAACGAGCGTTACCTTAACCTCGTCGATATGCTGCAAGAGATGGCGAGGCGGCTGGTCACCTTCGGGTTGCACGTCCACGTCGGCGTCGATTCGGGCGACAAGGCCGTGATGATCTGCGACCGTATCATGCAGCACCTGCCGACGCTGCTCGCGTTGTCGGCGAGCAGCCCGTACTGGCAAGACCGGGACACGGGCCTCGAGTCGTACCGCTCGAAGCTGATGGAAGGCTTACCGACCGCGGGCCTGCCGACGTTGATGCGGAACTGGAGCGAGTACGTGTGGCTCGTCAACCACATGGAGGAAACCGGATTCATCCGTTCGATCCGTGAAATCTGGTGGGACGTCCGGCCGCACCATAACTTCGGGACCGTCGAGGTCCGCGTGTGCGACATGCCGGGCAGCCTCGACCAGGTGTGCGGTCTGACGGCGTTGATCCAGTGCCTCGTCAAATGGCTCAACGACGAGATCGATGAGGGGACCTATCAATTCGATTGCCACCCGATGATGGTCCGCCAAAATAAATGGCGGGCCGCCCGGTACGGCACCCGCGGAAGCCTCGTCAACGCCGTCGACTACACGGTCGAGCCGGTCCCGACGCTCGTCCGACGGCTCGTTTCGCGACTCCGTGGCGTCGCCCAAGACCTGTCGTGCGAACCCGAACTCGAATCGGTGCTAGAAATCGCCCGCGGCCCGAGCTGGGCTGACCGGCAACGGGAAATCTTGCGGCGGACCGGCTCCAAGTCGGCTATCGTAGGCGAACTCGCCGATCGGTCGCGACGGGCCCACGCCGTCGCGGCCCAACCTTGATGCCACTCCTCTCGCCAACGGAGACGATCGCAATGGGGTCCCCCCTCCCCCAACATGTCGGTTCTGAACGGTTCAGGTTCCATCCCCCCGGCCTGCTTCTGTTGGTCGCGGTGACTGCCACGATCGCGTCGACCACGCCCTCCGTCGCGGCCGATGACGCCGAGCGATCGCGGCCGAACGTCCTGTTTTTGATCTCCGACGACCTCAACAACTCGATCGGCTGCTACGGTCACCCGCTCGTCGAGACGCCCAACATCGACAGGCTCGCCGCCCGGGGCGTACGATTCGAAAATGCCTACTGCCAGTACCCGCTATGTGGACCGAGCCGAAACTCGATGCTCACCGGGCTGTACCCCAACAGCACCGGAATCCACGAGAATCAGATCATCTTCCGGCAAACGGTGCCGACCCATCACAGCCTCCCCCAAGCCTTCCGGCTCGACGGGTATTTTGCCGCCCGGATCGGCAAGCTGTACCACTACAACGTCCCCAAGAGTGTCGGCACGAACGGTCATGACGACCCGGCGTCGTGGGAGTTGGAACTGAACCCCGCCGGTTGCGATCGGCTGATCGAAGAGCCCGACATCTTTTCGCTCCGGGAAGGCTCCTTCGGTGGCATGCTCTCGTGGTACGCCTCTCCCCGCGGCGACAAACAACACACCGACGGGATGTTGGCCGAAGACGCGCGATGGGTTCTGGAACGTTGTGCCCGACGCAACGACCGTCCGTTCTTTCTCGCCGTCGGCTTCTACCGACCCCACACGCCGTACGTCGCACCGAAGCCCTACTTCGATCGCTACGAACTCGACCAAATGCCCGTCGTCCGCGGCGTCGAGGAAGACGTCAAAGACCTCCCGGCCGACGCGCTCGGTAGCCACAAGAAAGACCACGAAAAGCTGACCGACCCGCTCCGCCGCGAAGCGATCCAGGCGTACTACGCGAGCACCACGTTCATGGACGCCCAAGTCGGCACCGTGCTCGATGCCCTCGACGAATTCGGCCTTGCCGAGAACACCATCATCGTCTTCACCAGCGATCACGGTTACCACCTCGGGCTCCACGGGTTGTGGCAAAAAATGAGCCTATTCGAAGAGAGCGCCCGAGTCCCGATGATCATGGCGGGACCGGGGGTCGCCAAAGGCCGCGTCGCGAACACCCCGGCCGGATTGATCGATCTCTACCCGACGCTCGCCGCGATGGCCGACGTCCCGGCGCCGGAAAACTTGCAGGGCCATTCGCTCGTCCCGATTCTCGAAAACCCAGACGAGAAGGGTGTCGGTTGGTCGATCACCCAGGTCCGCCGAGGACGCGGCGCGGGCGCACGGTTCGGATACACCATCCGTACCGAACGTTGGCGGTACACCGAATGGGACGAGGGTCGCGGCGGTGTCGAGTTGTACGACCACGAGAACGACCCCACCGAGCAAACCAACTTGGCGTGGACCCCCGAGACGGCCGAACCGTATCGCGATACGATCCGTGAACTGGCCGATACCCTTCACAAGTCGATTCGGGTGACCTTCCCGGAGGACGGCGAATCTCCCGAGATTCGGACGCGTGTCTGGCCACCGAACTTGACCGACCCGTGATTCAGACCGACCCGTGAACCGAGCCGGCGACGCTTGATGAATCCCCAACCCGATCGCGATGAGCTGTCACGGATCCTCCGCGTTGCCGTCGATGCGGCCGACGCCGGCGGAGACGTGTTGATGCGGTACCTGCGAGACGGTGTCGCGATCCGCGATAAGTCGTCCGACGGGGGAAAGCGTTACGATTTGGTGACCGACGCCGACCTCGAAAGCGAGGCGGTGATCGCGAGAACGATCGCCGCCGCCTTTCCCGATCACGAATTGCTCGGAGAGGAATCGCTTTCCGCCGGCCGGGTCGATGCGGACCACTTGTGGATCATCGACCCGCTCGACGGCACCAACAATTTCGCCCACCAAATCCCGCACTTCGCGGTGTCGATCGCCTACTACCGCCGCGGCGTCCCGCTCGCCGGGGTCGTGTGGAATCCGGCCCGCGAGGATCGCTTTACCGCGACCGCCGGCGGTGGGGCGTTTCACAACGGAAACCCGGTCCGCGTCAGCGACGATACCGGGCTCACCCAGTCGATGATCGGATGCGGGTTCTATTACGACCGCGGCGAGATGATGCGGCAAACGTTGAAGGCGGTTGAAGCGTTCTTCGGCCAAGAGATTCATGGCATCCGCCGGTTCGGAACCGCCGCCCTCGACCTTTGCTTCGTCGGCTGCGGCCAGTTCGGCGGCTACTTCGAGTACCAACTCTCACCCTGGGACTTCGCCGCCGGGCTGCTGTTCGTCCGCGAGGCGGGGGGCCGAGTGACGACGGCCCAAGGTGGCGACGTCCCGCTCGCGAAAACCGGCCTCGTCGCCAGCAACGGCACGCTCCACGATTCGATGCTTGCGATCACTCGGGAATACCTCCCACACACGTGACGCGATGCGCCACGCCGCCGACGCCCTCTCATCGATTCACCTTCTTTCAAGGCTCTTCCGCGATTTTCGTGGCAACTGTCCAAGGTGCAGGTTTTGGAGGCATTGCTGCG
>JAWLFY010000075.1:0-22865 GCA_041685355.1 Pirellulaceae bacterium | reverse complement strand
GTACGGATCTGTGCGGGGGGCGGCCGGTGACGGCCGTCCCTACCGCGATCCTCCGAAAACCTGCCGCCCGGAACTCGCGCACGCTTCGGGCGGATGAGCCACAAAGTGTCCTGGATCGCGTCAATCGAAGTGAAGTTTGGCTGTTGCCGTTTCGCGAAAGGGTGAGTGCCGTCCCAGGGGAGAGCCGGCTGCATCAGGGACCGGCGACGATGTGGTCGCGGATCGCTAGGAAGTGGACGGTGGCGGCGGCGATCACGAAGAGGTGCCATCCGGCGTGAAAGTATCGCACCTTGCGATCGTTCACCAGGAACGCGACGCCGGCGGTGTAGAGAACGCCCCCGATGACCATCGAGCTGACGACCCGGTCGGGGACGTGACCGGTGAGCGGGATCGCGGGGAGCCAGCCGAGCAACAGGTACGAGATCACCCCGATCGCGTTGATCCGGTGTCGGCGGAAGACTTTCAAAAAGAACCCGGTCCAGGCGGCGAGCCACATCGTGACGAGCATCGGCAACAGGACCGCTTCGGGGGCGTACGCGACCGCGATCGGCGTGTAGGTCCCGGCGATCATCAGGTAGATCATCGCCTGGTCCCAGGAGCGGAACGTGTTGAGCCATGGTTGGCGATGGATCGTGTGCGACAGCGTCGACGCGGCGAACGTGCCGACCACCGCCAACGCGTAGGCGACGCATGCGACGGTGAGCGGCGTGCCCTGGGGGGCCGCTTCGGCGACGAGCCCCCAACCGAGGAGGCTCGCCCCTAGCGTCGCGGAACCGTGGGTCAACGCGTTCGCCCATTCTTGTCCCGGCAACAGCGGGGCCGGTCGTTCGTCGGTCACCGATGACGACATGTCGAAGGTCCCGTCACTCAACGATCCAACCATCCCTGCTCGCGCAACCATGATTCACACAGGCGTGGCCAGTGGTCGTGTTCTTGTCCGGTCGGCCGGGCGCCGAACCCGTGGCCGCCGCCGGAGAAGACATGGACGGCAGCCGGGACGCCGTGGCGGTGGAGTGCCGAGAACATCGTCACGCTACTCATGCAGGAGACACGATCGTCACGGGCGTGGGCGAAGAACATCGGCGGTGTCTTTTCGTCGACGGTGACCCCGTCGATCAGTTCGGTCGGGTCGTCGTCGCGGACCAGCCAAGCGGGATAGACGAGGATCCCGAAATCGGGACGCATGTCGGTCCGGTCGTGCGAGTCGATCGCCTCGTAGTGCCGCTTCGGTGCGGTCGCCGCTCGGACCGCCGCGTTCCCGCCGGCGGAGAACCCGAGCACGCCGACACGGGCCGGCTCAAGCCCGTCGATCCCGCCAGAACGGATGATACTCACCGATCGCTGGATGTCTTGGACTGGGGCTAACCAAGATTCCTCGGCGGCGCGAGTCGGGACTCGATATTTGAGAACCGCGGCGGTCACCCCGATCGCCTGAAACCGCTTGGCGATCTCGGTCCCCTCCAAGTCCCACGCCAAAATCGAGTAACCGCCGCCGGGACAGATGACCACGACGTTCCCCGTCTCCCGGTCGGGGGCCGCATGGTAAATGTGGAGCTGGGGGGTGCGTACGAAGCCGAGACGCACCACCGGCTCGCCGGCGACGACGCGGCCGTCTTCCCCGGTTGTGTCACGTTCCGGTTCGGACGGTGTGTCCCAACTCGGCGGTTCCCCGGGCCAAACCCGATAGACGCTCATCTTGGTGGGTTCCGAAGCGGTCGGATCGCCGGCCCCGATCGTCGAGGAAGTGATCATCGCGGCGAGGGTCAGCAGGAACGGCAAGTTGAAAGTGGGGGAGGTTCGCATCGGTTGATCCTGAGGGTTGTCTCCTTGGAGCCTATCCGAAAAAGGGGCCAACCCTCGCTTGAAAATCGACAAAGGGTCCGCCCCCTTTTCGGAAGGGCTTCTAGTCTAATATCACGGAATGGCACCGTGCGAAGGATGGCGATTTGCGCGGAATCCGGCTGCTCGTTCGGAAACCTTGGATGGGGGCATCGGGTCGATGACGGAGACGTCACCTGAAGAACTCGTGGTGCGCCGGCTCACGTGGTTAGAGTCTTGTTGCGGCAGGATGCGGGTCGCGCCGCGGGGACGGCTCGGTGACGAGGGGCCGTGGGTCGCGGTTGTGTGCAGTCGTCTCGGACATGACCCTGCCCGGCACCGGCGGATTGGTCGTCGGCTCAGCCGGTCGGTTCTCGATTGTCGTGCTCGGGGCGGAACGCTGCTGTACGCCGAAGGGTCGGCGATTGCCGGTTGGGCCGAACGCGCGGCCGAACTGTTCGGAGTCGATCGGCTCGCCGTGAGGGTTGGGCGTGATTCCGATCGCGATTCGGAGGTTGGCACCGAGTCGGCGGCGGATACGACGTCGCGGGGGACGCTTCGGGTGGAACCGAACGGGGCCGATTCGGTATCGCGTGACCGGGTCTTGATCGCGTTGGCGGATCGGGTCGACGCGTTGTACGTACGTCGCGGCGGGAAGATCGAGCGATCGCTTTTGGAGCGGTTGCAGTGGCGGGACGACGCGACGACGCGCGTGGCGATCAGCGGCGACCGCGATTGCGGCGGCGGATCGTTGGTCGCCGACGGGGCGATCGGTTGGTATCTGGCGGCGTCACGCGAGGTCGATCGGTGGAGCCGACCGGTCGACGGGCGGAGCCGATCTGTCGGCGGGCCGACCCGAGGTGACGCGAACGCCGAGGAGACTCAGGAGGGGACCGGAGGATCGTCGGAGGCGTGGCCGGAGTGGACACGTCAGGAGGGGGAGTGGTTGGTGCACTGCACGCGGGGAACCGACGCGGCTTGGCCCGGCGTGACACCACGGCAATACCTCGACGCGATGCTGCTCGGTGGCGGCGAGGCGGTGGTCGGGGACGCGTTTGACACCTTGTCGCGGATCGTCCGCATGGGGCGACTGCTCGCCGCGGCGGGGGCGAGTCCGCGGGCGCAGCCGGTCGTCTGCTTTTCGGCGGTCCCCCTCCGGGAGCTGCTCCGCCGACGGTGTTATCGTCCCCACTTGCACCGTTGGGACTACGAGCCGTACGGGGTTGCGATCCGTAGTCGGGCCGCCGCCGGGGCGGGGGTCAAGCCGGTGATCTACGGCGCCCCGAACGATCGCGAGACGATCTTTCCCGAGGACCGGTATCGATTTCAGCCGCGTGGCACGACGTACGACTGGACCGCCGAGCGGGAGTGGCGATCACCGGGCGACATCGACCTCGGCCGATTTGCTGCCGACGACGTGCGGGTGTTCGTCCCGAACGGCACCGACGCGGTCGCGGTGAAGCGTGTTTCCCGTTGGCCGGTGACGGCGGTCGGTTGACCGTGGGCAGCTCGCAGTTGACCGTGCTCGGCGAACATCCGTGATCCGGTATACTGAGTGCTTTGAGCCTCCTGATTTTGAACGACCCACGGACCTAGCACGCCCCATGACGACGCTCCCCACTGCCGAGCAGGAAGTCACTCACCCGCTGGCCCCGTACAAGTCCCTTTCGCGAGAAGAGCTGCAAGCACGGATCGCGGCCGTCCGTCATGAACTCGCGGACTCGCTGCTGATCCTCGGCCACCACTATCAACAGGACGAAGTGATCGCGGAGTCGGACCTCCGCGGCGACAGTTACAAGTTGAGCGAGATGGCGGCGGAGAGTGAGGCGTGCGAAGCGATCGTGTTTTGCGGCGTTCACTTCATGGCCGAGACCGCAGACATCTTGGCGAACCGTCCGGAGAAGCTGGCGGCCCGCGGGGGGCGGCGGATCCCGGTGCTGCTGCCTGACCTTGCCGCCGGCTGCTCGATGGCCGACATGGCCGCGATCGCGCAGGTGGAAGCGGCGTGGGAGGATATGTCCGAGGTGATCGACACCGAGCGGGTCATCCCGGTGACGTACATCAACAGCGCGGCGAGTTTGAAAGCGTTTTGCGGTCGCCACGGCGGGATCGTTTGCACGAGCAGCAACGCCCGGGCGGTGATGGAGTGGGCCTTCGAGCGGGGCGACCGCGTTTTCTTTTTTCCCGATCAACACCTCGGTCGCAATACGGCGTTGGGGATGGATATTCCGGTCGAGCAGATGCCGGTTTGGGACCCCTACGAGTTGGAGCTCGGTGGAAACAGCGAGGCGGCACTCGAATCGAGCCGAGTGATCTTATGGAAGGGACACTGCAGCGTTCACCAGATGTTTCGGGCGGAGCACGTGCAGACGTTTCGCGAACAGCACCCCGGGATCCAGATTCTGGTCCACCCCGAATGTCCGCGTGAGGTAAACGACATCGCGGACGTCAGCGGGAGCACGGGGAAGATCATCGAGACGGTCCGTTCGAGCCCGCCCGGGACGAAGTGGGCGATCGGGACCGAGTTGCATTTGGTCAACCGTTTGAAGGCCGAACACCCGGAACAGGAGATTCACTTTCTGAGCCCTGTCGTGTGCATGTGCGCGACGATGTATCGGATCGACCTTCCCCACCTTTGTTGGACTCTTGAGAACCTCCGGGACGGCACGCCCGTCAACCGGATCGAGGTTGACGAAGAGACGAGCCGCTGGAGCCTCGTGGCGCTGGAACGGATGTTGGCGGTCCGATGACCGCCGGTCGCAGGATCAAGCACCTCAGGAGATCGCCCGCGTGGGGTTTCGATTCAAGCAAACCGAGGAGGTCGAAGCCGGAGTCCGCCGGATCGCCCGCGAACAACTCGATTCGGCGCTCGGTGAGCTCGCCGAGTTGAACGGGTGTGGCGACAACGAGCGGGAAGCGTCGGGCAACGGCTCGTCGAGAACACGCAGCGACGGGGCGGGAGTCGACGAAGACGCGGGGGGAGTCGACGAAACGGTCCATTCGGGCCGCAAACGTTGCAAGAAGCTCCGCGGGTTACTGAGGCTGGTCCGGCCGTCGCTCGGCAAACGGTATCGGGTCGAGAACGTTCGCTTTCGCGACGCGGCCCGGAGCTTATCGACGCTTCGCGATTCGAAATCGAACTGTGTCGCGTTCGACTCGCTCCTTCAACACTTTCGGCACGAGATCCGGCCGGACGCTTTCGCGCCGTTGCGGCAACGGTTGGCATGCGACGAGGCGAGCGCGGCGGCGGACCGATTCGAGCAGTATGGCGTGTCCGATCGCGGGCGGTTGTTCGACGCGTTCGCCGAGGCGATGCGGGAGGGCCAGGAAGCGCTCGACGAATGGTCGTTGAAGGAGGACGGGTTCGACGCGATCGCCGACGGATTGCGGCTGACGTACACGCGGGGACGTGAAGCGATGTCGGACGCTTATTCGACGCCGTCGCCGGAGTCGTTTCATGAGTGGCGGAAACGGGTCAAGTATCACGGGTACCATTTGCGGCTTTTGCAATCGGCTTGGTCGCCGGTGCTCAAGCGGCAGCGGAAGGCCGTCGACGAGCTCGCCGATTTACTCGGGGACGATCACGACTTGTCGGTGCTCCGCGACACGGTGATCGGGTGCGACGGGGAGGCGGACGCGTTGCCCGAGTCGACCCAGGAGACGGTGCTCGGGTTGATCGACCGGCGGCAACTGCAATTCCGATCACAGGCCGAACCGTTGGGCGCGCGGGTGTTCGCCGAGAAGCCGTCCGCGTTGGTCGATCGGATCGGCGGTTACTGGCAAGCTTGGCGCGGGTCGGCAGTCGACTCCGTCAGCTGATCGCGGACGACGACGCGGTGCTTGCCAGCGAGCGTCAACGGGATCTCGCTGACGACGCGAAGTTCGATCGGTGTCGAATCGCCGACTTGGGCGCGGATCGCGTCACGCAGGTGCCGGCGAGTTTCCCGCGACAGCCCTTCGCGGTCGGGGACCACGAGGATCGCGATTCGGCCGTCGGGTCCTTGTCGAACCTGGAACCGTCCGACTTGGGGATAATCCTTGAACAGGTGCGGAAAGAATTCGCCGGGGATCACCCGCCCGGTGGGCGTGAGCAGCGTATCGAGCCGTCGTCCGACGACTTGGCGTAATAGCGGTAACCCGCGGCCGCATCCGCATCGGCGGAAGCCCGCGGTCGCGCGGTCGTCGGTGACGTACCGGACGAACGGCATCGCGAAATTGAACAGGTCCGTCACGACGACGTTTCCTTCTTCGCCGTCGGGGGTCGGTTGTCCGTTGTCATCGACGACCTCGACCAACAGGTTTTCCATGCTGAGGTGGAGACCTTCGTGGCGCTGGCATTCGGCGCCGATCAACATGAATTCGCGTGACCCGTATGTTTCGAAGACGGGACAACGGAAGGTTTGCTCGATCAGTCGTCGTTGAAACGGGTACAGCTTTTCGGCCCCGACGACGATGGACCGAGGCGACCAAGGGCAGACTTGATTTCGTCGGAGATAGCGGGCGAACTCGAAGATCGGATTGGTGTAGGCGACGATCGCGTCGGGTCGGTGTCGATCGAGTGCACGAACCGACCGAGCCATCGCGAGTTCGTCAAAGTCGAAGCAGCTGAAAACGCGTTGTCGGTCGAAGCGTCGATGGAGCGATGCTTTCCAACGCCGCCACGTCGGAACGCGGCCGATCGCTTCCCCCCACAGATAGAACCGTTTCGCGCCGGGGCCCGCGCCGGCCCAGTCATAACCGCGGTGAGTCATCGCGGTTCGCCGCTGGTTGCTGTCGGAATCGATTTCGAACTGAAGCGGCTGACCGCTCGATCCGCCGGTCGCTTTCGCGATCCGTGTGGTCGCGGCGTCGCTGCGCAAGTGGGGCGCATGCGCCCGAACCGTTTCACGTCGCATGAGTGGCCAGCGGTGAAAGTCCTCGAGCGAACGGATCGATTCGACTCGGAGCCCGGCGGCGTCCCACGATTCGCGGTAATACCGGCACGTCGCGTGGGTGTGACGCAGGAGTTCTCGCAGCGACTCGAGTTGGAACGCTTCGAGCCGATCGCGGTCCCACCACTGCGACGTTTCGGCCCGCCGCCAATACTCGACGGTTCGACGACGTTTGAGATAGCGATCGAAGGCGGGGTAAAGCCAATCGCGATACAGCCGTCCGTAACCGCGTGACTCGTGATCCGGTTGACCGCGATCGCGTCGGACGTTGGCGCGATGGGCGTGTTCGCGGGGGGGGCTGTCGGATCGCCGTTCAGGCCGCATCTTCGACGCCTCCGTCGGCCGATCGTCGCCGCCCATCGCGTGGTGATTCGCGTTCTCGCGGGGCTTGGCACGACGCGAGTCCGGCGGAGGTGGCCAGTCGGACGTAGAGCCGTTCGTACTCGGCGGTCATGCGGCGGACGTCGAAGTTTTCGGTCACTCGATGACGGGCGGCGTTCTCGATCGCCGGCCATCGCCCACGCTCGGCCCAGAGCCGGCCGATTTCGTCGGCGAATGATCGCGGATCCGCGGGCGGGACGAGGCGACCGACGCTCGCGTCCGAGATCACTTCTCGCGTGCCGCCGACGTCGGTCGCGATCACGGGCAACCCGGCCGCCATCGCCTCCAGCAGTGTCAACGAGATCCCTTCGCTGAGCGATGAGGTGACGTAGAAGCCGGCATCGTGGAGGAGTCGTGGCACGTCGTGTCGTTCGCCCAGGAACGTCACCCGGTCGTCGACATGCCGCCGCCGCGCGAGCCTCTCGAGTTCGTCCCTTTGTGACCCGTCCCCGACGATCCGCAGTCGCAGGCCGGGGACGACTGGCGTGGCGAGGGCGACCGATTCGATCAACGTCTCGAAATCTTTCTCTGGTGACAACCGGCCGACGGCGATCGCCACCGGTTTGGCGATGTGATGCGAGGCGGCACGCGGGCAAAACTTTCGCGTGTCGATCCCGTTCCAGATTCTGCTCACCTTGTGCGGCGGGATGCCGTCGGTGTCGGTCGTTAAACGTGCCGCGTCGTCGGAGACCGCGACGACGCGGTCGGTCCAGCGGCTGGCGAGGCGGAACAGTGCTCGCGATTTTCGGCCGTGCCCGATCCGTTGACCGTGCCGGGTGTTGATCACGACGGGGATTCGGGCGAGGCGTGCGGCGAGCGTTGCGTAGACGTGAGGGTAGGTGTTGTGGGTGTGGACCACGTCGTAGCCGCGGTCCTGAAACCGACGCCGCATCGAATCGACGCGTCGAACGTGGCACCACCGCGAATCGGGACGGCCCGAAGGTTCACCATCGAGCGTTTCGGCGACACACCCGGCACCGCGAATCTGATCGGCGAAAGGCCCGTCCTCGGTGATCGCTAAAAACTCGGGGCGGCACACGGCGGGGTCATGAAGTCGGGCGATGTCCGCGAGTAGCCGTTCCATCCCGCCGGTCGCGAGGGTGAGGCTGACGTGGCAGACGCGGAGCGGCCGTGGCGGGACGTTCCGAAGCTGGGCAGACCGCGTCGCGTCGCCAATCGTGTGGTGGGCGGCCGCGGTCATGAAGCCGGTCCGATCGCCTGGGAGGTGGGCGGGAGTCCAACGCATCCGACGTTGCAAAAACGGTCTCTTCCTGCCATTTTTCGCCGTCTCGCGTCTAGTCCAGATCGAAGAACGAGGTTGCCACCGATCGCGTCAACTTTTTAGCATCCGTCGATGAACTCTCCGGACGTGAGCGTTGTGATTCCCGCGTACAACGCGGCGGCGACCTTGACCCGCGCGATCGAGAGTGTGTTGGCGCAGTCGTCCCCGGCGCGGGAGGTCATCGTCGTCGACGACGGCGGCACGGATGATTTGACCGAGATTCGTAGCGGTTTCGCCGACCGGGTGACGTGGATTCGTCAGCCGAACGGTGGCGCCGCGTCGGCACGAAACTGCGGGATCGACGCGGCAACCGGCGAGCTCATCGCGTTCCTCGACGCCGACGATTACTGGGAACCGACCAAGCTCCGGCGGCAGGTCGAGTGGTTCGTGCGTCATCCGGAGATCGGGGTATGCGGCGCGCGGTATTTCGAGCAACCGCCGGGGGAGCCTCGCCGGTTGCCGCGGGCGGGGATCGGCCGTTTTCCGGAATACGACCGGCCGATGGTGTTGTCCGGGGGAGACGCGTTCGACGCCGCGTGCTGTTTATGGACCGGGACGGTGGTCGTCCGCCGGCGGTTGATGGACGAGGTCCGCTTCGAGCCGGGCTTGGAACCGGCGGAAGATCGCGACGTTTGGATCCGGTTGGTCCGTTCGTCGCCGATGGTCCATTTGCGCGAGCCGCTGGCGACGGCGGTGTTGGAACCGCGATCGTTGTCGCGGACGGGTGTCGACCGCGATTGCGGCAACATGCTGCGGATCGTCGAGCGGTCTCGGGACCAGCTCGGATCACGCGGCCACCGTCGTTGGCGGGGGCGCGTCCTCCGACGTTGGGCGGCGGAGTATTTGGGGCGCGGGGATCCTTGGTCGGCGTTATCGCCGGCGACCCGACGCCTTGGGGTGGAACCGTGGTCAGCCCAGGCGTGGCGGATCGCGTCGAAATGCCTTTGGCTCGGCATCGCGTCACGCGTGGGGATCAACCCCGCGTCACGCGACGTGCCTCGAGTCTCATCGGGACGCGGGGATCAGTCTCGATAGCGCCCGCCGCCGTCGGATCCGCCTTCGCGTCGCGGCCCACGTCCGCTACGGCCGCCCCCTCCGCCGCTGCCGCTACCGCCGCGGCGTCGCCGGGGACGATCCTCATCGCCGCCCCCGCCGTCACCACCGCCGTCGGCTTCGACGAGCGCTGCGAGTTCGTCTTCCAGGCCGAGTTCTTCGAGGGCACGACGCCGGCTGAGCTTGACTCGGTCGTGCTCATCGACGTCGATGACGATCACCTTCATCGCATCGCCGACGCCGACGACCTTGTCGATGTTGCTGATGTAGCCGGTGCTCAGTTCACTGATGTGGACGAGTCCGTCACGGCCGGGGAGGATTTCGACGAACGCGCCGAACTCCTTGATGCTGCTGACGGTGCCGTCGTAGATCTTGCCGATCTGGACGGTGGCGGTGCAGGCCTCGACTTGCCGCATCGCTTCGAGCGCCGATTCCTTGTTGGTGCTGGCGACCAGGACGGTGCCGTCGTCGTCGACCTCGATCACGCTGCCGGTGGTTTCTTGGATCGCACGGATGTTCTTTCCGCCGGGTCCGATCAGCGCGCCGATCTTGTCGGGGGCGATCTTCGTCCGCAGCAGCCGCGGGGCGCTGGGGGCGATTTCACGCCGTGGCCGAGGGATCGTGGTGAGCATCTTGCGAAGGATCTCGATGCGGGCTTCGCGGGACTGCTTGAGGGTCGCCCGGATGATGTCTTCGCCGATGCCGGTGATCTTCAGGTCGAGCTGGATGCCGGTGATCCCGTTTTGGGTTCCCGCGATCTTGAAGTCCATGTCGCCGAAGTGGTCTTCGCTGCCGAGGATGTCGGTCAGCAGGCACCATTGGTCGTCGGACTGTTTGACGAGTCCGACCGAGATGCCGGCGACGGGGTTGCTGATCGGGACGCCAGCGGCCATCAGCCCGAGGGTGGCGCCACAGACGCTCGCCATCGAACTCGATCCGTTCGACTCGGTGATATCGCTGATCACGCGGATCGTGTACGGGAACTGCTCGGCGCCGGGCAGGACGGGCGCGACGCTCCGTTCGGCCAACACGCCGTGTCCGATCTCACGACGCCCGGGTCCACGGATCGGACGACATTCCCCGACCGAGAAGGGCGGGAAGTTGTAGTCCAGCATGAACTTCTTGCTGTACTCTTCCTGCAGCCCGTCGACCCGTTGTTCGTCGCGTGCGGTGCCGAGGGTGACGGTGACGATCGCCTGGGTCTCGCCCCGTTGGAACAGCGAGGAGCCGTGCACGCGGGGGAGGACGTCGGTTTCGCAGTAGATCGAACGGAGGCTGGCGTGGTCGCGTCCGTCGGAGCGGGTGCCCGCCATGATTCGATCGCGGACGACCTTCTCTTCCAAATCGTGCCAAGCGGACTTGAAGCGACCGACGGGGATCGCCCCTTCGGCATCGGGATCGGGAATGAGGTCGGCCATTGCCCGATCGCGGAGGGCGCGAGCCGCGTCGGAGCGGGCCTGCTTCCCTTCGATTTGCTGAACCGAGGTGAACTCGTCGTAGTAAGCGTCGGTAACCCGCTGCAGGACCCCGTCGTCTTCCGGTTCGACGTAATCCACCTTGGTCGGGTTGACCTTGGCGACGAGTTCTTCTTGGAGCTCGATCACTTGGCGGATGATGTCGTGAGCGTAGTGAATCGCCTCGAGCATTTCGTCTTCGGGCATTTCTTGCGCGAAGCCTTCGATCATCGCGACCGAATCTTTGGAGCCGCTGACGATCATGTCGAGCTCGCTCATTTCGAGCTCGGTGTGGGTCGGGAAGGGGAGCAATTTCCCATCGACCTTGCCGACGCGGACCGACGCGATCGGGCCCTTGAACGGGAGCGGGCTGACCATCAGCGCCGCACAGGCCCCGTTCATCGCCAACACGTCACCGTCGTTCTCCTGGTCGCTCGACATCACGAACGCCTGGATCTGAACTTCGTCCTTGAAACCGTTCGGCCACAGCGGGCGGATCGGGCGATCCATCAAGCGGGAACTGAGGGTTTCCTTTGTCGTCGGTCGGCCTTCCCGTTTGAGGAAGCCGCCGGGGAATTTGCCGGCCGCGGCGAACCGTTCGCGGTAATCGCACATCAGCGGGAAGAAATCGAGCCCGGGGCGGGGGGGGCCGGTCGCGGCGGCGACGAGCACCGACGTCTCGCCGTACTGCACCATCACACTACCGGCCGCCTGCTTCGCGAACTGACCGGTTTCGAAGGACAGCGTTTGGCTGCCGATTCTCCGCTCGACTCGGATCTTGTTTACACTCACAATCACTACCTACTTTGCTTCTTCGTCACTATTTCGGAGACAGCCCGCACGGTCGGGCGAGGGCTGCTGGGTTAACGCGAGGCGCGGCCATTGCCATCTTCCTCGCGGGACCGGCGGAGAAATCCGCGTCGCTTGAGAGCCCGTCGATGCGACAGGGGAAAAGAGAGCCGCGGCACCCGCATCGGGGTGCCCGGGTGATTGCCGGCGTCGCAAGAATTTTGGCTCGGCCGGGCTATTTCCGGATGCCCAGCTTTCCGATGATGTCGAGATACCGTTGCGGGTTATCGCCACGAACGTAATCGAGAAGTCGCCGACGTCGGCTGACCAGACCCAGCAGGCCCCGGCGGGACCCGAAGTCCTTGGGGTGAGTCCGCATGTGTTGTGTCAGTCCGTTGATCCGCTCGGTCAGAATCGCGATTTGGACCTCAGGCGACCCGGTGTCATGATCGGTTGCCCGGTGTTCGCCGATCAGCGACTGCTTCCGCTCTTTCGAAATCGTCATTCGTTTCGTCTTCCGTCGTTTATCCTGCCTACAATTTCCCGGTAGTGTAACGGCCGGCCGGGGCGTTGCAACGGCAAATCGGCCCCCCGTCACCGGTTGCCGAGAATCCTGCCGTTTGCGAGCCGATCGTAGACTTGGCCTGCCAGATCGGCGGCGCTGACCCCGCCGGCTCCGTCGAGTCGGATCTCGGGATCGGGGGGCGGCTCGTAGGGGTCACTGATGCCGGTAAAATTTGGGATTTCGCCCGCCCGAGCCTTGCGGTACAGCCCTTTCGGGTCGCGAGCTTCGCAGATTTCGAGGGGCGTATCGACGAACACTTCCCAGAAGTCGCCTGGGCGGCCCCCCGCCTCGACGGTCCGTCGCACGCGGTCGCGATCTTTCCGATAGGGGCTGACGAAGGCGGTGAGCGTGATCAGCCCGGCGGAGGCCATCAGCGCGGCGACGGCTCCCACCCGGCGGATGTTCTCTTCGCGGTCGATCGGGCCGAACCCGAGCCCGAACCGCTGGGCGAACGCTTCGCCATATTCGTCGACCAAACGCCCCGGGGGGGCACACAGCACGTGTCGGAGGTTATCCCCGTCGAGGAGCATCGTCGCCCGGCCGGCGGCTTGGAGTCGCCGATCGAGTTCGTTGGCGACGGTGCTCTTGCCGCTGCCGCTGAGTCCGGTGAACCACACCACGACGCCACGTTGTCCGAGCCGATGTTCCCGCAATTCACGGCCCACGGTCGGTTCGTGCCAAACGATCGAGGCGTCGTCTTTCTGCATTCGGGCGGCTCGGTTGGCGAACGGGCTTCAGATCGCGTAGCGGGATTGGAGGCAACCGCGGTGGGTTGTGGCGAGTTCGGCGAGGGATGCGAAGCCGGCGGCGGACGCCGAGTCCCGAACCGCGTCGAGCAGGGTTCCGTAGGCGGTCAACGAACCGGCACCCAGGTCCCACCCGGCGGAGACCGCCGCGGCGTGTGCCGCCGCGGCATCGCCCGATTCGAGGCACCGCCGTGATTGGGCCGTCCAGTACCGCGTGGCGGTATCCCGACGCTCGGGGGTGTCTTCCATCGCGAGGATCCGCAGGTACTCCGAGCCCTCGACCGCTTCCGGTGAGAGGTCCCGCAGCATCGCGACCGAGAATTTCGCGGCCAGGTGTCCGGTCCAGTGGGTCCGCATGCGAATCGATTGGTCGGTGAACACCGATCGCAGCGCCCCTTCCCGGTAGGCCTCGATCGCCGGCAGGCGTTGGCCGTTGCGGTGGCAGCAATAGCCGTAGAGCTCCCACGCCCAGGCGAGTTCGGGGGCCGTTTCGATCACGCGTCCACAATGTTCGCGGACCGGGCCCCACGTTTGGGCGTCTCCATCGAGGTCGATCTCGAACAGGTCGCCCCAAGCTTGGCGGGTTGCCGCGGGCATCCGCCGGAGGTCGAACATCCATTCGACGACCCGATTCCATTCGGCGTGGATCCCCTGGGTCGCGACCGGGTCGAGGACGGCCGACAGCGGTTCCACGAGCGACGCTTGGACAAGCTCGCAGCGGACCGCCTCTTCACACGCCCCGGCGTCGAGCAGGGCGTCGGCGACCGATGGCGGACAGGCGTCCTGCCACGGCAGGTCTCGGACTGACGGTGGGACGTGGGAGGCGGCCCAGCGGAGAAACGGGGCGTCCCGGTTCCGGGCGTCGCCGGGGGTTGGTTCTGGCGGCAAGGCGTGTCGACGGTGAGGGCCGGGCAATCGTTCGAACAGGGCGTCGAAGTAAATCGCCTCGGCCAGGGTCCGCCCCCAAGGGATCCAGTCGCCGCCGCCATGGTACCACTGGACGATCCGCGAAACGCGGCCCTCGGTGTCGACGCGGAGGCAGAGCCAATCGCCGCGGCCGTTGCCGACCACGGGCAACAGGTCGGGCGGCATCAACGCCGGCCAGATCGGATCCGGGGCGGGTCCGAGGAGGACTTGTGGGTCGACCCCGATGGCGTACTCGCCCCCCCCGAGTTCCCGCCAGACCTCGCTGTCGAACCAGTCGACGAGGTCAGGGGGGAGGTCAAGGTGATACCGCTCCGCGAGCCGTGCCGACCAGGCAGGTTTCGAGGAGCTCGACGGAGAAGAGGCTTCGGACAATGTTCGAATACGACGGGTGAGCGGTGCGTTCGGTCGTCACGCCCTGCCAACGGGCCCGACCCAATAACCTAGTTGGTGACCACCATCAGGTCAGGCTACCGGTTCGAAAAGATCGGGGGCAAGGGCTAACCGGGCGGATTCGCGTCGTCGTCGAGGCGGACCGTGTAAAGCCGCTCGAACCGCACGGGGTCGACCACCCCTTCGTCCTCCAGGGCCCGGCGTAGACGGTCCCCATGGCGTCCGGTCTGAACGGCGAGGATCGCGTCTTCAGCCGCCAGTTGCCAAGGACGGAGCGACTGTTCGGCGGCCCGGTCACGGGCGGCCGAGAGTCGTTCGATCGCCAAGCCGGGTTCGCCGAGGCGGGCGTGAAGGGTGCCTTCGGCCAGATCCGCGAAGGTGGTCGCGAACGGCAGTTGCTCTCCGCGGAGCCGTCCGATGTCGCGACGCAGCGCCGCGACCGTTCCCTCTTGTCTCGCGTCGGCGAACCGCCGCAAGCGGAGCATCGCGTCGAACACCGACATCTGGATTCGCAAAAACTGGCATCTGGAGTAGGGCAGTCCGTTAAGCTGGCGTTCGATCGCCCGGATCCGAGTCGATGCGGTATCCCAATTCCCGCAATAAAGCTCCGTCTGCGTTTCGCTGATCCAGCGGTAGACGTCCATGAACTCGAGCGTCCCTGTCGAGACCGGAGAGCCGAGTATCTGCTCGACAACGGCCGCGGCTTGCAGGTCATTTCTCGCGAGCCGAGCGGCGGAAGCCATTCCGAGCGTCGCCACCAATTCCCCGAACCGGTCGCGTCGGTGCATCGCGTCGTCGAGCGCCTCGTCGACCTCCGCCGCCAACTCGCCGATCCGCCCGAGGTGAAAGTAAGCCCAGAACGTCGGCCACCGTGTGTGCGTCATTTCGAAGTCCCTGCACGGCGTGACCGACTGGTACCCTTCGATACTCCGCCGCACCGCCTCGGGGATCTTGGCCCAGCGGCAGCTGCAGGTGTGCGAGAATACGACCCCGGCGAGCAGATCGGCGGTCAACTTCGGGTCGCCGAGGCGGCGGATCGGGGTCTCCAGGTCGGCCAACATTCGTTCGCTCGCCTCGCGACGGCGTCCACGGTCGTAGCACCCGAACACGGCGTACCCGATCGCGGCGTAGAGCTTGTCGTTGGGGGTCCCGAAGCGGATCGCGTCGGTGGCGCCCGCCATGTTGAGCTCTGCCGCCAGGGCGTTATCGAACATCGACAGCGGTCGCTCGAGCATCAAGGAGGTCCGGATGCGTCGCCGAACGTTGGGCGGAGGTTCACGGCGAGATTCGAGGGATCGCGGGTCGCCGACCGAGGCGATCCGGCGGAGCGCCGGGGCGCGAAACCGGAACCGAGCGGCACGCCACGCGAGCGCCAGGGTCGCCAACTTGGGAGACCGTGGCCGCGGGACGCCGACACGTCGCGCCAAACCGGTGAACCGCGCGCGCGCTTCATCCCATCGTCCGGACCGGATCAACAACGTCACGGTTTGCAGTTCGCATTCGAACCGCTCGGGCTCGTCGACCAGTACCGACAACTGGTGAAACAAGCGGGCCGCTTCCTCGGGCCGGTTGGCGGCTTCGAAACATTTCGCGGCGCGGCGGATCCGCTCGACCTTTTCGGCACCGTTGGCGTAGGGGATCACCCGCTTGTGCCAATAGCCCGCCTCGGTCGTCGCCAGCCGCCGCTCGGCGTCTTCGGCCGCCAGGATCGCGTAGGAGACCGCCCGTCCGGGCTCGCCGGCATCGATCAGGTGCTTGGCGATTCGCGCGGCCAATTCCCCGGGGCGGTCGGCCCGCATCAAAAGTTGTGCCCATTGCTTGTGGGCCCGCCGCCGGTCGGCTTGTCCGAGCGTCGCGATCAGCCGGTCCGCGACCGAGTCGTGCTTCACCGCGACGCACTCCCCGCCGGTCGCTTCGTCGGTGACCAGCCCCTGCTGGACCAATTCCGAGATCGCGGCTTCCACCGCGCTGGTCCGCCCCGACAGCTCGCCCAGCTGTTCGATCGAGACGGTCCGGCCCGCGGTCACGATGTATCGCAAGATCCGAACCGCCCGCTCGCTCAACTGACCCATCCGCCGTTCCCAAACCTGGTCGACGCGGGTCAGCGGTTCTCCGGTCACCCGATCCGCCAAGGCGCTCCCGGGGCGGAACTCGTTGGCGAGTTCGGTAAGACGGTGAGGGCAGCCTTCGGTCGACTCGGCGAGTTGTCTCAGCAGCGCGGGGTCGATGTCGACGTTCCATCGCTTGGACGCCTCCGTCAACAGCGCGACCCCTTCGTCGTTGCTCAGCGGCTTCAGCTCGATCGTGTGGCTCGGCGGGACCCGTTGCTGGTCGACCCCGTCGCGGGAAACGGTAACGAGGCCAAGCATTCCGCCCGGCAGGGTCTGCAGACGGTCGAGCACGTTCAAGCTGTCCCGGTCCGCCCACTGGACGTCGTCGATCACCAAGAACAACGGCCCGACCTGACGGAGCTCGGCCGACAAGCGGCCCCCGGCTTCCAACGCGTCGAGCCGTGTCGACGTTTCCCGAATCGGCGGCAGTTGCAAGTTCGCCTCGAGCACCGCACGCAACGCGGGGAACGCCATCGTCAGAATCGAATAGCTGGCCGGGTCGACCTGCAACGGTTCGCGGTCGTCACGGCTGTAGCGGGCGACGATCGCGTCGGTGATCTGCCCGAACGCCTGCATCGGTTGATCCTCGCGGCGTTGACAACGGGCGTGGAAAACTTGCCCCCACCGCTTCGACTCGATCGTCGCGACCAACTCTTCCAAGAGCCGCGACTTGCCGATCCCCGAGCGGCCCGTCAGGTGCAAGCGACCCGTGCCGCCGTCGAATATCGAATCGACCCAACGACGCATCTCGTCGAGTTCCGCGTCGCGGCCGAACAGACGCGAATCGCCCATCGGCAGCGGCGTCGCCGACGGGGGCATCCCGAGCCGCGCGATCCGCATCGACGTCGGCCGGTCGGCCGGGTCGAACTCCAGCATTTCCGTGCATGCGTCCCGTAGCACTTCGGGGACTTCTTCGCTGATCCCGTCGATCATCGTCCCCAACGCCGTCCGGTCCTCGACCCGGCTCGTCTCGCTCCGCGCGATCGCCCGGCAACCGGTGATCCATTGGATCGCTTCCATCACGACCATCCCCAAGCTGAAGATGTCGCTCGCCGGCCCGTGATGCTGGCTCCATAGGACTTCCGGGGCGACGTACATCGGGGTCCCGACGAAGTAGCCGCGGGCGCCGCTGGGGTCGGTCTCGGGGTCGTACGTCCCGACCAACCCGTAGTCGATCACGACCCCGTTGCCGTTCCGATCGACCATCAAGTTCGCCGGTTTGATGTCGCGGTGCACGTATCCCTTGGCGTGCATCATCGCGAGCGCCGACGCGTAGTCACGCGTCAGCCCCGTCAACCGGTCGAACGCCACGTCCCGGTCCATGTGCAAAAACCGCTTCCCCAGTTCGCGGAACGTTTCCCCCTCGACCTCCTCCATCGACAGCACGACCAGATCCTCGAGGTGGTGGATCCGATCGACGCGAACCAGGTTCGGGTGATGCACCGTCATCATCCGGCGGAACCCGAGCTTGAGCCGGACAAGCGTCTTCGGTTCGTCGACCCCGATCAGCTTCAGCGCGCACGACCGCTGTGTGACCTGGTCCACCGCGCGATACACGTAGCCGCTGGAACCACGCCCCAACAGCGGACCCAAGACGAAGTCGCCGATCGTGTCCCCTTCGTTCCGCGGCGGCGGTAACCCGCGCGACGCGTCGGACAGTCGCCACGTCTCGCGGTCACGCTGGTCGCGTGCGTCGGTGTCCCGGGACGCGGGTGGTCGTAAGAAACCGTGACCCCACTCACTCATCGATTCGTGCCTCCGATGCACCACGTTATCCAATCGCGGAGACGCTCGGGCGGATTCCAGATTAAGAAATCGCGAAAAAAAGAAGAGGCGTCAACGACGACCCCTCCTTTCGAGCCGTTCAGTGTCACCCATCCCGGTTCAGGTGACAGACGACGGGTTAGGTGTCACCCTCGCGCGACGCCTGGGCGTAACGATGGGTCGGCACCGGGCGGCCAGGCCGAAAGCTTTGCGTTTGCCGAAACTCGACCTCGCCGCCGACCTCCCGGCACGCCTCCCGGATCGCCTCCTCGACCCATCCCGTCAGCCGCTGCGGGTCGGTCGCGACCCGCGCGTTGACGACGATTTCGGCCGATGACGTCGAGCATCCCGAGGGCAACGACAACTCGGCTACCGCGTCACGGCTGATCAAATTGGCGACGCCATGAAATCCTTCCCACAACCCGATCGTTTTCAAGTGCGCCGTCTCGGCGTCCGCGTCGGCAAGCGTCTGACGCAATCGGGAAACGATCTCGAGCAACAACGCGTCGAGCGAAAACGGGGACGCGGCGGTCACCCGAAGGCTGCTGTTGAGCCACCCGAGCTCGGCTTCCCCCTCGGCGTACAGGTCGTAGTCGAGTTCCAGGATCCGGCGACCGAAATCGCCCTGTCGGTCGAGCATCTCGAGCAGCCCGTCGACGCCTTCGCCGGTGCGGGCCGAGACGCGGAGCACGGGAACCCCGGGGGCCTCCCGCTCGAGCAACGCCTGCAGCCGATCGACCTCCTCGGGGGCCAACTCGTCGATCCGGTTGACGATCAGGAAGTCCGCCTCCTCGAGCTGCTTGCGGAAGATGTACGCCGCCTTCGGTGAGAACCCGCCTTGGCCGTCGCCGCCCAAAATCCGCGCCCCGTGCGACGGCTTGAGGATCACGCCGTAGGGGGCGACCGAAAACCGGTCCCGGTGCAAATGCATCAGCGGCTGGACCACCGTCGCGACCAAATCGGTACAGCTCCCCACCGGCTCGGCCAACACCACGTCCGGCCGATCCTCCGCGGACATCCCCGCGACCGTCTCGGTCAGCTCGTCGAAGTTGCAACAGAAACAGGCCCCCGCGACCTCGCCGACCCGAAACCCTTGGCCGCGGAGCGTGTGAGTGTCGACCAAA
The DNA here is from genome assembly GCA_041685355.1 of Pirellulaceae bacterium. Taxonomy (GTDB): domain Bacteria; phylum Planctomycetota; class Planctomycetia; order Pirellulales; family Pirellulaceae; genus JAWLFY01. The sequence continues at coordinate 3,530 of JAWLFY010000075.1, read as the reverse complement.
TCGGACGCTTGGTCGTTCGTGACGATCGCGACGTTCAGCCCGCGAGCCTGATAGGCCGCCGCCAGCCGGCCGATCGTCGTTGTCTTCCCCGCCCCAAGAAAGCCTCCAACCATGATGAATCGCATCGACAACACCGTTTTGAGTGACGGGAATAACGGAACCAACTGAGACTAGCCAGCGACACCCCGCAGGACAACCGCCGCCCGCGACCGTGCTGCCTGCCCAAGTGCCCGCCGACGGCCCAAGTGCGTGCCGCAGGCCGGAGTTCGTGCCGCAGGCCCGAGTGCGTGCCGCAGGCCGGAGTTCGTGGTTGCGTCCGAGTCGGCCGATTCGTCCGACGGGATACGATTGAGGTACGTCACGAGCAGCATCGGTTGAGCAACGCTCGGTCAATCAATGGCGGATATTGGGTAGCACCGTTTACCCTGGGTGGCACCGTTAAGAAAAGGAAGAAGTGATGCTGGCAAACGAAGTGCTGAGCTGGTTAATCCGCGGCTCGACCTTGCTGGTCGTCGGGTATTTCTTGGCCAGGATCATCGAACGACGTTCGGCCAAGCCGATGCGATCCGTGACCGCTGCGTCCGGCTTGGTTCTGTTTGGTATCGCGGTCGCCACCGCGATGCCCATCGCTCCACCGGATGGGCAAGGGCCCTCGGAAACGACGGGCGACGACGCGATGCGTCGGGTGAGCTTGAGCCAGGAGCCGACCCCCGAGTCTCCGACGCTCTCGGTCTCCGGACGGATCGTCGAGGAGGAAACCGGCCAGCCCCTTGCGTCGGCGGAGGTCGTGTTGCGTGCGAAGATCGAAGGCCAGGAGTGGGCGGGGGCCACAGCGCACCCGCGTGACGTGCTGGCCCGGACGCGGACCGGTGCGTCGGGGAGGTTCGCGTTTGTTGACATCGGTATCCCGATTCGCGCGACCCCGGTGCTTCGAAAACGACGACGTGGTGAGGGGGGCATCGAATTGATCGCCTTCGCAGAGAAGAAGGGAGTTAAATGGACGGAGCTCGACTCGTTTCAAACCGCGGGGATCGAGCTGAGATTGGAACGTCAAGCGGAACTCGCGGGAGTCGTGTCGGACAGCGAGGGTAAACCGGTTGCCGATGCCAGCCTTTCGGTGGCGGGGCTCTCGGCAGGGAAGTCCGATCTCGATGCGTTCCTAGGAGACCCGGGGGACCTGAGCCTGTACTCCGAACTTGGTTTCGGAGCGACCACGGACGCCGACGGCAAGTTCGAGTTGGCACACATGCCACGCGACTATCGACTGATGGTCCGTTGCCAAGGCCCATCGGGTGAGTGGGGATCGATGCTGGTCGACACGGCCGAACACGAGTTTCAAACCTTGACGATCCGCAATCTTGGCAAGGGTGGTAAGGCCTACGAAGTTCATCGCAACCCTTTGCGGCTTCAGACCGAGCAGCGACCTTGGATCGAAGTCCGGGTTGTCGATCATCGTGGCGAACCGGTGCGGGGTGGAAGCATCGGAGCGTCGGATGCGTCGCGTCGTTATGGCGGCCGTGCGGATGTCGACGACGAGGGGACCGCCCTCCTGATCGTGAAGCACGACGGACTGCATGACATCCACTATGTCGCCGACCCGCTTAACCCGCGGGTGGGCACACGGGTACGCGCCGATATCCAGACGGAACGCCAGGAGCCGCTGGAAATCAGACTTCTGCCGTCCCGAGTCATTCCTGGCAAGGTGGTGGATGCCGACACTGGCGATCCGATCATCGGAGCGTACGTGCAAGCTGAAAGCTCCATGGCCGTTTCAGGTTCCGATGGCACCTTTCACATTCCTCTGCCCCTCGGTGGAAGCAGTCTTCGGCTTCGACATGCGATCGACGGGTACTATGTTCCCCACCGATACCCAGGATATGTGCGTCCGGCGGATACGGTTGAGGTCATCGTCAATGAAACCGGTCCGGTGGAGACGGAGGTGCTGAAGGTTGCTCGTGGGTTGTTGATTCAGGGTGAACTCCGAAACGAGCGGGGTGAACCGGTCAGCGGTGCGGTCGTGACCGCGACGAGCGATCGCCGGTCGAATTTTTCCGTTGAGACGCGGAGCGATGAAACGGGGCGGTTCCTCGTATCGGGTTTGGCACCGGGACTCCCCACGCGAGTTGTCGCCATGACGGAGTCCGTTGCGGCGGAAACGGTGATCGATGCCACCTTGAATTACCCGCCGGATCAAACGCTGGTGCGAAAGGTCAAGTTGGTTCTCCGGCCTGGCGTCACCCTGACCGGGCGTGTCGTGGATGATGGAAAGCCAACACCAGACGTGACGATGAAACTGTTCAAGACGCCGCCGATCAAGCCCGGCCATGCGTCACTTCCGGCGCGATTCTTTGGTGAGACACGAACCGACGCCGAGGGTCGCTATCGGATACCGGGGTTGAAGAAGGGTGAGCAGTATCGTTTCGAAGTCATTGCACCGGGAGATCGGCAGGTGCATGACTGGCGGCACCAATCGCCCGTTCTCACAACCATCGACACCGACGATGACGCGACCGTGGAATTGCCCGATGCGGTTTTGGTCCGCAGCGATCAGGTCCTCCGCGGCGTCGTGGTCGATCCAGACGGAAATCCGCTCGCCGGAGTTCAGGTCAGCGCGAGTCTCGCTTCGGGCGGCAGGCGGCAACTTGCCCAGCGGGGCACCGTGCCTTGGACCGAGACCGATGATCAGGGACGGTTTACCATGACGAATCTTCCGAACAAGCCGATTCGGCTGATGGCGTACCGACGCGCCCCTGCCGACGGTCGCATCCGTTATCGCGCGACTGTGGAACCGGAATTGAATGCCGACGAGATTCGGATCTTCCTCGACCCGGATCGGGGAAGTGGAATCGGCGATTTGGAATGAACCTCGTGCTGCACCACCTGCATCCAGGGTGGAGGTCAACGAGAGCTTCTTACGAACAACGGCCAGCCATCGACTTCCACCTCCGGTGGACGTGCGATGAAGGCAGCGACATCGTGTTGCGCGGACAGCGTGTAGCGTGGTCGTGCGGGAGGGAGCGTCGCCGGCTGTTGATCGCCCAAATCATCACTCTCGCACTTCCGATTGCCGGCTTGGTCCCTGCATGGGCCGAACACCAAATGGGTGGTAACGCTCAGGGGCGTTCCGGCCGGGAAAACACGGCATTTTTGGGCAGGGTGGCTGAGGGGACTCGAACCCCCGACTTTCGGAACCACAATCCGACGCTCTAACCAACTGAGCTACAACCACCGTTCGCGGAGAACGACTTTATCGACCGGCGGACGGACGGTCAACGGCTTCCCGCGGCATCCGCCCCGTCCCGCAACAAAGCGGTCTATGCCTTGGAAGCTCGGATAGGGGAGGGGGCGACCGTCCCGTCCGTGGCAGCCGACTTTATCTTGCAGCGTCTTCCACCTCGACGCGGTCTCCGTCGCGGGATTTCGAATCTGCCTGCTCGAGGTCGTCCCCGCCCGCTGTCGCCTCGCGGTCATCACTCGTCTGGTTGTTCCGCGATTTTAGTGGCAACTGCCCAGAACGTAGGTTTTGGAGG
>JAWLFY010000229.1:0-5637 GCA_041685355.1 Pirellulaceae bacterium | reverse complement strand
TGTCGATCCTATGCCCCCCCCCCCCCCGCGAGTCAACCATTTGCGAGGTCGAATTTCGAGAAAAAAGCCGGGGCGGTCTTTGAGGTCGCGGAGGTGTTGCGTAGCTGGAAACCGTATCAAGATTTCGCTGGCGGGCGTTTCGGTTCCGTGGCGTTTAGGAAGGCATCGGTGAGCGTGATGATTTCGGCGGCGACTTCGTCGGGTGGGCGGTCGGCGTCGACGATGTGGGTCGTGTCGGCGGCGCGCGGGAGCTCGGCGAGGAACGCTTGTCGGACGGCTTCCAGGTATTCGATCCCGCGAGACTCCATCCGATCGGCGGGCCGGTTGATCCGTTTCATCGCGGCTTCGGCGGGCATGTCGAGCAGGATCGTAAGGCCGGGGCGGAGGCCCCCGTTGGCGAGTTCGCCGAGCCGCCAAAGCGTGTCGGGCGAGACTTCTCCGCCGACGCTTTGATAGACGACGTTGGCGAGCAGAAACCGATCGGAGAGGACGACTCGGTCCGACGCGAGCGCAGGGCCGATCACGGTTTCGACCATCTCGCAGCGGCTCGCCATGAACAGCATCGCCTCGGTGCGGCGGTGTAGCCGCAGATCGCTATCGAGGAGCAACGACCGTAGCTTCAGCCCGATCTCGGTGCTGCCGGGGTCGCGGACCGAGAGCACCCCGTGGCCTTGGCCGAGTAGATGTTGCCGGAGCCGATCGAGTTGGGTCGACTTACCGACGCCATCGATCCCGTCGAGGGAGAGGAGTGCCGCGGTCATGGCGAGGGGAGTGTCGAAAAGGCGTCCGTTCCGGTGAGGGGGCCATGCTGGTAATCGATGACGACCCATCGTCCGGAATCACCCGACTCCCCGGGGACACCGCTCGGTTCTCGCTTTTCCAATCGGAGGATGATTCGCCGCGGGATGGTCATCGTTTGCCCCTGGAGCCCACGTCCGCTGAGCGTCGCCCGGACGACCATTTCGACATCGGCTTCGGGGGGGAAACTTCCCGGGATTAACTCGATCCGGCGCACGCTGCGGATCGAGGCGTCCGAGAACTCGTACCGCTGCAGTTCGGTTTCGGCGCGGCGACGGATGCGCGGGTCGCCGATCAACGCGAGCGCCCGGTCGTGGTCGTTGTCGCGGACCGCCTCGGCGACGTCATACAGCAAACGTTCGATCTGCTCCCGATCGGTTTCCCAGTTCGCCGCGACGACCCAGGCGACCGGGATCAGCGCCAGCACGACCAACCCCGCCGCCAGCGCCCCGCGGCTGCCCGACTGCAGCCATCCGTAGAGCAACCCGCCCGCAAAGACGCCGAGCATCAGCGAGAGAACGAGCGGTTGTTCGGCAAGCAGGGTGGTAAACATCGACCCGGGCTACCCGGTTGGCGTTGGGGTACTAACCCCGTTGGCATCGGAAAGCCTGGATCACTTCGTCGGGAACAGCGGCCCGCCGTAGATCGCCCCGTCACCGAGCATCTCCTCGATCCGCAGAAGCTGGTTATACTTCGCCATCCGGTCGCTGCGGCTCGCCGATCCCGTCTTGATTTGGCCGGTGGAAAGAGCGACGGCAAGGTCGGCGATCGTGGCGTCCTCGGTCTCGCCGCTGCGATGGCTGGTCACCGCCGTGTAGTTGCTCCGCTGCGCGAGCTGGATCGCGTCGATCGTTTCGGTCAACGTCCCGATCTGGTTGACCTTGATCAGGATGCTGTTGCCGATCCCCTCGTCGATGCCTCGCTGCAGCCGCTCGACATTGGTGACGAACAGATCGTCGCCGACCAGTTGGACCTTGTCACCGATCTTCGCGGTCAACTTTTTCCAGGTGTCCCAGTCGTCTTCGGCGCACCCGTCTTCGATGCTGCAGATCGGATAGCGATCGCACCACCCGGCGAGGAAATCGACCATCTCGTCGCCGCTGAGCTTTTTGCCGTCGATCGAGTACTTCCCCGAATCGGCGTCGTAGAACTCGGTCGACGCGGAGTCGAGCGCGATCCAGATCTGTTCGCCCGGCTTGTACCCCGCGCGGTCGATCGCCAGCAGGATCAGGTCGAGCGCCTCTTGGTTGCTCTTCAGGTCGGGGGCGAACCCGCCCTCGTCGCCGACGGCGGTGTTGTAGCCCTTTTCCGTTAGCACTTTCTTGAGGTTGTGGAAGACTTCGGTGCCGGCCCGCAGCGCGTCGGAGAAACGCTCGAAGCCGAGCGGCATCACCATGAACTCTTGGACGTCGACCGAGTTATCCGCGTGCTCGCCGCCGTTGACGATGTTCATCATCGGGGCGGGCAAGATCCGCGCCCCGGCGCCGCCGAGGTATCGATACAGCGGTTGCCCGGTGGACGCCGCCGCGGCGTGGGCGGTGGCGAGCGACACGCCGAGGATCGCGTTGGCGCCTAGGTTCTTTTTGTTCGCCGACCCGTCGAGATCGATCATCGCGGCGTCGATCGCCGGCTGGTCGGTCGCGTCCATCCCCTGCAGGGCGTCGGAGATCTTTTCGTTGACGTTGCTCACCGCCGTCTGGACGCCCTTGCCCATGAAGACCGACTTGTCGCCGTCGCGGAGTTCCCACGCCTCGTGGGCGCCCGTGCTGGCGCCGCTCGGGACCGCCGCCCGACCGCTCGCGCCGTCACTCAGCAACACCTCGCATTCGACAGTCGGATTGCCGCGGCTATCGAGGATTTGCCGGGCGTGGATCGCTTCAATCAATGACATCGGGGCCTCGGAAAGGTTGGGGGCGGTCGGCGGACGGAGGGACCACCGACGCGTGGCGTTGTGCGTTCGTTCGGCATTCTGTCCAATGCCCCGCAAAGTGACCACCCGCCACACGAGAACTTCCCGACGGGTCCACCTCTCGGAGATTCCCTATGTTCACCGGCCTCGTCGAGACGATCGGCACGGTCGCCCGCATTACCGACGCCCCGCCCGGATGCCGTCTCGCGATCGATGCCGGGCCGGTCGCCGAAGGGGGTCGCGTCGGGGACAGCGTGGCGATCAACGGATGTTGCCTAACCGTCGTCGCGGTGGACGGGCAGCGGCTCGATTTCGAAGCCGGCGAAGAGACGCTCTCGCGGACGAATCTCGGAGAATTGGTCACGGGCGCCCCGGTGAATCTGGAACGATCGCTGCAAGTCGGAGATCGGGTCGGCGGGCATTACGTCACCGGACACATCGACGCGACGGCGCGGCTGATCGAGCGACGTGAAGATCCCCCCTGGGCGACGCTCCGGTTCGAGCTCCCCGCCTCGCTCGCCCCGCAAGTCGCGGCGAAAGGGAGCATCGCGGTCGACGGGATCAGCTTGACCGTCGTCGACGCCGAAGCCGATTCGTTTACCGTCGCCCTGATCCCGCACACCCTCGACGTCACGACGCTCGGCAAACGAGGGCCCGGCGACCGGATCAACCTCGAAACCGACGTGTTGGCCAAGTACGTCCACCGCGCCCTGAGTCTCGATCCCCGATCCGAATGAGCCCAACTCCCAACTCCCAACTCCCAACTCCCAATCACGACAACGACAACGACAACGAACGAACAACGAACAACGAACAACAAACAACAAACAACAAACAACAAACAACTCCCCCCTCCCCCCAATCACGTGACTCAGCCTCGCCAAACCGCCAGCTACCTCTCCCGCCGTCTCGCTTCGGTCGGCCTCCGTCCGGTCTCGCAGTTTGGCCAGAACTTTCTGGTCGATCTGAATCTTGTCGACCTGATCGCCCGATCGGCAGAGCTGACGCGTGACGACGTGGTTCTGGAGATCGGCACGGGAGTGGGGTCCTTAACGACGCGGCTGAGCGACCAGGCGGGGGCGGTGTTGACCGTCGAGATCGACGAGAACCTCCACCAGTTGGCCTCGGAAGAACTCGCGGGGCGGCCCAACGTGCGGCTGATTCACGGGGACGCGTTGCGAAACAAAAACACACTCCGCGAAGATCTGATGGTTCAGATCCGCGACGCGATGAGCCGGATCGGTGAGAACTCGCGGTTCTTGCTCGTCGCCAACCTTCCGTACAACATCGCGACGCCGATCGTCAGCAACGTTCTTGGTGAGACGCCTCCGCCCGACGCGATCGTCGTCACGATTCAGAAAGAGTTGGCGGACCGGATGGTGGCCGCGCCGCGGACGAAGGACTACGGCGCGCTGAGCGTGTGGGTCCAATCGCTGTGCCGCGCTGAGATCGTGCGAGTCATGCCGCCGAGCGTTTTCTGGCCGCGTCCCAAGGTCGACTCGGCAATCGTCCGGCTGGAATCGGTCCCCGAATGGCGGGCGGCGATCACCGACTTGGATTACTTCCACCGCACCGTCCGTGCCCTGTTCTTTCACCGCCGCAAATTCCTACGCGGCGTCGTCGTCAGCGCGATGAAGGGACGGCTCGACAAATCCCAAGTCGATCAAATCCTTGCGGAACTCGGGCACGCGACCGAGGCCCGCGCCGAAGAACTCTCGGTCGCCGACATCCAAGCTTTGGTCGAAGCGCTCCGTCAGGCCGAGCTCAAGACCACCTAGCGGAACAGCTCTAATTTTCTGAGCGGCGCGGCGCAAGCCGCCCGGTGTTTCCAGGGAATCTTCATGACGGGACCGGCCTGCTTGCGCCGTTCCGCTATCAAGGAGGTGATCGTCGTTAACGGGGGCTCGGCGGGTCGACCGATTCGCCGCCCGCGATGGTGAGCATCGCCTTGAGCTGCTCACGGTCGGTTTCGTCGCGGACGAGAACCCGGACCGAGCCGTCAAACATCAGCACGACGACCTCGTCTCGATCACCGAACACGTCGCCGATCGGATCCGCCGTCGAGATCACCCAAGGCTCGGGGGACGCCCACGGAACGGCATCGCCGGCCGGCGCCGCGATCATCGCGATCGTGTTCACATTCCCGTCGCGGATGTCGGAAAAACTCCGCGGCGGGCCGTCCCCTTCCCATGCCGAGCCGGGAAAGACGGGGAACCGGAACGGGGTCTCGGTCGGGGCCGCAGCTTCGTCCGAAGTGCCGCGAAAGACCAGCACCGCGGTCGACTGTAAACTTTGGTTTGCCTCGTCGTCCCACGCCCGGTCGAGGCGGATCGAGTCGTACAACGCTTGCTGTTCCAGATACCGCAGCAACCCGACGCGTCCGCTTAGCAACGGGTTTCCGTCCGGATCGACGAAGCAGCGGGGCGGTAGGTGTTCGTGGACCAAGTGATAGTTATGGATCGCGACACCGATTTGCCGCAGATTCGACATTTCCGCTTCCCGTCCGCTCGAGCGTTGTTGTCGCAACGTTTCCCTCGCCAATTCGACGGCCGCGTCGACGCGGAGCTCGACTCGAACCATCGATTCGTCGACGTTGACGTGGACGAGCGAGTCCATTGCGGCGAACGTTTCCTGAAGCCGATCGAGCTGCAAGACGATCCGCCGACTCGATTCGGGGTCCGATGTCAAGATCGTGATGCGGGCTTGGGGATCGGGCGGGAGTGACCATTCGATCACGCACGCCTCGACGTCTCGGGCGAGTTGTTGCGGGGAGAGTTGGATCGGGGCGGTCTTCGGCAACCGGTCTGGCCAGATCGCGGCCAACTCGTCGCGGGCGTTTCGCGGAACCGCAAACACGATCATGTGATCGAGCCGGTCGGACGACGTCAGCGGAAGAATCAGATCGCCGCGGCTGACTGGCTCCTGTTCTC
>JAWLFY010000228.1:0-5671 GCA_041685355.1 Pirellulaceae bacterium | reverse complement strand
GAGGCCAAGGTCGAGCATTTGATTGAAGTCGCAATCGTATAGCCGTCCCCGCCAATCGACCGACAACGTCGTGCGGCACATCACCCCCTCGACCGCCGCCGGGTTGAACGCTTCGGTCAACGTCCGCATGTAGTCGTCGTATCGCTCGGTGCGGACCAAATCTTCCAAAAAGCGGGCGATCGGAAGGTTCGTGATCGTGAACAGCCGTGTGAACCGGATCCCGTACTGTTTCGACAACTCGCGGCGGTAGTCTTGCTCGAGTTGTTCTTGGTTCGGCGGAAGGCTGGGCCCGACCGGGTTGTAGACCAACGTCAACGCGCGTTCCCCGTCGGGAGCACCGTAGCCAAGTTCGTTCAACCTCCGGAGCGCGTCGATCGATTTGCGGAACACCCCGCCGCCACGCTGTGCGTCGCAGTTTTCCTCCAGGTAGCACGGCAACGAGGCGACGATTTCGACGCCGTTCTCTGCGAGAAACTCTGGCAGGTCGGTGAAGCCGGGCGCCATCAGGATCGTCAGGTTGCAGCGGTCGATGACGTGCCGGCCGAGCGCGCGAGCCTGTTCGACGAGCCAGCGAAACTGCGGGTTCATTTCGGGCGCCCCGCCGGTGATATCGAGGGTCGCGATGTCCGACTTCGCGAGTATCTCGATCACCGCCTCGGCCGTTTCCCGTGACATGCTCTCGCGTCGATCGGGTCCGGCGTCGACGTGGCAGTGTTGGCAGGTTTGGTTGCACAGCTTGCCGACGTTGATCTGCAGCACCTCGATCCCGCTGGCGCGTAGCGACGGCAGGCCGGCTCTCCGGAGCATCTGATCGAACGCGGGGTGATCCCCGTCGCTTTCGCCCTCCAGGACTTCGCGTTGGCGTTCGGGGTGTGAGAGTGGGCTTCCCTGTCTCAGTAGCGTCAATTGCACGCGTCGGGCTCCGTCGTGGTGAATGCGTCGTAGCGGGAATGCGTCGAACGGTCGATGCGTTTTCTTGAAGTGCGATTCGGGATTCGAAAAGGGGTCAGCCCCCTTTCGGCCAAGCTTTAACAGCAGTCTTCGTCGCCGTTGCAGCAAGGACCGAGCGAGTCCGTCGTGGCGTCATAGCCGTGGCCTTTGGTGACACGTGGCGATCGGCGGGCGGAACGGCGGCAGTTGAACGGCTCGGCCTCCTCGAGCGAGATCGCTTCGCGAGGCTCCACCGGATCGAACATCTCGGCGTACGGTTCTTGATCGAGGAGCCGAAACGTTTTGTCACATACGGCCATTCTCGCGCCCCGTTCGTAACGGTGGCCGTCGTCGTCCTCGACCGCCTTGAACGGGCCCCGATAGATGACGGCTTGGTTCCGTTCGTAACACGGCCCTTGTTTGCCTTTGTAGGCGACGACAGTGATCGACCGGAACTCGATCCCTTCGACGGTTTGCCACGGGTCGGCTTGTCGTTTAACGATCTGGATCCCGTGGAAGCCCGCCTCTTCGAAGGCTTTGACGAATTCGTCTTCGCGGAACGCCCCCGCGATGCAACCGGACCACAACTCGGGGTCCCGCCGCAACGTCTCGGGGACCGATTCGTCGCTGACGATGTCGCTGATCGCCGCCCGACCGCCTCGGCGGAGGACACGAAAGATCTCGTCGAACAGTCGCCGCCGGTCTTGTTGTCGTACCAGGTTCAACACGCAGTTGGAGAGCACGCAATCGACCGAATCGTCCGCGACCAGCGGATGCTGATGCCGCAGCCGGTCCTCGATTCCCCGCAGCGCGACGTAGCCGGCGGCGTCGCCGACGGGTTGGCGGGCGAGTTCCCGACCGAGCAGCTCGATGTCCAGTTGCAGGTCTTGGATCATCCCGTAACGGAACTCGACGTTCGCGTACCCGAGCCTTTCGGCGACCGCATCGACATACTTACGAGCCAACGCGAGCATTTCCCGGTTGCAGTCGACGCCGATCACGCGGCCTTCCGGGCCGGCCAACTGGGCGGCGATGTAACACAGTTTGCCGCCGCCGCTGCCCAGATCGAGCACCGTGTCGCCGGGTCGCACGTGGGGCGTCGGGTCGCCGCACCCATAATCCCGTTCGATGATTTCGTCCGGGATCACCGAGAGAAAATCGGCGGCGTACTCGACGGGGCAGCAGAGGGCGGGTTCGACCGCCCGCGCCGCCGCCGCGTATCGCTGGTGGACGCTCGCTTCGCTGGCGTGCGTGCTGTGGCTTGCTACTTCGCTCATGGCTATCCGTCACTTCTTGCTTGGGTCGAGGGAGGGGGCTGCGGGGAAATCGAGCGGCGTGGCGTGCACGTGGTTGAACAGGTTCGAGAAGGTCGCCAAGGCGATGTAGCCGACCGACTCGGCGATCTGGCCGTCGGTGTAACCCGCCTCGCGGACAGAAGCGAGGTCCTCGTCGCTGACAAAGCCTTTGCTCGTGATCACCTTTTTGGTGAACTTCAGGAGGGCGTCGCGGCGTGAATCGCTCGATCCGAATTGGCGAGCGGCCAAGGTCTCCTCCTCCGACACGCCCGCCAGTTTGGCGAGCATCGTGTGGGCGGAGACGCAATAGTGGCACCCGTTATCCTCGCTGACCGCCAGATAGAGCACCTCGCGGTCCTCCCGCGTCAACTCGCCCTCGGCGAGGGCCGACGAGAGCGCCAGGTATCCGCGGAGCGCCGCGGGGCTGTTGGCGAGTCCCCGAAAGATATTCGGGACCATCCCCATTTCTTGCTTGACGTCGGCATAGATCTGTTTGGCGTCTCCGGCCGCTTCTTCGGGGAGAACTTCGTTTAGTCGTGTCATGTTCGGTTCCAAAGTTGTTGGGGAAAAACGAAACGGTTTCAGTGGTCAACGCTTCAGACTAACGCGTCCATGTCAACCATTTCGTGAATAGCGACTTCACCAGAGGCGTCAGCCGAGTTCGGCTGAACTGGTCGCCGAGTTTGCGGATCGCATCCGCTTCGGTGGGGTACGGATGAATCGTGCCGCCGATCTTGCTTAAACCGAGACCGTGGGTCATCGCGAGCGTGATCTCCGAAATCATGTCGCCGGCATGTTCGCCGACGATCGTTGCCCCGAGGATCTGGTCGGTCCCTTTCTTGACATGGACCTTCACGAACCCTTCGGTCCGCCCTTCCAGAATCGCTCGATCGACGTCCCGGAAGGGCTGCCGATACGTGTCGATCGCGACCCCGTCACTTTGGGCCTGACTCTCGGAGATGCCGACGTGGGCGACTTCGGGCGACGTGTAGGTGCACCACGGGATGACGAGCGACGACGCTTTTTTGCGGCCCAGGAACAACGCGTTTTGGATCACGAGGCGGGCCTGGAAATCGGCCGCGTGGGTGAATTTGTAGCGAGAACAGACGTCCCCGGCGGCGTAGATCTGCGGGTTGGTCGTTCGCAGCCGATCATCGACTTGGACCCCCGTTTTCTCGTACTCCACCCCGGCCACTTCCAAGTTCAATTTGTTGATGTTCGGGGCCCGCCCGACGGCGACCAACAGTTGGTCGATCGGCTCGTCGTACGCCTTCCCTTCGGACTCGACAGTCAACCGGGTCTGGCCGTCGACGTTCCGGATTTCCAACTCACGTCCACAGCAGAGCACGCGGACCCCGTCTCGGGTCATCGCCTCACGCACGAGCTCCCCAGCTTCGGGGTCTTCGCGCGGCAACACGCCGGTGGAGGCTTCGACGAGGAACACGTCGGAGCCCAGACGAGCGAACGTTTGCGCCAACTCGCATCCGATCGGACCGGCCCCGATCACGCCCAAACGTCGCGGTCGGTCGGTGAGCGAAAAGACGGTTTCGTTGGTGAGATAGGGAACGCGGTCGAGCCCCGCGATCGGCGGCGCGGCCGCCCGCGCCCCGGTCGCGATGACGGCCCGCTTGAAGCGGAGCGTCGCCTCGCCGACCGAGACCGTATCGCGGCCGGTGAACTTGGCGTCGCCGATGAAGACATCGACCCCGAGATCACGGAATCGGGCTGCCGAATCATGGGAGCTGATCCCGGCCCGAAGCTGACGCATCCGCCGCATCACACTCGCGAAGTCGACCTCGACCTCGTTGCCCCCCCGGACCCCGAACCGCCCCGAGGCCTGGACCGCGGCGGCGGCTCGCCCCGCGGCGATCAACGCCTTCGAGGGGACACAGCCGACGTTGAGACAGTCTCCCCCCATCAGGTCGCGTTCGATCAAAGCGACCTTGGCGCCCATGCCCGCCGCCCCGGCGGCCGCGACCAAGCCCGCGGTCCCGGCACCGATCACGACCAAGTTGTACCGGGCCGCGGGATCCGGATTCACCCACTCGGGCGGATGGACCTGACGAACCAGTTCCTGATTGAACTCATCGTTCGGGGCGGTTTGCGGCAGCCGCTGGACGACCGCCTGCGCGTTCGACGTCGCCGAGGGGTCAGAAATCACAAGGTCTCCGTTCCGATGGGTAGGGCGTTGCTGACGTGTTCGACAGGTGAGACGCGGAGGTGTGTCGATCCTTACACCGATTCGAAAAAGAACGATTCACGGAATGTATCGCACGTCACGGCCAAGTGCGGGGAAATCGTCGATATCCGCCGATGTCACGGGCCTCGACGCCGAGCCGCCGGGCCTGACGTGACGCGAAACTCTCTCCACGAAGGAATCGATCGATGTCCCGTACTCCCCTTTCACCAGCCGTCCAATGCCGAGAATTTCCGTTTCCCGGTCTGAGCATCGCCGGCCTCACCGTCGCGGTTCTGGCAGCCGTTGTCGCGAGTGAACCGTCGAGGGCGACGGCGGAGCCGGTTCGGTGGCGTGAGGACGCGGCCGCCGCCCAACATGAGGCGACGCGGACAGATCGTCCGATTTTGGTCTATGTCGGGTCCGAGGCTTGCGGCTATTGCCGCAAGCTCGAAGGGGAGACTTGGCCGGATCGCCATGTCTCCGGCATCCTCGGGCAACGATTCGTCCCGCTCCACGTCGACGGAAATCGGTCCCCCGGGATCGCCCGGCAACTTGAGGTGAGGGCCTACCCGACGGTCATCGCCCTCAGCCCAGCCGGCCGCTTGATCGGCCGCGTCGACGGATACCGCGGCCCCGACGAGATGCGAGCGTTTCTTGTCGAGACCCTCCGCCGAGCCCGCGCCTCACGAGAGCTGGCCGAGCATGTCGCCCGCTAGGCACGATCATGTCGCCCGCTAGGCATCGGGGACGGCGAGGCAAACGTCGAAGTGTTGCGCCGGAATTTCTGGGGCGGCCTGTGGCCGATTTCACAGACCTTCGGCGGGTCCGCGGGGAGAATGGTAATTATCAGAGTCGTTCCTGGTGACGCGTCCCTCCCTGGGACGTCCCTTACTTTTTCGTCGAACGGAGTCAGCCGCGATGAGTCAACGGTCCTACCGCACATCCATTTGCCCCAAGATGATGTTTCCAGTCGCCTTGGCGATCGCCGCGTCGATGCCGTCAGCCGCGGCGGCCGGATCGAAGGTCCGCGTCGGGACGAACGTCCCCGCCGGTCAACGCGTCACGTTCGACGCGATCGATCACCGCGAGTGGGATCGGTTGCTCTCGGAGTACGTCGACGATCAGGGGATGGTCGCGTATGCGCGATGGAAACGGAGTGACGCCGACACCCGGGCACTCGACGGCTACCTTCGCCACCTGTCCGCGGCGAACCCGCAAGCGGGCGCCAGTCGCGAGGCCAAGCTCGCGTTTTGGATCAACGCTTACA
>JAWLFY010000074.1:0-23018 GCA_041685355.1 Pirellulaceae bacterium | reverse complement strand
CACCGCCGAGCGACCGAACATTTTGTGGATCACGTGCGAGGACATGAGCGCACGGCTGGGGTGTTACGGCGACGACACCGCAGCGACGCCGAACTTGGATCGGTTGGCGTCCGAGGGGGTTCGCTACACGCACGCGTTCGGCGTGTATGGCGTGTGCGCCCCGAACCGGCATGCGTTGATCATGGGGATGTACCCGACGTCGACCGGCGCGATGGCGATGCGGACTTGGAAACGGACCTCGGCGCTGGACCAGATCGAGGACCCGGCGTTATTGGCGATCCCGACGTACGAGGCGACGCCGCCGGCCGAAGCCCGGTGTTTCACCGAGTACCTACGGGCCGCCGGTTATTACTGCACGAACAACTCGAAAACCGACTACCAATTCCGTCCCCCGGTGACGGCGTGGGACGAGAGCAGCAACCGTGCCCATTGGCGAAACCGGCCCGACGACCAGACGCCGTTCTTCTCCGTGTTCAACTTCACGACGCCGCACGAGAGCGGGACGTTCGAGAAGCGGTCACCCGAGGTGGTCGATCCCGACTCGGTTCCACTTCCGCCGTACTATCCGGACACGCCGCTGGTCCGTCGCGACGTCGCCCGCCACTACGACAACATCGTCGCGACGGACGGCCAAGTCGGAGAGCTGCTCGCACAGCTCGAGGAGGACGGGTTGCGTGGGGAAACGATCGTGTTCTTCTTTAGCGACCACGGGGACGGGCTGCCGCGGATGAAACGCTGGGTATACGACTCGGGGCTCCACGTGCCGTTGCTGGTACGCTGGCCAGACGGGGCGAAAGCGGGGACGACGGATGACCGACTGGTGAGCTTTGTCGACATGGCGCCGACCGTGTTGTCGCTTGCGGGAATCGAAGTCCCGCCACACATCCAGGGGCGGGCGTTCCTCGGCCAGCAACAGGGTGAGCCGCGGGATTACGTTTACGCCGCTCGCGACCGGATGGACCCCGCGCCGGAGACGATCCGGGCGGTCCGCGATCACCGGTTCAAGTACGTCCGCAACTATCGGCCTGACTTGCCGTACTTGGGGTTCATTCCGTACCGGGATCGGGCCGCGGTGATGCAGGAGATTCACCAGGCGATCGCCGAGGATCGACTCGGGCCGGACGGGTGGCAATTGTGGTCGCGAAGCAAGCCGCTTGAGGAACTCTACGACTGTGAAGCCGACCCACACGAGATCCATAACTTGGCGTCCGATCCGGAGCACTTCGAGAAGCTGGCAGAACTCCGCGAGGCCCATCAGCGGTGGACCCTGGAGACGAACGACTTGGGACATATGCCGGAAAGCGTATTGATCAAACGGCTATGGCCACCCGACGGCGAACAGCCGGTCACGGCCGACCCGGAAATCACGATCGACGACGGCTTGGTCACGGTGCGATGTGAGAGCGAAGGGGCGTCGATCGCGTATCGAGTCGGCGACGGCGATCGTTGGTTGCTGTACACCGAACCGTTCGAAGTATCCGCCGGCGATTCCGTCCAAGCCCAGGCGATCCGTTTAGGATGGAAAAAGAGCAGCGTCACCAAGGCCGAACGCTAACCGAAGGTGCCGAGGCTTCCGCCCCCATGAACGACGCGACCGCAAACTCTCAAGGCGTTCCAGAAACGCTGCCTATCACTCTGGACCAGTACGACATTTTGGTTCAGCGGGGGACGTTTGCGGATGCGCAAGGTCAAGTCGAACTCGTACGTGGGCGGATCGTTCGCATGAACCCTCAGGGGCCGGAGCATGCCGCTCCGATCGATTTCCTCGCGGAATGGAGCATCGAATCGGTACGGCGTCGTTTCACGGTTCGGATCCAGATGCCGTTGCGGTTTCCCGATCAAGCGAGTTGTCCCGAGCCCGACATCGCATGGGTGACACGAGGCCGTTATTCGCGGCGGCACCCGGGGCCCGATGAGATTCACCTAGTGATCGAAGTCAGCCACACCAGCGGACCGTTCGACCGGACGGAAAAGGCGGAGCTGTACGCCGCGGGCGGGGTTCCCGAGTATTGGCAGGTCGATCTACCGAGCCGCACGGTCACGGCGTACCGCGACCCACGTGACGGCGTGTACCGCGACGTCCGGCGTCACGAGCCAGAGCAGACGATTCACCCGGTTTGCCTCCCGGACGAGTCACTTTTGATCGGGGGGCTTTTCGGCGGGTAATCGACGGTCGGAATTCGAACTTCGTCGAGAAGGATGTGGTCGCCGTTTCCTGCAATCAGGAGGATACCGGCAACGATCGGGTACCCACAAACGGACAGAAATTCGGCTAATTTGGGAAGGGCTCGACGATCAAACGCGAACCCCCGACGTCGCACCGCGACCGATCTGCTACGAATCTCGAAGGCTGAAGGCAATCCGATGATCCACGCCCGTTTTCTGTTAGCCGCATCCACGTCGCTCTTGTGGCTGTCTGGGGCCGTTTGGCTGGACGGGTCGCCTTGGGGTAGCGGGTCCGCGCGCGGCGAATCGCCTCCCAATATTTTGATCATCACCGCCGACAATCTCGGTTATGGCGATCTGCCGAGTTTCAACGAGAAGAGCCCGATTCGTGCGGCGAACTTGGATCGATTGGCCTCGCAGGGTGCGAAGTTGACGAGTTTCTATACCGCGTCGCCGACGTGCACGATTTCTCGGGCGTGTTTGCTGACGGGTCGGGTAACCGAGCGGCACGGGTTGGCGGTGCAGCTCCCGGGGATCGATGGGAACTACGGTCCGGGTCTAGACCACGACGAGATTTTAATTCCCGAGGTCTTGAAGCGGGCAGGCTATCGGACCGGGTGTTTCGGAAAGTGGAACATCGGGTTCGCGGCGGGCTCGCGGCCGACCGAACGGGGTTTCGACGAGTTCTTCGGACACGCGTCCGGGAACATCGATTACTACACCCACGTTTACAACGGCAAGCATGATCTGTATCGCGGGACCGAGGAGGCCCACGTCGAGGGTTACTCGACGGACCTGTTCGCCGACGCCGCGATCGACTTCATCGGGCGGTCGTCGGAGGAGGACGCCCCGTGGCTGGTGTACCTCCCTTTCAACGCGCCGCATTTCCCCAACGCGAGAAACAAGGCGGAGGGCGAGCCGAGTGTGTGGCAGGCACCCGATACCGCATTCGACCGATACGGCTATGCCCCGGGGACCGACGACGAACGGGAACGGTACCACGCGGTCGTGACGGCGCTCGATGACGCGATCGGTCGTGTGCTGGCGGCGTTGGATCGTCTCGGCGAGTCCGACAACACGTTCGTCTTCTTTTACTCGGACAACGGCGCGTTCATGCTTCCCGGGAGGGGAAAAGAAGTAGCGACGAACGCCCCGTTACGCGACGGCGGGGTGACCTGTTGGGAAGGCGGGATCCGTGTGGCGGCGTTGGCGAGATGGCCAGGCCGAATCGAGCCGGGCGTCGTGATCGACGAACCGCTTTGGTCACCCGATCTGATGATCGCCGCCGCTCGGTTGGCGGGCGCTTCGTTGCCCGACGACCGGGTACTCGACGGCCGCGACCCGTTACCGGTGTTGCGTGGGGATGCCGAATCGCCGCACGATTCGTTCCGGTTCACCTATCGGAACCACGCGGCGTTTCGTGGCGGCGATTGGAAGATCGTGAGGACCGCCCCCGACGAGCCGTGGCAGCTATTCGATTTGAGCCGGGACGTCGGCGAATCGAACGACTTGGCGACGTCCGAGCCGGAGCGGGTCCGGGAGTTGTCGGAGCGGTTCGAGGGGTGGTTGGACCGGGTGGGGAAGTAAGCGGGAGCTCCGTGATCAAGGCCGACGTTCACCGGGGCGAGTCGCGTCCTTCGCGGAGCCGGTCGAAGTATTGCCTCGCTTGGTCCTGTTCGAGTCGAGGCAACTTTTGGGTTTCCAGCGGGTCGCTTTCCTCAGCTAGCGCGGCTTCGATCGCCGCCCCGAGGTCTTCGCGGGTGATCCCTTTTCGGTTCGGGCCATCCGCGGTCCCCGAGACGACGACGCGTCCTTGACGGACGTCACCGCGGACCTGAGACTCGTAGCCTTCACTTTCGGACTCGCTTTCCGAGCGATTGTCCGGACCGGAACCGCGGCCGATCCCCCCGCCCTGGGCGGAGGCACTTGTCCGTTGTCCGCCCCGTGCGAGGTTGTCCGATGGCGCGCCGCCCTGGCCTTGGCATTGTTGGCACTGGCCGTTGCTGCAGCTCTGGCATCGCATTTGATTCTTTGACTGGTCGAGGTTGGCGAGGGCGGAGTCGAGTTCCTCGAGTTGCGACTGTTCTTGTTGCATCTCGCCGAGTTGATCGGCGAGTTGGTCAAGCGAATCGGCAGCCTCGTCTCCGCCGCCTTCCCCCATCGACCCGGCAGCCTTGCCGAGCGATTCCGCCATCGAGGACATCGATCCGATCTGGCCGTCGCGCTCGCTCAATTGGTCGAGTTGGCTTTGCAAACGGGCGGCCTCGTCTCCGCGGCCTTCGTTGCGGGCTTGTTCGATCTGTTGCTGGAGCTCTTGCTTCTTTTGCTCGTGTTCGGCAGCCGCCTGTTCGAGCTGCTTTCGCATCGCCTCGATCTGCTCGCGGAGTTGTTCGCGTTCGGCGCCGGAGAGGTCACCGTCGCGGAGCCGTTTGGCGAGGTTGCGGAGCGTTTTCTCGGCGTCGCCGAAGTCACCTTTTTCGAGCGACTTGGCGAGCTGCTCGCCGGGCCCCGATTCGAACCCCTTCATGTTCGACATCGCGCGTCGGATCTGGTCGGGCGACCCGAGTTCGTCGCGGCGTTTCTCGAGCTGCTTCTTCATCTCGTTCATTTCGATCAGGGCTCGTTTCCGATCGAGGTTGCTGCGGCGGGCGATGTCGTCGAGTTCCGCCTCGATGCGGCGAAACAGCTCTTGGCTCTCTTCGATCCCTTCTTGTTCGGCCTTGCGACGTTGGCGGGCGATCCGCTTCTTCAGTTCTTCCGCGGCGGCTTTGACTTGGCGGACTTCGTCGGAGTCGATCGTGACCGCGGCGGTGTCGGCGAACTTTGCCGGTTCGACCCACACCCAGGCGGCGGCGAGGATCGCGGCGGCGACGGTCGGCACCCACACGGCTTTGGCGGGCCGGAGCGGGAACTGGTCAGGGATCGCGAGCCGGTCGGCGTGGCGTTCGGCGTCGGCCAAAAGGGAATCCCCGAACGCCGAGTCGCGGTCATCGTCGCGAATCGCGACCGCGCTGCTGATCCGTTCGCGGAGCCCGAATCGGCGGTCGATTTCGGTCGCGACGGTGTCCCGTGAGGGGGCACGAAGCGTCGCGAACAGGATCGCGGCGAGAATTGCTACCGCGAAAGAACCGCCGAGCCAGCGGCCGACCCAGACTTCAAACTGAGTCTCAATCACCCAAAACGCGGGGGCGAGGCTGGCGGCCAGGGTGACCAACAACGCGGCCCCGAGGGACCAGATGAGCGAGCGTCCGAATAGACCCAGGACCCAGCGGCGTCGGGCTTGACGGAGCTTTGATTCGACGCGGCTGCTTCGGTCGGGGCGATTCATCAAGACGGACTCCGAGGAGAATCAGCGGGGGGTCCCGTTGCGGGATCGTCACCGGTTGCGGGTCATCGCGTATGCTTGAGTATAGGGGGTCGCGGGGGGAACACGTTACGCCGAGTTTCGGGATCCGTTTCGAGCCGGTTCCAGTAACAAGTCGAACCGGGCCCCCGAGAATAAGCTGACGCCGAAACCGACCGGCTGACGTCGCCTCGAACCGATCCCCCTTCGACCGAACCCCACCTCGCCGGTAATTCCGATGCTCCGCCGACCGACGCTTCCTGACCCAGACGAATCCCCCGACGCGGACGTTGTGATCTTTGACGGGGAGTGCAAGTTTTGCCGTGGACAGGTTGAGAACCTGCGTCGACTCGATTGGGGAGGGGAGCGACTGGCGTACCTGTCGCTGCACGATCCCCGGGTGGGGGACCGCTACCCGGACCTGACCCACGCCCGGTTGATGGAGGAGTTGGTCGTGGTCGACGGTGACGGGAATCGCCACGGGGGTGCCGACGCGGTGCGTTACTTGACGCGACGGTTGCCGGCGCTGTGGCCTGCGGCGCCGCTGTTGCACCTGCCGGGATCGGCGAGGTTATGGCGATGGATGTACCGGCAAGTCGCCAAACGGCGATACCGGATCGCCGGCCGTGAGGGGTGCGACGACGATGGATGCAGTATTCACCTGAACTAGCAAGTCCGGTCGGAAGTCTTCACGACTTCCGCTATGGGATTGATGACCGGGACCGTGGAGTTCAGGCGAACCAGTCGACGGCGTTGCGGAAGAGTGCGAGCCCGTCGCCGGCGTCGGGTTGCGAGTCGCGGCGGGTCCAGGTGGGATGTTGGAGCGGGTCGACGTGGCGTTCGGGGTGGGGCATCAACCCGAAGACGCGGCCCGATTCGTCGCACACGCCGGCGACGTTGGCAAGTGAGCCGTTGGGGTTCTCGGGGAACGGCAGGACTTCGTCGGTGATCGCGTCGGAATCGGCGGCGACGTAGCGGAGGGGGAGCCGGCCGGCGGCGCGGAGTCGGTGGAGTCCGTCCGGGTCGGCGGTGACGAACTTTCCTTCGGCGTGGGCGACCGGCAGATAGAGTCGTTCGATCCCGCGGAGGAAGACGCAGGGGGTGTTGTCGACGGCGAGGTGGACCCAACGGTCTTCGAAGCGGCCGTGGTCGTTCCAGGTCAACGTGGCGGGGGCGACGTCGGTGTCTTCGGTTTCGGCGTTCCCGGCGCCGACGGTCAACGCGCCGAGCCGCATCAGGACTTGCATCCCGTTGCAGATCCCGAGGACGAGGCGGTCACCGTTTCCGCGGACGAACCGCTCGACCATTTCGGCAAGGTGTCGGCGGAGGCGGCTGGCGAGGATCCGGCCGGCGGCGATGTCGTCCCCGAAGCTGAAGCCGCCGGGGAGACAGAGGATTTGGTAGCGGTCGGCGAGTTCGCGGTTTTCGATCAGCCGGTTGACGTGGACCCGTTCGGCAGACGCGCCCGCCTGTTCGAAGGCGAACGCGGTTTCCTCGTCGCAGTTGGTACCGGGGGCGCGAAGGATCAGGACTCGTGGAGACGCCATGGCCGATCGGATGGGGGCTGTGGGGCTGAGGAGCCGGGAGTTTAGACCGGTGTCGGGAAGCTGACCAGGGAACGGGCCGTCGGGTAAGGGGCTGCAGTCGGACCGGACGGCTCGCGCCGTTACGCTAACTTGGTGACGATGGCTCGCACCGTTCCGCTAACTTGGTGACGACGGCTCGCACCGTTCCGCGAAAGGGTGTGGATCGGCTCTACGGCTCGACGATCAGTTGCAGGCGGCGGTGCTGGCTGTCCCAGCCGGCGACGGTGGCCCGTCCGGACCATTGACGGCCGGTCTGTTCGAATTCGTCGCCGAGGTGTTTCGGGATGAAGAGGACCAGGGGGAGCGGGGGATCGGGGTAGCGTGCCCAGACGGCGTGTCCGTCGCGTCGCCCGATCGGTGCGTCGTCACCGATGTAGAGGAGCCGCCGTTCGATCTCGGCGTCGACGTCGAAAGAAAGCCCGTCGACCGCTTCGACGAGCCGCGTCGCTTGGGAGGTGTCGTTGCGGACGTTCCACAGGTGGGTCACCGTTTCGTCGAAGGTGATCGTGGGAGGAGCATCGTCAGGTTCGCCGGTTGACCGGAAGGCGGACTTCGACGATTCGGCGGCCGCGGCGTCGGTCGGTCCATAGTCATCGGCGTGACCGGCGGCGGGGACGACGCCGATTTGAAGGTCACGGGTCCAATCGGGCCACCGCGGGATATCGATTCGGACTTTGGCGTTCCACACGAGATCGTTGTCGTCGAGATCGATCGAATAGGGGGCGTCCGCGGGAAGCGAGACGTCCAAGCGAAACTCGTGGAGCTTCCCGGCGGGCAACGTCGTGGCCGGCTGGAGGGTTTGTGTGTCGTCGTGGAATTCGTGGGTGTGAGTCCGTCGGTTGCTGCCGCTACCGCTGACGACCCGTTCGGTGCCGAGGAGTTGTAGCGTGATCGCGTTGACCGGGACGTTTCGGCGTGGGGTGAACACGAGCCGTCCTCGAACGGGCTGGCCGGGGGCGAGTTGGTCGTGATCGAGTTCGCACACCACGTCTCCGAGCAGGAGTTTCGGGAGCACCGCCTTGACGAACCAGATGCCTCCGCCGATCGCGGGGATGAAGAGGATAAAGAGCAGGACCCACGGTTCGGCGAGCAGGGCGGCGCCCATGCCGATCACGAACACGCCGACGAAGGCGAACACGAACGCGCCGATGATGCAGCCGGCGACACCGCTGATCTGCGTCGCGTTGGAGTGGGAGACGACGCCTTCGGGACCACACGTGGGACGCACGAAGAAGGGGGCGGACGCTTTCGGATCGAACGCCCAAGGGATTCGGGCGCGGGCGTCGACGTAGTGGTCGACGTTGAGGAAATTCCCGTGGTAGGAGGGGGGCCAATCGGCGATCGGCAATTCGAAGCGGTATTCGTTCGTTTCGCCGTTTCGCCACTCGCCGGTGAAGAGGGTCGCGGTGTGGACGGTTTCGGAGGCGACATTCCCCCGGCCGTGAGTCTTCCATCCCGACGAAACGTCGAGACCGTTGCACGTCACGTCGGCGTCGGCGTGGACGCGAACGGTGCCGGTAATCGTCCCGCCGCCCGGATGGACGGCTTGGGGTTCATCCAACTCGATCGACAAATCGCATTTCGCCATCGCTATACGCTTGCTGTTGGACTCGGTCGTACAAGAAATCTTCGATTCCGCGGATATCGCTGCCGAAGCGGGTGACGAGGTCGCGGGCGTCGGCTGGGGAGAGTTCGGGGACGGGGCCGTCGCCCAGGCGACACCAGCGGATTCGTCGGTTGAGGAGTTCGCGGAGATGTTGCGTGTCGGGTTCGGCACCGATCCGACGGGCGATGACTTGATACCCGCCACGGCGAAGTTTGGGCGCGAGGTCGCGGTGGGTGGCGAGCACGAGCGGCACCCCGGATCGGACGACCGCCCGGCGAACGGCCCGTGGGAGCCGTTGGGCTTCGTCGATCAACAGCGGGTGCCCCATGGGGATGGCGGGGCAGGGCTGGTCTTCCGGGAGATAAACGTACGCCGAATCGGGGAGGTGGTGACGGAGCGACAGCAGGTGGGTCGTTTTACCGCGCCCGGCGTCGCCGATCAGTTGGACGGCGGAGCGGGGATGGCGGGTGTGGAGGGCGATCGGTTCGACGTCGACGACGGCGAGTCGAACCCGTTCGTCGCGGGTCATTTCGCCGAACGGGTTACGGCCGAGGTTGCACCAAGCCCAAGGCTGCCAATCGCGGGCTTGCCGGGTGCGGGCTTGCCGGGTGCGGGCTTGCCGGGTGCGAGGATCCGAGGCGTCGGGCGGGCGGGGATCGAGATCGGCGGCGGAGGCGGATGCCATTCGGAGGTGGGGTTGGGGACGAGGGGTGGCAGGATGCGGACGAGAGATGGCGAGGGATCACGTTCCCCGGCGACCGCGGTTATCATGAGCGCCTCGTCCCGACCGATGCAACCCTGACGCGGTGTGACCCGTTGAAGTTCGCGAGATGGCTGATCCGTCGAATCCGCCCGCTGGTACCAGCGCTGGTCGTGCTGGCGGCCGCGTGTGTTTGGGCATCAGGAAACGACCTCGCGTCGTTGGATTACTGGCTCGATTCGACCGGTCCGCTCGGCCCGCTCGGGTTTATCGTTTCGGGGGTCGTGATGATGTCGTTATTTTTGCCGAAGACGGCCGTGTCGGTCACTGCGGGGGTATTATTCGGGACTTGGGTCGGGGGTTTGTTGTTGATCGTGACGGCGGTTCTCGCGGCGCTGCTCAACTTCGCGATCGGCCGAAGGTTTCTAAGGGAATCGTTGAACCGGCGGTTGGTACGTCGGCCGAACCGGTGGTTGGTCGCCGCTCGGGACGCGGCGGAGGACGCGGGGTTCGGGTTTCATCTGCTGGCCCGCATGACGCCGTTACCGACAACGATCGTCAGCTATTCGATGGGGGCGTTCGGGGCGCGGTGGCGACCGTTTTTGGCGGCCGCGTTTGTCGGAGCGTTACCGCAGTGGTTGTGGGTGCATAGCGGCTCGGCGACGACGCGTGCGGTGTCGAGCGGCGCGGGGTGGGCGCAGTGGACCGGGGCGGTGATCTCTTTGGCGGCGGCGGTCGGAATCACGGTGGCGCTTCCGCGGTTCGCGATCCGGGCGTTGAACCCCGATCCGGCGGCTGCATCGCCGAGCGGTCACGGGTCGAGCGGTCACGGGTCGAGCGGTCACGGGTCGAGTGGTCACGGGTCGAGCGGTCACGGGCGGGGCGGGGGCGACGCGGTCGTCGGTTCTCCGCCGGGATAACCCACGTCAAGGGCGACGTCACAATCGATTTGACGCCACGACGGGGAACGCTCAAGTTGAAACGTTGCGGGGCGATCCGTTTGTGATCCTCCCATCCCCCACCCGGCTCGAAGGAGCGGAACGATGTCACGCTTGAACCGACGGCAGATCCCCGACCGACGCGTTTTTCTTGGGACCACGGCGACGGCCGGGATGGTGGCGTTCGCGGATCTGTTGCGAGGTTTGCCGCCGGTTTCGGCGGCCGATCTCGCGGCGACCGGGAAACGGGTGCGGTACCCGGAAACGATCGAGCCGTTGGTGCGGCTGATCGAAGATTCGCCGCGGGAGCGGGTGTTGGAGCGGGTCGGGCAGCGGGTCCGCGGCGGGACGTCGTACCAGGAGGTCTTGGCGGCGTTGTTGCTCGCCGGGGTTCGCAACGTGCAGCCCCGGCCGTCGGTCGGGTTCAAGTTTCACTGCGTGTTGGTCGTCAACTCGTGTCATTTGGCGAGCATGGCGGGCCCGGATTCGGACCGTTGGCTGCCGATCTTTTGGGGGCTCGATTATTTCAAGCGGTCGCAGGCGGACGAGGCATCGAAGAGCGGTTGGACGATGGGGGCGGTGGACGAATCGAAGGTCCCGGACGCCGATGGGGCGCGGGGGATGTTTCGGGAGGCGATGGAGCGGTGGGACGTGGAGCAGGCGGACGCGGCGACGGCGGGGTTGGTCCGCACGGCCGGGGCGACCGAAGTGTTCAACGAGTTCGCGCGTTACGCGGCCCGCGACTACCGATCGATCGGCCACAAGGCGATTTTTCTGGCTAACGCGTGGCGAACGTTGCAGGTGATCGGATGGGGGTACGCCGAACCGGTGATGCGTTCGTTATCGTTCGCGTTGCTGAACCACACCGGCGATCCGAACCCGGCGGACAACGATTTGGAGCCGGACCGGGCCTGGCGGGCGAACGGCGAACGGGTGGCGAAGATCCCGGCGGGATGGTTGGACGGGTCCGCGGACCGATCGTCGACCCGGGCGTTGATCGAGACGTTACGTGAGTCTTCGGCGGACGAGGCTGCGCGGGAGGCGGCGGCGGCGATGGCGTCGGGTGGCTCGGGCCAAGCGGTCTGGGATGCCGTGTTCGTGTCGGCCGGCGAACTGTTGATGCGGCAACCGGGGATCATCGGGTTGCACTCGTTAACGACTTCGAACGCGGTCCGGTACTTGTGGCGGCATGCCGAAAACGAGACGCTTCGCAAACGGTTATTGCTCCAAGCGACCGCGCTGGTGCCGATGTTCCGCGAGTCGGCGCGGGGGCGAGGGGAATTGGCGGATCGGCGGGTGGATCGGTTCCGCGATTTCGGGTCGGACGGTGAGGTCACGTCGGGGGGGGATTCGGTCCGGCTCGCCGACGTCATGGAGGACATCTCGGGGAACCGGCAGCGGGCGGCGGACCGGTTAGCACGGTACCTGCACGCGGGTGGCGACGCGGACGAGTTCGTCGACGAGGCGAGACGGCTGATCTTCATGAAGGGGCGCGATTCGCACGATTACAAGTTCAGCTCGGCGGTTTTGGAAGATTACCGGCATGTGAGCCCGGAATGGCGTGACACGTTCTTGGCGACGAGCGTGTTCAACTTGAAGGGGACGCGGTCGGCGGACAACGGGTTGGTCGAGAAGACCCGGCAATCGCTGGCGTGAATCGCCGCCCTAGGGGCCTGCGTCTGGGTGGGCGTGGCGCCTTGTCCCGGCCTGGAGAGAGAACTTCGAGATTCTTTCGGCACATTATTCGCGCGGTGCTAGTTTTGAATGCACGACGGGGGCAGATCGGACCGGGATGCGACCCGAGTCGGTCCGTCGCGTTGGAACCCTGTCGTTGGCGGCGTCCGCAGATTCCCGAAAGCGTCACCCTGATCCGATGTGAATCGCGACCGGCCGGTACTCCGCCGGGGCGGCTTCACGATTCGGGGTGGGCATCGTGGTGGTCATCTGGATGTGACGATCGGGTCGCATTTGCTGCCTAACAGATCCTCGTATTGAACCTCTCGACAAACATGAACGGAATAGCAATCTTCGGGATCTTTGCGTTGCTGGCGGGGACCGCCTATGCCATCGGCGTCTACGGATCCCGGTTCGGACTCGCGTTTGAGTCCGAAGTCGACGAAGAGACCCGACGTCGGCGTAACGCCCAAAAAGGGCGAAAGCTTTTCGGCGACATCGTTGCTACGTTGCAGGCGCACAAGGACACGTTGGCGGCATTGATGTCGGTCGGCCGCGACACCGAGGCGAAGGCCGCGTCGGATGCCTTCTCGGAGCGGTTAGCGAAACAAGTGAAGGGTGTCATCGATCAATCCGAACTGGCCAACCAGACGCTTCAAGCACAAATCGATCAACTGCACGAGTTGACGGCCGAATATGGGGACCTGTTCGGAAACGAGCGACGGAACATCGAATCGTACTGTGACATGTCCAGACGGCTGGACACGGCGTTGCGGGCGGGGAGTTTGAGCTCGGGGATTCGCGTGCCGGGGGAAAGCAGGCTGATCTCGGAGCAGGACCGTCTCGCGATTTCGTTGGCGGCGAAACTCGTCCGCGAGAACGAGAAGTTGCGGACCCGAGTCTCGGGCTGTGAGAGCCAGATCGAATTGTTGATGTCGGACATGTCGCGATTGGAGCGGGAGACACGGACCGACTCGTTGACCCAGCTTCCGAACCGTCGTGCGTGGGAGGAACGGACCGCAAATTTGCCCGGTGACACCCCGCATGTGTTCGTGATGTTGGACCTGGATCGATTTAAAGAGATCAACGATACGCATGGGCACTACGCCGGGGACGGCGTGTTGAATCTCGTCGCGACGATGATTCGCAACACTTCGGACGTGACCGGATATCGCATTTCGGGCGACGAGTTCGGATTGCTCGTCTCCGAGCGACCCTGGACGCGGATCGGTCACATCCTGGAGAGTCTCCGGGCCCGGGTCGAGAAAGCGTCGCTTCACGATTCGGGCGAGCGGATTCAGGTGACGGTAAGCATCGGCGCGGCATTAGCGATGCCGGGCGAGTCGACGCAAGAGACGACACGCCGGGCCGACCAAGCGTTGTACACGGCGAAGTCGGCGGGGGGAAACCGGGTTCATCTCAGTGGTGACGGGACGTCGCAGGACGCGGCGGAAGAGGAAGCGTTGGCCGAACCGATTCCGATGGCGGCCGATCGATAAGGAACCGTTGATCGCCCGCGAACGCGTCGGTCGGGGATCAACCGGCGCGGTGGGACTTGGCGAATTCCCGGAGCGGTTTGGGGAGCGGGAAGTGGACGTTCTCCTCGCGTACTTCGCGGGTTTCGACGGTCGCCCCGAATTCGCGTACGAGCCAATCGACGGTATCTTCCACGACCGATTCGGGGGCGCTCGCCCCGGCGGTGATGAGAACGGTTTCGGTCCCGTCGAACAGCGTGCCGTCGAGATCGCCAGGGCCATCGATCAGGAAGGCTCGCTTTCCCTGTTCGGCGGCTAGCTCACGGAGTCGTTGGCTGTTGCTGCTGTTTTGGCTTCCGAGCACCATCACGACATCGGCGTCGCTGGCGAGCAGACGAATCGCTTCTTGACGGTTCTGGGTCGCGTAGCAGATATCGTCTTTCGGAGGGCTTTCGATCCGGGGGAACCGTTGTCGGAGACGGTTGATGACTCGGTTCGCGTCGTCGACGCTCAACGTCGTTTGGGTCAGGTAGGCGAGCTTTTCTTGGTCGTCGAAGGCGAGCCGATCGACATCGTCGATATCTTCGACGAGCACGATCGCGTGGGGGGCTTCCCCCATCGTGCCGAGGACCTCGTCGTGTCCCTCGTGGCCGATGAGGACAATGGTGTAGCCGGCCTTGGCGTACTTGATCGCCTCGAGATGGACTTTGGTGACCAGCGGGCAGGTCGCGTCGAGTGCGTGCAAACGTCGGCGGCGGGATTGCTCTCGGATCTCGGGTGACACCCCGTGGGCGGAGAACAGGAGCACGCTTCCTTCGGGGACTTCCTCGACCGAATCGACGAACACGGCGCCCTTGGAGCGGAAGCTGTTGACGACGTACTGGTTGTGGACGATTTCGTGGTACACATAGACGGGCGGCCCGAACTTTTTCAGCGTCAGGTCGAGCGAATCGATCGCCATGTTCACGCCGGCACAGAATCCTCGCGGGGCCGCCAGGATGATCTTCATATCGAATCCAATCTTTCGGGGGCCGACTCGTCTCCCGGGGGGGAAGGGCGAACCGGGTTGACCGCATCGGTAGAGCTTCAGAATAACCGTGGGACGGGTGGATCGTCCAACGGGGCGAAATCGCTTCGTCAGTCGCGACGGGCTTGTCGCCGGATCGCCCGTGGCCATGAGGAGAACTTCGTGGTGGCGAGTCTGCTGTTGCCGCGGCGTTTGCGGCAACCGTTTTACGACATTTACGCGTTTTGTCGCACGGCCGACGACATGGCAGACGGGTCGCCATCGCCCGATGTGGCGACCCGTCGGCTGCGGTCGTTGGGGGACGATTTGGGACGGGTGTTCGACGGGGACCCGCCGGGGGGAATTTTCGTGGCGTTGGCTGACACGGTGCGTCGTTACGAATTGTCGCGTGCCCCGTTCGACGCGTTGCTCGACGCGTTCCTCCAGGACCAACGGGTGACCCGTTACGCGTCGGAGGATGAGCTCCTCGATTACTGTCGACGATCGGCCAATCCGGTCGGCCAGATGATCCTCGGACTCGCCGGGTGCCACGACGCGGAGAGTCGGCAGTTATCGGACGAGATCTGCACCGGACTGCAGTTGGCGAATTTTTGGCAAGACGTTCGCCGCGATTTCGAGATGGGACGGATTTACGTTCCGGCGTCGGCGATGGCGCGACACGGGGTGGACGAGTCAACGTTCGGCGAACGTCCGACGCCGCCGGCGTTTCGCGAGCTGATCCGCGAGGCGTGCGAGGGGGCGGAGGATCGGTTTCGGCGTGGGTTGCCCTTGGCCGGACGGGTTCCCAGATGGCTTGCCACCGACGTCAAGCTTTTCGCTTACGGCGGGCTCGCGACGCTCGACGCGATTCGCGCGATCGACTTTGACGTGTTGTCGACGCGACCGACGGTGGGTCGCTGGCGGCGGGCGTCGTTGCTGGCGCGAGCGTTGTTCGGCCGTCTGTAGCGTTGGGGCGACGCCGCGGGCGTTTCGCGTCGAAGCGGGTGTTTCGTGTCGAAGCGGGTGTTTCGTGTCGAAGTTAGGGGAGGCTTCCCGTTCGGCCGCGGTCGGTTCGATCGACTCGACGGCGCGTTATCATCTCCGCATGTCCGCCGCCGTCCCCGTCACCGTTAGCTACCGACACGTTCGCCGGGTCGCACGGCAGAGCGGGAGCAGCTTTTATCATTCTTTTTGGCTGCTGCCGAAGGCGAAGCGGGACGCGATGTGTGCGTTGTACGCTTTCGCCCGCGTGACGGATGACCTGGGGGACTGTTCGGAGCCGGCGGCACTCCGCCGGCGTTGGCTCGACGGTTGGCGTCAATTCACGGCGTTGAATCTGATCGGCGAGGGTCCGGCGGACCGGATCCGATCGCCTCAGGGATGGTCGGATTCGGGGCAGGGGTTACCGGATGACTGGCTTTCGCGTGCGACGAGGATCTTGCCGTCGTTACGGGACGCGTCCCGTCGATACGAGATCCCGTCGCGATACTTGCTGGAAATCATCGACGGGGTGTTGGCCGACCAGCAAAAGACGCGTTTCGACACGTTCGAACAGCTCGAGCATTACTGTTACCTCGTGGCGTCCGCGGTCGGGTTGGCGTGCTTGCACATTTGGGGATTCGACGCCCCGCTGCCGACGCGAGCGGCGATCGACTGCGGGCTCGCGTTCCAGTTGACGAATATCCTTCGGGACGTTGCCGAGGACGCCCGTCGCGGACGGATCTATCTCCCGCGGCAACATTACGAGCAACACGGGTTGTGCGAGGACGACTTGCTTCGGCCCCGCGAGGACGATCGGCTCCGCTGTTTGGTGCTTGACGAGGTGACCCGGGCGCGGCGGCTGTTTGATTCCGGGTGGCAGGTCTGGGACTCGCTCGATCCGGACGGACGGCCGATGTTCAGCATGATGTGGCGGACCTACCGCCGGTTGCTGGAACGGATCGCGACGGACCCTGGCGCGGTCGCGGTGCGGCGAGTCCGGTTGCGGTCACGGGATCGGGTCGCGTTGGTGTCACAGCACTTCGTCGGCCCTTGGTTCCGCCGGTTGGACGTGCCGCCTCGCGGGGTCGGCGGATGACGGATCGGCGAAGGACACGGGTCGTGATCGTCGGCGGCGGGATCGCGGGGATGGCGGCGGCCGAGGCGATCGCGGGGCCGCACCCCGATCGGTTCGAGGTGACGGTTTTGGAGGCGAAGCGGCGGACCGGTGGGCGAGCCGGTTCGTTCACGGATCCCGAATCGGGGAGCCAGGTCGACTATTGCCAGCATGTCGCGATGGGGTGTTGCACGAACCTGTTGGGGCTGCTCCGACGGCACGGACTCGACGACCTCTTTCGGCCGTACGGCGAGTTGACGTTTCTGTATCCGGGGATCGCCGCGAGCCGGTTTCGGCCGTCGGGATGGTTGCCGCCCCCGCTGCACCTGGCGTCCGCGTTTTGGGGGCTGCGGTTTTTGAGCCGCCACGACCGCGCGGAGGTGGGGCTTGGGGTGTGGCGGTTGATGCGATCCCATCCGGCGAGGTTACGCGATGAAACCGCCGGTTCGTGGTTGCGACGAAACGGCCAATCGGAATCGACCGTCCGGCGATTTTGGGACGTGATTTTGGTCAGCGCGCTCGGGGAGCGAACCGAGCGGGTTTCGATGTCGGCGGCGTGGAAGGTGATCATCGACGGGTTCGCCGCGTCCCGTGGTGCTTCGGACGTGTGGGTCCCTCGGGTGCCGTTGGCGGAGTTGTTCGGTGAGCGTTTGCCCGCCGCGATCGGGCGGTTCGGGGTGACGATCCGTCCTTCGGTCGCCGTGCGGAGAATCGTCACGCGGGACCGTCATCTTGTCGGCATCGAAACGGGGGCGGGGGAGCGGATCGACGCGGACCATCTGATCGCGGCCGTGCCCTGGCACGCGGCAGGACGACTTCTGAGGGGGACCGTTGCGGCGGGGCTGATGCCGTCGATGTCGGATTGGGAGGCGTTCGCCGCGTCACCGATCAGCGGCGTTCACCTTTGGTTCGATCGGGAGATCACGGACATGCCGCACGCCGTGATGGTGGGGACGACGGCGCAGTGGATGTTCCGCGATGACGCTCGGGGGGACGGCGAATCCGCAGCGAAGATTGTGACGGACGTCAACGACGCGGCGAAACGGTTTTATTACCAGGTCGTCATCAGCGGCTCGCACGACGTTCGGGGAGCGGATCGTGCCGCGTTGATCGGGCAGGTCCGCGATGAGTTGCGTGCGGCGTTCCCGGGGGCCCGTTCGGCGAAGTTGCTCCGAAGCCGCGTCGTGACGGACCCGCAGGCGGTGTTCTCGATCACGCCTGCGGTCGAGCGTTCACGGCCGACGGCGGAAACGCCCCTCTCGTGGTTGCATTTGGCCGGAGACTGGGTCGCGACCGGGTGGCCGGCGACGATGGAGGGGGCCGTGATCGGGGGGCGGATGGCGGCGGCGAGTCTTTTGCGGAGGGAAGGCTTGGAGCCGCCGGCGATCGACGACGGGCTTCGCCGGGGCTGGCTCGCGAAGGTTCTGATTCGGGCGCGGTCGTCAGTCGTCTTGGACCGGGGCGTGTGAGCGACGAACGCGGCGTTCGATTTTCGGGCCGATGGTTTCCCGGGCGCGTCGATAGGCCACGATCAGGCCTCGCGTGATGAAGTAGCTCGCGATCCCCGCGACGGTGGCGACGATCAGACAGCCGAGCCAGAGGGGCATCCAAATTTCGGCCATGCGGCCCCAGTAGAACTCGATCCCCTCCCACCAACCTTCGGGCGGGTGGGCCAACTCTCGCCACCAAGTTCGGCGTTTCGCGGGCAGCTCGAGGAGCCACAGTCCGAGGCGGTAACAGGGGTAGTAGATCGGAACGAATGTCGCGGGGTTGCTGATCCAGACGACCGGGACGCCGACCGCTTTATTTGCCCCGAGCAGCCATGCGCAGGCGACGGCGAGGACGGTTTGAAACCCGATCGTCGGCGTGAACGCGAAGAACACGGCGATCGCGATCCCGAGCGCCAACCGGTGCGGCGGGTCGTCGGCGTGGAGGACCTTGCGAATCACGAACCGGCGGGTCCCGACGTACCGCCGGAGCAACTCGGTGCGGATTCGTCGCATCACGGTCCTGACATCGAAGCGGCTCGCGACGCCGGATCGCGTCGGGGTTTGGGTTGGGATGAGACTCACGTGACGACCCTTGGCGACGCGGGACCGGACCGCACGGGGAGCCGATCGGCTCGGTGACAACGACGGACGGCCGTATCCGAAGCTTAGATCGGCTAGGCCAATCCGCGGCGATCATTTTTTATCGGGCCGACCGAAGCAGCGTGATCAGGTCCGCGAGTTCCTGGGGCGAGAGTAATTCGGCGATCCCTCCGGGCATCACCGAGACCTCGCTCGGCTGCATCAGTTCGATTTCGTCGCGGGGGACCACGACGCGTCGTTCGGCGTCAAGCTGGATCGTGACGGAGGCGTCGGTCTCGTCGCGAACGAGGCCGCTGTAGGCTTGCCCGTCGACGGTGAGCACGCGGGTCGCTTGATAGCTCTGTTCTTGGCGGGCGCTGGGAAACAGGATTGCCTCGAGGATCGCCTCGGGGGTGCGGGTGGCGCCGATCCGGGTCAGGATCGGGCCGATCTCTTTTCCGACGTAGCCCATCCGGTGACAGCCGCTGCACTGCGCTTTGTCTCCGCGAAAGACCTGCAACCCGCGGACCGGGTCGCCTTCGGGGAGTTCCTTGAGCGTGCGGTCGACGACGGCCCGCACGTCGGCGGGTGGCTCGAGGAGCGCGTCGCCGGTCGCTTCGGCCTGTTCGCGGAGCGGCGCCGCGTCGCGGCGGTAGAGTTGTGAGAGGAACGCTTGGGGCAACGTCTTGGCCGCCGGGACGTCGACCAACGCGTCGAGCAACCGCCGGTTCGCCTCGACGTGTTCCGAGCGGTGGACCGCTTCGATCGCGACCGGCAGGTACCGCGGAGACACCTTCGCCACGTCGTCGACGAGACGCGATGCCGCGTCGGGGGAAAGTTTCACGCGAGACAAGACGTTCGAGGCGAGCGGCACCTGGGATTCGTCTCCGGCGACGAAGCTTGCGACGACGTCCGCTTCGGAGTCGGGGTCGGCGATCGTCGCGCCGACCGGAAGCGGGGCCAACCGTCGGAGCCGCGTCGCGGTGTCGCCCGCGTTTCGGGCCAACCGGGTCAGCGTTTCTTTCAGCGACACCGCGTCATTCGCCGCGAACCGCAGTTCGCGGAACCGATCGCAGAGTCGGTCTTGCTGCTCGGGATCCGCGTCATTCAGCCAACTCGCCAGGGGTTTCACCCAAGTCGCGGGCACCGGATCGGTCGAACAGATCGCCGGGAGCAACTCGTCGAGCCGAGCCTGCTGGGCCGGTGGGGAGGCCGCGGCATCACGGATCCAGTCGGCGACCCACTGTCGGACGGCCGGTGCTTGCTTCCATCCGCCGAGGATCACAGCCAAGATTTCCGCCGCCCCGTCGTCTCCTTCGGCGGCACGATCGCGAAGCCGGCCCAGGGACTCGGCGGCCCGTGTCCCCCAGGCGACGCGTCGTGCGAGCATTCGAGCGGCGGTTTGCCGGAGCCGCGGGTCGTCTCGTTCGAGCGCGTCGAACAGGCGTTCGGGGCCGATCTCGGCTTGGCGATCGGTTTGGTCGAGGACGAGCAGGACCGCGTCGAGGGCACGCCCGGAGTCGGCCACTCGCAGCAGGTCCTCGGCCGGATACCGACGCGACCATTCGACCAACGCGTACAGGAGCGAGTGCTCCAGGTGCCGATCGCCCGGGTTGGCTTCGACCGCCGCGAGCAGGTCGGCGGCGGTCGCCACGTCACCGACCCGTCCGAGGGCTTCCGCCGACGCGCGACGGACCGCGAGGTTCGAATGATTCAAGAGCCTCTCCAGGGAGCTCGTCACGTCGCTTGCCGGCGTCGAACCGGTCGCGGACGCGGCGTTGTCGGCGGAAAATCGATGCACGGCGACGGCGTGACAGGCCGCTTGTGCCAATCCCGGCTGGGGCGATTCGAGTTGTTTGGCGATCACGCGGAGGCTCGCTGGCGACCCGACGCGGCACAGCGTCCAGAGCGCGTCGAGCCGGCGGTCGAGCGACAAGGCTTCGTCCTCGACGATCGGCGCCAGTCGCCGCACCGCTTCGTCGGGAGACGCCCGCCATCGCCAACTCGCTTCGCGTCGGACCCAGGGACGGCGGTCGGAGATCGCGGTTGTCGACGGCGGGAGTGTCGAGGTCGCAGCGGTCGCCGCGTTCGACTCGGGTTCGTTCGACTCGGGTTCGTTCGAGTCGGGTCCGTTCATCTTCGCTGCCGTCCGCGAGTGGGGCGTGGTGACTCGATAGATGCCGCCCGACGCGGTTTTCTGGTCGATCCGCGAGGTGGGACAGCAGAGGTCGTACCAGCCTCCGGTGTCGATCAGGAGGAGACTCCCGTCGGCGTCCTCGAGCACATCGGTGGGGTGAAAATCGACCCGTTCGGTGGCCACCAGGTCGGTATCGACGGAACGGAAACTCGCGCCGTCGGGGACCAACCGGTGGGCGGTCAGTTTGTGCAGATTGAACAGGGCGGCGGCGATCACTCGATCAGACGTCACCCGTCCGTCATCCGTCACACGACCGTCCTCCACACGTCGCGACTCGTCGTCTTTATCGCCGAGCGAAGCGTCACCGCCGGTGGCGGCGCGATCGAGGGGGTCACCGCGGCGAAGGCACGCGATGCCGCTCGGGGCGGCGGGGCCGAGGTCCGTCATCACCGGCATCAGCTCGCCGGTGCGGACGTGACCGTCGATCACCGAGTGGGACTTTCCGTGGAGCCCGCCGAGCACGGCGTGGGCGATCCCGTCGCGAAGCCCTTCGGCGGGGCCGTCGGGACCGGCTTGGCCGGGGTGATGCAAAAACGTGCTGCTGAAAAATTTTTCGCCTTCCGGCGTGAACGCGATCTCGACCGGGTTATCCATGCCCCCGCTGACCACGATCTCGACGGGTCCGCCTTCGGCGCGACGGCGAAACAGGTGGGAGGCCCGCGTCGTGATCGATTCGCCCCCGACGAGTCGGTGGGTCTGTTCGCCGAACGCCCCTTTGCACCAATAGATCCACCCGTCGGGGCCGAGGAACGGCCCGTGCAAGTCGTTCGCACAGCCGGTGAGCGTCTTGCCGTCGAACCAGACTTCGCGTCGCTCGCACACGCCGTCGCCGTCGGCGTCGGTGAACCGCCAGATCTCGGGAGGCGCCGTGACGAAGATGTCGTCGCCGAGGCAGAGCACGCCTTCGGGGAAGGCGACCGCTTCGGCAGCCAAGATCCGCTCATCGAAGACGCCGTCGCCGTCGCGGTCGACGAGCCGGATGATCCGGTGCCGGCGGTCCTTGTTGTCCTCGAGAATCGGGCGTCCGACCCCGCCCGATTCGGCGACGACCAACCGTCCTTGGGGATCCCAATCGGCGACGATCGGCCATTTGACGAGCGGTTCCGAGGCGACTTTCTCGAGGCCAAGTCCATCGGCGAGGCGGAAACGGACCCCGTCGATCTCGACGGAGTTGACGCCGGAGTCAGGAACATCGGCGTCGCGACCTCGGACGGTGCGGCCGCCGGCGGTGTCGACGGCATCTTCCGCGGCGAGGCAGAGGAGCGGCGCCGCCGTCGTCAACGTGGCGAGCCAGATCGCCAAACCGAGAACCGATCGAGCCGACCGGGAAAGAGGGTCGGCCGCCTGCGACGGCCCCTCGTGAGTCGAGTCCGGGGTTGGTGTCGGACAACCGTTCGTCGTGATCTTCATGAAGGTCCTTTCTGGTGGGCGGCGTTGCCGACAGTGTACGATGCCGCCGATCGAAGACGTCTCTTTCCCGTTCCGGATTGTTTGCCGCGTGGACACGACCCTCGACGCCATTCTCGCCGAGCGACTCCGTTGGGTCGTGGCGCCGAACGAGACGGTACACGGGCCGGGCGAATTTGTACTGTACTGGATGCACAACGCCGTCCGGGGGCACGAGAATCCCGCGCTCGATGTCGCGATCTGTCTGGCCCGACAGAACGGATTGCCGTTGTTGGTGTACCACGGGCTCTGTGAATCCTATCCGTTCGCGTCGGACCGACACCACGCGTTCATTTTGCAGGGGGCACGGGACGTCCAACGCGAGTTGGCCGGGCGGGGAATCCGGTACGTGTTTCACTTGCAGCGTCACGGGGGGCGCGGCCCACACCTCCGCGATCTGACGCGGAGGGCGGCGGTGCTGATCACCGAGGAGATGCCGGTTCCCCCGTTGACGTTGTGGGTCGAGCGACTGCAGTCGGTCACGTCGACGCCGATCGGGTGCGTCGACGCGTCGTGTTTGTTGCCGGTGACCCATCTTCCGTCCGGCCCGTCGCGGGCGTTCCGGTTTCGTGAGCAGACGAAAGGCGAGTATTCCGCACGGGCACGACGGCCGTACGTCGAGCAACCGGTCGATGTCGCTTCGTACGAGGGGCCGATCCCGTTCGAGCCGCTCGACCTTCAACCGGTCAGCTTGGCGGAACTGATCAGGCAATGTCG
>JAWLFY010000227.1:2108-5680 GCA_041685355.1 Pirellulaceae bacterium | reverse complement strand
GACGGAGTGGATCCCGGGAACGGTCAACGACGACTCGGCGACGTTGGTGGCGAAGATGATCCGGCGTTTGCGGCCGTCGGGGCGAAAGATCCGTTGTTGTTCCGATTGTGGCAACCGCGCGTAGAGCGGAAGCAAGTCGACACGGTTGGCGAGCCCGAGCCGATGGAAGTGGCCGCCGACCCGGTGCGACACTTCGCGGATGTCGCGCTCGGTCGGCAAGAAGACCAGCACGTCGCCCTGCGAGTCACGGCTGATCGAATCGATCCCCGCGATCACGTGACGAGCCAGGTCGTAACCGCGGGTCTCGTCGTCGACGACGTCCTCCCACGGCAAGTACCGGGTTTCGACCGGATAGCCGCGGCCTTCGACGTTGACGATCGGGGCGGCGCCGTCGGGAGCGGCGAAATGTTCCGCGAACCGTTCGGCGTCGATCGTCGCCGAGGTGATGATCACCTTCAGGTCGGGGCGTCGGGGTTGCAGTTGGCGGAGGTAGCCGAGGAGGAAGTCGATGTTCAGCGATCGCTCGTGGGCCTCGTCGATGATGATCGCGTCGTAGGCGTCGAGCGAGCGATCCGATTGGGTCTCGGCGAGCAGGATCCCGTCGGTCATCAACTTGACGAGCGTTTCAGGGCCCGAGTGGTCGCCGAAGCGGATCTGGTAGCCGACCTGTTTGCCGAGCGGGACGTCGAGTTCTTCGGCGAGCCGCTGAGCGATGCTGCGGGCGGCGAGCCGCCGGGGTTGGGTGTGGCCGATCATCGCTTCCCGGCCGAGCCCCGCCTCGAGGCACAACTTAGGGAGCTGTGTGCTCTTGCCGCTTCCGGTTTCGCCGCACACGACAAGGACCGGGTGCTCGCGGATCATTTGGACGAGGTCGTCGCGGCGGGCGGTGATCGGGAGCTCTTCGGGGAACTCGATCCGGAGCCGAGCGGATTCGCGGAGCCGTTTGGCGTCCCGTTCGGCGGGTCGTTGTCGCCGGCCGCGGCGGGGCGATTCGCGGTCCGGCCGCGTCGCGTCATCGGGTGACACGTTTCGAAGGGGGCCGGTCTCCGCGTCGGGGACAGCGTCGCCAGAACGTTCGTTGTCCGGGACGCGGGGCGGGCTGGTCGGCTTTTCCGGCATCATCACATCCAAACGAGGGGGATCACGATCATCGCGACGACGAACACGATCAGGTTAAGCGGTAACCCGAACGTTACGTAGTCGCGGAAGCGGTATCCCCCGACGCCGTACACCAGCGTGTTGGTTTGGTAGCCGAACGGGGTCAGGAAGCTCGCCGAGGCGGCGATCATCACGGCGATCACGAACGGCATCGGCCCGATCTCTTCGAACCGATCGGCGGTTTGCCAAGCGATCGAGAACATCAGCACGGCGGCGGCGTTGTTCGTAATCAGTTCGGTACACACCACGGTCGCCAAGAAGACCGCGGCGAGCGACCACATCGGGTCGCCGCCGGCGACGGTAAGCAAGCCTTCGGCGATCGCGGCCGCGGCGCCGCTTTTGTGCAGCGCCGCGCCGATCCCCATCGCCGCCCCGATCACGATCAGCACCGACCAATCGACGCTCCGCCGGGCCTCTTCGGGCGTGCAGCACCGCGACGCCATCATCCCGATCGACGCGACGAGCGACGCGGTCAGGATCGAGAGCACCCCGGTCGAGGCGGCGAGCACCATCGCCGCGGCGATCGCGAGCGCGATCCACGCCCGGTCGTGTCGCCGCACTTCTCCCTTGTCGACCGAGCTGACGAGGAAAAAATCGCGGGCGCCGCGTTGGCGGTGGAGGAACGACGGGGAGGCTTCGAGCAACAACACGTCTCCCGCTTCGAGCCGCACGTCGCCGAGTTTTCCCCGCAGCCGTTTCTCCCCACGGGCGACGGCGACGACCGCCGCGTTGTAACGGGAGCGAAACTGTCCTTCGCGGATCGTTTTGCCCAGCAGCGCACAACGCGAGCTGACCACCGCTTCGACCAGCGTCCGTCGCCACACCGGGATCTGAAGTTTTCGGGTCTGGTCGTCGGGGGTCGCCAAGCCGCGGATCTTTCGGAGGTCGACGACGCTGTCGAGTGCCCCCACCAGGATCAACACGTCGTCGGCCTGCAACAGCTCCTGCGGTTTCGCGGCCGTGATCACTCCGGCCGTGCGTTGGATCTCGGCGATGTACAGTCCTGGCAAGTGGCGGAGCCCGGCCTGTTCGATCGTCTTGCCGACGAGCGGGCCGCCCGATTCGACCTGCATCTCGGCCGTATATTGCCGCGGGTCGTCGGCGACGCTCACCGCCGGTTTCCGTTCGGGGAGCAGCCGTGCGGAACAGGCGACGATATACGCCAACCCGAGGACCGTCGCCGGAACGCCGACCCACGCCGTGGAGAAGAAACGTAGCGGCGGCGCCTCCGCCGCCGCCGGGATTGCCGCGTTCCGTTCCGTATACAGATCGCGGACGATCAGGTTCGTGCTGGTCCCCAGCAACGTGCACATCCCACCAAGAATCGCCGCGTAGGAGAGCGGTAGTAGCAACCGGCTCGTGCTGACGCGAAGCCGTTTGCTGAGGTCACCGACGACGGGGAGCATGGCGGCGACGACCGGGGTGTTGTTGATGAACCCGCTGATCACCGCGACCGGGATCAGCAGCCGGAATTGGGCGTCGGTTAACCCTTTCGCCTTGGCGAGCAGCCACGCGGTTGCCAGCGTCGTTCCGCCGGTCAGTTCCAGCCCCGCGACGACGACGAACAGCAACCCGATCGTGACCAGCCCCTTGCTTCCGAACCCCGCCAACGACTCCTCGGCGGTCGGCAGGTTGGGGGAACCGGTCAGGTTCTGCGTCAGCATCAACACGGCCAGCGAGGTGACCGCCAGCAGGTCGGTGGCGGCCAACCGCAGGGCGAGCCCGGCGAGCAGCCCGCCGGCGACCGCGATCGTCAGCCATGCTTCCCAGGAAATCAAACGTGGTTCCGCCCGTCGTCGGCGAGGTCACGAACCGTCTGGGAGCCCGCCCGCCCTCCACCGGTTCGCCAAAAAAATTACGATGTCACGGGCCACAGAATAATCGACGGTCGGTGAACTTCGTATGCCGGGCCCCATCGACGGCGGCGATCCCGGATAGACTGTGGCCGCCGACTTACCACGGTGCCTGCCGACTCACCACGGATCACGCCGAGCCACCACGGATCACGCCGAGACGCTCCGGACACCCGCTGCGGAACCAGCCAGACGATGAACACGCCTTCCCCGTCATCCCGACCCGACCCGTCGCCGGAAGCGGGAGCCGTCTCCGATCCCGGCTCACAGCCCTCGGGAAGCCGGTCCCGTGCCGGAACTTTCTCGCGGACGGGCACTCGCGTCATCGTCGTGCTGGTCGTATTGCTTTTGGTGCTGCATCAGGACAACTGGTTCTGGGACGACGGGCGGTTGGTGTTGGGGATCTTGCCGATCGGGCTGTTTTGGCACGTGTTGATCTCGATCGGGGCGACGTTGACCTGGGCGCTTGCGACCAAGGTCGCGTGGCCGCTGGACGACTTCGCGTCAGGCGAAGCGGTGCCGGGTGACGCGGTGCCGGGTGACGCGGTGCCGGGTGACGCG
>JAWLFY010000227.1:0-2008 GCA_041685355.1 Pirellulaceae bacterium | reverse complement strand
GCGGTGCCGGGTGACGCGGTGCCGGGTGACGCGGTGCCGGGTGACGCGATGCCGAAGGGGGGGCGCTGATGCATCCCGGGTTGCCACAACTGCTGATCATTTCGGTCTATCTCAGTCTGCTACTCGGGCTCGGGGTCTTCGCCGGCCGACTGTTTCGCGGGACGCGGGTGGACTACCAAATCGCCAGCCATTCGATCGGGCCTTTCTTGCTGTTGATGAGTCTGTTCGGGACCACGATGACGGCGTTCGCGCTGGTCGGCAGCAGCGGCGAAGCGTTCCGTGAAGGGATCGGGGTTTACGGGATGCTGGCGAGCAGCAGCGGGATCGTCCACTCGCTCTGTTTCTTCGTCGTCGGCGTTCAGGTTTGGAAGGTCGCCCGCCGCAACGGGTACACGACGCAGATCGAATTCTTTCGGGGGCGGCTGGAGAGCGACTTCGTCGGGTTGCTGCTGTTCCCGATCCTGGTCGGGTTGGTGATCCCGTATTTGTTGATCGGCGTGATCGGCGCCGGGACGGTGGTCCAGGGCCTGACCGCGGGATTGTCGACCGAGTGGTTTCCGGCGCTGCGTCCGGACGGGACGCCCGACCCGGCGGCCCATGGCGGCGTCCCCGCGTGGCTCGGGTCGCTGATGATTTGTGTCGTCGTGTTGGTGTACGTGTTCTTCGGCGGGATGCGGGGGACGGCGTGGGCGAACACGTTTCAAACGCTCGTCTTCATGACGCTCGGCGTGATCACCTTCTATGTGATCGCGAACCGGCTGGGGGGCGAATCGAGTTTCTTCGCGAACCTGCGGGTGCTCGGCGAGGCGATCCCCGATTCGCACGCGACCCGGTCGGAAATGAGCCGGACGAAGTTCATGACGTATTTGCTGATCCCGTTGTCGGTCGGGATGTTTCCACACGTCTTCCAGCACTGGATGACCGCCCGCCGCGCCGAGACGTTCAAGGCGGCGGTCGTGTTCCAGCCGCTGTTCATCATGATCGTTTGGGTGCCGTGCGTGTTGGTCGGGGTGTGGGCTGTCGGGGTGTGGGCCGACCCGAGCCTGAGGCCCGCCGGTCCGCCGTTGCCCGACAACCCGAACGCGATCCTGCCGTTCTTGGTCAAGACGCAAACGGGTCAGTTGTTGGGCGGGTTCCTCGCCGCGGGGATTTTGGCGGCGATCATGTCGAGTCTGGACAGCCAGTTCCTCTGCCTGGGGACGATTTTTAGCAACGACATTTACGTCCATTACCGGGGTGCCGATCGCGTCAGCGACCGCCAACAGGTGTTGTCGACGCGGCTGTTCATCATCGCGATCGTCGCGGTCACGTATCTGTTCAGCCTGGGGAATCCCCGCAGCGTGTTCGCGCTTGGGGTGTGGTGTTTTAGCGGGTTTTCGGCGTTATTCCCCGTCGTGGTCGCGGCGCTCTACTGGCGCGGCTTATCGGCGGCCGGGGCGATCAGCGGGATCTTCGCCGCGATCCTCAGCTGGTGCGTGCTCTTTTACCAAGCGACCCAGGTGCCGGTGGAGCAAGGGGGGCTGAGCAGCTTCGTGTTGACGTGGACGATCGCCGGAGACACCTACGAGGTGATGCCGGTCGTGGCGATGATCCTCAGCTCGCTCGTCACCACCGTCGTCGTTTCCCGGTTCACCCCGAAACCGAAACCCGAGACGTTGGCGAAGTTCTTCCCGTGATCGGAATTCGTTGACGTGGCGGGTATTGGCTCGGCGCGTCTGCCCCGAAATACGACTGGCCCGGTGTCGAGCCGGGGTGTCGCGGTAAGAAGAAGGGGGAAAAGAGTTGGCCCTCACTATCGAGCGGGAGGGCGGGTGCGAACCGTCCTCGCCTGCGGGCTAGAAGAATCCTTTGAGAGAGGGAGCGAGAAGAGGGAGCATACGTCAAAACTACCCCCTTCCCTTTTGGCTCTTCCCTTCCCTTTTGGCTCTTCCGCGATTTTAGTGGCTTGCGGGCTGGCGTCGGCGAGGTTTTTTCAGGCATCGCTGCGATGTCCGAATGTTGAATGAAG
>JAWLFY010000073.1:0-23140 GCA_041685355.1 Pirellulaceae bacterium | reverse complement strand
GCAGGCGTTCGCGCTAAGCGATCACCTGCCCCAGCTCGCCGTTTTCGATGGCTGAGCCGGAATGCGATGATCGGTCCGGAACCAGATGATCGGTCCGGAACCAGATGATCGGTCCGGAGTCCGATGGTTGGGCCGAAGTGTGACGGCAAGCCCGGAGCGTGGTGGAACCGATGAAGACGCTGACCTTTTATGTTGCGACCCTCGCCGCTTCCCTTGCCGGAGTGGACTTCTTTTTGGGGACCGCTTCTCTTGCGGGTGCGGGTGAGCGGCCGAACGTGCTGTTCATCGTGGCCGACGATTTGAACTGCGCGATCGGCCCTTACGGCGACGACGCGGCGATCACCCCGAACCTGGATCGGCTCGCCCGGCGGGGCCTGGTGTTCGAGCGTGCGTACTGTCAGCAAGCGGTGTGCAACCCGTCCCGTTCGTCGTTTCTGACCGGGTTGCGGCCGGACACCGTCGGCGTCGACGATTTGCGGAAAGGGTTTCGCGAGACGGCACCGGGTGGCGCGTCGCTGGTCACGTTGCCGCAGCACTTCAAGAACCACGGGTATTTCTGCCAGGACGTCGGCAAGATCTTTCACAACATGGGCGAGACCCAGGACCGGCGGTCGTGGTCGATCGACGAGGTCTTGTACCGGGGGACGCATGCCGCGGACACGGTTTACGGCAACCTGCCGCCGGGCGATCGGGGGCGTGATTTGGGGAAGGCCCCGGTCACCGAAAGGCACGACGTGCCGGACACGGTTTACCGAGACGGCCAGATCGCCAACACGGCGGCCGCGATGTTGCGAGATCATCCGGCAGACGGGCAACCGTTTTTCTTGGCGGTCGGTTTTTGGCGTCCGCATCTTCCGTTCGTCGCCCCGAAAAAGTACTGGGACCTTCACGACCCCGAGGCGATTCCCGTGCCGCGTCCCCCGAATCCGCCCGCCGGGGTCCCGTCGATCGCGATGCATGAATCACGCGAGATCCGCGGTTACGGGGGCGTGCCGAACGACCGTCCGTTGACCGCCGAAGAGATCCGGCATTACCGGCACGGCTATTACGCCTCGATCACGTTCATGGACGCGCAGATCGGCGAGATCTTGGCGGCGTTGGAGGAGGCCGGACACTCCGAAGACACGATCGTCGTCTTCACGTCCGACCACGGTTTTCACATCGGCGAGCGATCGCTGTGGGGCAAGACCAGCAACTTCGAGCTCGACGCCCGCGTCCCGTTGATCGTCGCAGACCCTTTACGGACATCCGGGCATGGCAAGAAGACGGCGTCGCTCGCGGAGTTGGTCGACCTGTATCCGACGCTCACGTCACTCGCCG
The DNA here is from genome assembly GCA_041685355.1 of Pirellulaceae bacterium. Classification (GTDB taxonomy): domain Bacteria; phylum Planctomycetota; class Planctomycetia; order Pirellulales; family Pirellulaceae; genus JAWLFY01. The sequence goes on along the minus strand of JAWLFY010000073.1, from coordinate 21,820 downwards.
GGATCGCCGACGACCGGCCACGCAACTTGGAGGGAGATGATCTCTTGCCCGTCGTCGCGGACCCGTCCGTTTCGGTGAAGGATGCCGCGTTCACGCGGCACCAACAGCCGTTTTACGGGCCGCCGTCGAATTGGGAGGCGTGGGGCTACTCGGTGCGGACCGGGCGTTATCGGTACACCGAGTGGCGGAGCCTCCAGGGAGGCGAGGTGATGGCGCGAGAGCTGTACGACCACGTTGAAGATCCGCATGAATCGCGGAACATCGCCGACCGGTTTGCTGACGTCGTCGCGTCGCACGCGGCGCGGGTCGGGAAGCGGTTCGGACCGTCGGATGCCGATTCGCCGTGACCGCGTGGGAGCGTGTAGACTGGCGAGCGTTCGGATTCACCGGGCTGCGCGGCTCGGACTTGAATCGCGTCCCTTTCAAGCGGAGCCATTGAGATGTCACGGTCTAAAATCGACCACGCCGGCGTGGGGAGTTCGCGACGTCGTTTTCTGACGCGAGCCGCGTTGCTCGGCGGTGTCGCGGTTGCCTCACCGGGTCGGCTTGTCGCGGCGGCGAACGATCGTCTCCGCGTCGGGTTCATCGCGACCGGGGGACGCGGGGCGGCGAACTTGAACGCGATGGTCAAGACGGGCCGGGTGGAGGTGACGGCGATCTGTGACGTCGACCAGAACGCCCTCGACTTGACGTCACGCCAGCACCCGTCGGCGCGTCGGTACGTCGATTTCCGCAAGCTTTACGATGCCGAGGCGAACCGGCTCGACGCGGTCGTGGTGAGCACCGCCGAGCACACGCACGCGTTCGCGACGATGCCCGCGCTGCGGAACGGCTTGCACGTCTACTGCGAGAAGCCGCTGGCATACAACGTCGACGAGACGCGGCGGATCACCGAAGTGGCCGCCGACGCCGGGGTGGTGACTCAGATGGGGACCCAGATCCACGCCTCGTCGAATTATCGTCGCGTCGTGGAGTTGATCCGATCGGGCGCGATCGGGACGGTCAGCGAGGTTCATGTTTGGGTCTCGCGGGCCTGGGGGCTGCAAAGTGAGGAGGACGCCATCAAGAACAAGGACCGGCTGTTCGTACGCGAGCGTCCGCAGGAGGCGATGACCCCGCCGGAAACGTTGGCGTGGGATTTGTGGCTCGGCCCGGCCCCCGAGCGTCCTTACCACGACGTCTATTTCCCCGGCCCGAACTGGTACCGCTGGTGGGATTTCGGCAACGGCACGATGTCGGACCTCGGGAGCCACTGGAACGACTTGCCGTACTGGGCCCTTGAGCTCGACGCCCCGCGAACGGTCGAGTCGTTCGGGATCCCGCCCCATCCGGAGATCGCGCCGGCCTCGATGACGGCGGTCTATGAATACGGGGCTCGTGGCGATCGCCCGGAGGTGCGGATGACTTGGTACCAGGGGACCCACAAGCCGAAGCCGTGGACCGACCGGGAGATCCCGCAATGGCCCAACGGCGTGTTGTTCGTCGGCAGCGACGGGATGTTATTGGCCGATTACCGCAAGTACCGATTGCTTCCCGAGGACCGTTACGACGACTTTCAGCCGCCGGAGCCGTTCATCCCGGATTCGCCGGGGCACCATGAGGAATGGGTGGCGGCCTGTTTCGGGGAGGGGACAACCGGCAGCCCGTTCAGCTATGCCGGACCGTTGACCGAAGCCAACCACTTGGGGAACGTCGCCTATCGGGTCGGCAAAAAGATCGAGTGGGATCCGGAGTCGATGCGGGCGGTCGGGTGTCCCGAGGCGGACCCGTTTTTGAAGCGGACGCCACGCGACGGTTGGTCACTCGGTTAGCCAGACCATGGGGCGGACGCCGCCGGGTTAGCGGAATTGGTCCGCGTAGTTCACCGAGACGCCGGCGAACGGGACGACGCCGTAGACGCCTTCGGTGAAGATTTGGCGGACCCAGTTATCGAAGCGACGGATCGGTTTCTCGGGGACGATGATCACGTCGCCGTCGCGAACCCAGATCTCGTCGGCCGGCGTCGGGCGTTTGCCGTAAACGGCGCCGCTGAGGTCGAGCATGGTCGACACCAAACGCCAATCTTCGGCGCGTCGAAAGATCACGACTTGGCGGAGGTTTCCGCCCGGAAGCGTTCCTCCGGCGGAGGCGATCGCCCCGAGGACCGTGGTCGGGGTTTCCAACAGTAAGCGGTTCGGCGTGGCGACTTCCCCGAGGACGTACACCGCGTGGGGCGCCTGTTCCCGCAGCACCGGTTCGACCTCCAACCCGACGACGACCTCTTCGTACCGGAGGTTGATTTCGCGTTTGAGCTCGCTCAGCGAAAGGCCTTGGACGTTGATCGCGCCGATCCCGGGGAGGCGGATGATCCCGTCGGGCATCACGGTGACGTCGATCGATTGTTGGGCGAAACCGTTTTGGCCACCGACCGCGGCGCGGATATCTTCCGCAAGCGTATTCGTTCGTACCGGCGTGACGTCGATCGCGGGTTCATCGTAGTACCGCTTGTATTCTTCTTCGAGGACGTCGCGGAGCTGGGCCACGGTGAGTCCGGCGGCGTGAACCGGTCCCAAAAGTCGCACGGTGATCGTCCCGTCGGGCTGGATCTTCAGTCCGTTCTCGAGCGTTCCGCGGTCGAGGTCTTCGTCGGTGATCGATTCGATCAGGACTTCGTCACCGGGGGTCAGCTGGTAGGCGCCGGCGTTTTGTCGCCGCGTCACCAAGTAGATCACCTCCAACTGGTCGCCGGGGCGGAGTCGGTAGACCGCCAGATGTGCCAGCCGGGCCGGTCCTGCGTAGCCGCCGGGCCCTTCGCCCGCAAACGGCAACCGCCGCATGTCGGCCCATCTCGCCTCGGCCCCGCACCCGTCACGGCATTCGACCCCGCGAAAACAGTTGGCACATGGGACCCGGGGAGCCTCCCACGGCGGGGCCCCGTCGTGCATCGCCCCGTCGTGCATCGCCCCGTCGTGCATCGCCCCGTCGTCTATCGCGGCGTTATTCGACGAAGAGATTTCGAACGGGGTCGACGCGTCGCGTCCCGTTTCGATGCCGCCGCGTGGGGCGTCGATCTGCGACCGAGCAGACTGGTACCGACGCATCGGGACGGCGTGGGTCGGCTGCTCGTCTCGCGAGCCGAGCCCCCGAGGCCGGTGAGACGGGTTCGGGTCGGGGGGCGTCAGTAGCTCGGGTCCGGCGGGGCCCGGCGGCACGGTCTGGATCGCCCCGGTCGGCGCGGCGTGCGGTCGCGTCGCTTGCGCGATCCCCCGGACCGGCGTCATCAAGACGCCGATCGCAAGGAAAAGCGTCGGGAGGATCGCAGCGGTTCGCATCCGGAGGGTTCGTCTTTTCGGGTGATCGGATCGTCGTGATCGCGTGGCCGACTACCAAAGTCGGCGAAAGGAATCCGTCATCCGTCGCCATGCCGAACGGGGCGCCGGGTTGCCGTCGCCGGCCTGAACGTCGGGGGATCCGGCCTGAACGTCAGGCGATGTCGCCGCGTTCCCGGACGTGACTTCGGATTCGCGCGGACGATCCGTCACGACGTTTGTCGGCGACGGCGCGATGCTGCCTTGTTGCGCGGTTCCGGACAGACTCGGGGGCACGGCGAGGTGCCGCGGCAACTGGCCGATGGGTCCGGAGGAACCGATAGCCGGACCGGTCGCGGGTTGGCTGACGGGTCGGCTGATGGTTGCGAACTCTTCGGGGGTGAGTTCGGTCACGTCGGGGACGCCGCGGGTGTTGGCGCGGACTTCCCATCCCTGTTCTCTGGCGAACCGTCGCACTTCGTCGGCGCGCTCCGAATCTCCGATCCGTTCGAGGACGGCGATCAGTTCGACGGCGGCATCGGGAGACGGCTGGAGGGCGAGCGACCGCGAGAGCACCCAGCGTGATTCGTCGAGCAACCCGACCATGCTCAGCTGCTTCCCCAGTTGCGACGCGAGGCTCGCGTTCTCGCTTTGTCCTTGGAACGCGGCGCGGCGGAGGCAGAGCGAGGTTGGGCCCGGCAACGTTTTCGATTCGTCGCGGGCGAGGTAGATCGCGGCGATCAGGTCCATCGCTTCGGCCGCCTCGACGCTCGCCGCCGCCACCGGGGCGAGCCGCTTGCGGGCCTCGTTGAGGTATCGGTCGATCGCCTCGGCCGCGGAGACGTCGTCGACATCATCGCCGCGTAGCACCGTCGTTCGATGCGATCGGGCGAGACGTCGGACGGCGTCCACGTCACGGCTGCCGACCAGCGGCGTGAAGCCACGCGCCTCGAGGATTGCCGCACGGGCGATGTCGAGCTGCTCGCATGCCGACCGCGGCGCGGCACCCTCCGAACCGTTCGCAGCTTCGCCCGATCCCCCCTCGATGCCCCGGCCCCCCTCGATGCCCCGGCCCCCCTCGATGCCCCGGCCCGCATCGATGCTCACCGACGCGATCCGAAGCGCCTCCCACGCCGACGCCTCGGCCGACGCCCAGGCGCGAACCCGATACTCGTGGGTCGCGCGGGCAAGTCGCTCGGCAGCTTGGGAACGATGGGATTCCGCCGTTGCCGAGGGCAGCCAGGATTTCCCACGCGTTTGGGGCATCGCAGAAGTGGAGCCGATCGGAGAGTCGGATTCGGTTCGGGAATCGGACCCGTTCGGGGACGCTTCCTGATCTCGTGTGATCGCCGTCGTGGAGGACGTCGTGGAGGACGCTGGGCGATTGGGTACCGACTGCTGAGCCGTGAACGCGATTCGTGGCGCCGACTTGAGACCGGTCGTGCGACCGGTCGTGCGACCCGTTGTGCGACCCGTTGTGCGACCCGTTGTGCGACCGGTCGTGCGACCCGCCGGCGGGTTCGGTTCCGCGGTGGGGGCGGGTTGCACTCTGGCGCGTGACTCGGAATCGATCGTGAGCCGTTCGAACAAGTGCCGGATTTCGTCCGATGCGCTCCCGTCGGTGAGTTCGTCCGCCGCCGGGGGCAGGTTTGATGTCGATGCGGGGGGCGACGCGGGAGGGGCGGGATCGGGCGGGGATTGCACCTCACGATCCGGGCCGGATCGAGGCGTCGGGCGTGAAACCGGTTCGGAACTCGGGCCCGGAACCACGTCAGACGCGGCGATGCGAGTCGGTCGCGCCGCGTAGGGGTTTTGCCGGACCGGAGGCTGAGCGGCGACGACAGGCGTGACCAAAGCGGTGGCGGCAAGTGCCACCGCGATCCGTCGGGTTCGTCGTGTCCGCGTCGCGTCATGCGACAGCGATCGTTTGGGACCGTTCACGATCCGCCTCCTTGCGGGCAACCGGGCGCGTCGACTCGGAAACGTCGATCCTCGACGTCAAAAATGGACGGGTCCGCCGATCGGCACGACCGTCATCCGCAGGGAGGATCGGCACGACCCGCGTTGTCGCCGCGAAGAATCGGTCCTGAAGACGCCGTCCGCCGTCAGGGGAAGGCGTCCAGCCGGCACGACCGTTAAAAACGGATCGTCGGGTGAAGGTGAGCGTATCTCGGTAAGCTGAGCGGGCTACGACAGCGGTGCGGGGCGTCGGGAACGCCCCACCCGAACCCGATCGGGACGATGGCCGAATCCGTTTGGGCCGGCCGCGGGTTTGATCTTTGCCGCCTAAGCACCGGTCGGGAAATCACCGTCCGTCGCGTCCGCTGCCGCGCCGAGCAGCGACACCGGACGGCTCGCGCCGTTCCGCGACAGGTTGAAAGCGACACCGGACGGTTTGCGCCGTTCCGCTATAGGTCGAACGAGTGCATCTTGTTTCCTGGCCGTTGCTAGGTCGACGCCCCGTCGGTGGCCATCGACGGGCGGCACGCCGAAGCGACCGCGCATCCGCCGCACCCTTCGCATCCGCCCGACGAACCTTCACCACACCCGGGACCGCAACCTTCGGTCAATAGTCGGGTAAGCTTCCGCGAGCGGACGACGGACTCATACTCCTCGACGATCTGCCGCGTGTCCGCTTCGACGATCGCGTCGACCGGTCCGAGGAAATGAAGGACGAGCGTCCCGCCGTCGAAGATCTGGTCGACGTCGAGCAAGACGGCGGGGGATCCGGATCGTCGCAGCGCTTCGCGACACGCCTCGACCGCCTTCCGTTTGGGACGTCGCAAGCGTTCGATGAGCCGCTCGTCATCGTCGGTCGTCACCCGCAGAAACCGAAGCGTCTCGCCCCGATCGCGTCCGGCGGCGGTCGTCGCGAAAACTTCCGCGAGTTCGACACCCCGGCTGCTACGGACCAAAATCCGGCGTCCCCGCCGCAGAGATTCCGGCGTCGCGACGGTGTGAATCTCGGCCATCACGCCGACTCGAACGAGGTAACGATTCATCGTGTTACTTCAGCAGCGGTTGGCGGTGGAAACGACGTCGGCACGCACCGGGGCGCCCCATTTCCCCCCGGGTTGACCGATGCCCCCCTCGGTTCATCGGGGAACCCGACTTGTCGATTCTAACCGACCCGCGCACCATAGTCGTCCGCAAGCCCGTTCCCCGAAGCCGTCCCCATCCAGCTGCTGAAATCGAGATGAGTTTGAACATCGACGCCGTGCAGGCATCCCCGGGTGCGACGCCCGAACGTTATCAACGGCTCGCCGATGACGTCTTGGAGGGCCGCGGCATCACCCGCGAGGACGCCCAGACGCTGCTCGAAGCCCCCGACGAAGACCTGCTCGCGATCCTCGCCGCGGGGTACCGAATCCGTCATCGGCATTTCGGGAACGGCGTCCAGCTCTATTTTTTGATGAACGCGAAGAGCGGGCTTTGTCCCGAAGACTGTCACTATTGCAGCCAATCCAAGATCTCGACCGCGCCGGTCCCGAAGTACAACATCCTCCAGCGGGACAAGTTGATGGAGGCGGCCGAACTGGCCGCTTCGCGGGGGGCGAAGACGTACTGCCTGGTGATCTCCGCTCGCGGCCCGAACGAGCGGGAAATCCGGGCCGTCGAAGAGGTCGTCCCGGAGATCAAGGCGAAATACGGGCTCGATATCTGTGCCTGTCTCGGCCTGTTGAACCGCGAACACGCCGACCGGCTCAAGGCGTGCGGGGTCGATCGCGTCAATCACAACCTGAACACGAGCGAATCGTTCTACGGCGAAGTCTGTACGACCCACACCTACCAGGACCGCGTTCAGACGCTCCGACACGTCCGCGATGCGGGGATGGAAATGTGCAGCGGCGGAATCATCGGAATGGGGGAGTCGAAGTCTGACATCGTCGCGATGGCGTTCGAGCTCCAGGAGCTTGGCGTCCAATCGATTCCGCTCAACTTTCTGAATTCGATCGACGGCACCCCACTGGAGTCCAAGTCCGATCTCACCCCCGCCGACTGCCTCCGAACGTTGGCGATGTTTCGGTTCGTCAACCCCGACCGCGAATTGCGGATCGCCGGCGGCCGCGAAATCCACTTGCGGTCGCTGCAACCGCTCGGGCTGTACGTCGCGAACAGCCTGTTCGTCGGTGACTACTTAACGACCGAGGGCCAGCCGCCGGAATCCGATTACCAGATGATCCGTGACCTCGGGTTCGAGGTCACCGGATCGGTCGTCGGCTGACGCCTCCCCCGCGCGGGGTGAAACTCAGTGGCTATCCGAAAAGGGGGCCGACCCTCTCCTGGAGCGAGCCGGTATTCACCTAAGGACGCGGAAAAGCCGTTGAGCGCGATGTCAGCTGGAAATCGACAAAGGGTCGGCCCCCTTTTCGGATAGGCGCTCAGCGGTCGGACTTGAGATGACGATCGAAAAACCCGACGACGAGCGGGCGGAGGTCTCGCTGTTTCGGTTGCAAGTGGAACGTGTGGGGCGCCCCCTCGATGATCACCAACTCGTGGGGCACCCCGGCGTCGGCCAGCGCGTCGGCGAAGAGCTCGGACTGGGAAACCGGGACGGTCGTGTCCGCGGTGCCGTGCAAAATGAGGAACGGCGGGTCGTCCGCATCGATGTAACTGGTGACGGAAAACTCGCGGTACAGCTCGGGTGCCTCGTCGCGACTTTTCCGCAGCGCCTTCAAGTCTTTCCACTTGGTGACGTCGGTCGGTCCATAAAGGTCGACAACGCATTGCACGGCGGTCGAGTAGTCCCCATACGGGCCCTCGGGCTCGAGCCCGTCGCCGGGGCCGGTGACGCCGACCATGCTCGATAGGTGTCCCCCGGCCGAACCGCCGATGACGCCGATCCGGTCGGGGTTCAACCGCAGCCGCTCGGCGTTGGCACGCATCCAGCGAACGGCCGTCTTGCAATCGTGCAGGTTCTGCGGCCAACAGAGCTCGTCCGAGTCGGGGTCGTGCAACTGGTAGTCGATGCTCATGCACACATACCCGTGAGACGCCAGGGTCGTGCCGATGTTGATCTCGCGTTTCGCGTTCCGCTTTCCTCCGGTCCATCCGCCACCGTGAATGATCAACACCCCGGGTGACAATCCTTCGGCGACGGCGCCATCGGGCGGCAAGTACAGGTCAGCCTTCTCTTTGCGACCCTCCGCCAAATAACGAACCGCTTTCTCGATTCGTACGTCGGACGGACCAGCCGCCGAGGCGAGCAGAGCGATCGGGACGGTGAACAGGCCGAACAGGAACGCAACAGGACGGGACATGGTTTGTCTCATGGCACTCAATTGACGGGGATCAACGGGAGGGCGTGTCGAATCAGACGGTTTGCGACGGACGGGTGTTGTGACGGACGGGCGTTGTGAGATTTATCGGCTCGCCTCCAGGAACGCGATCAGGTCGCGTAGTTCGCGGTCGGTCAGCGATGCGGCGAGTCCCTCGGGCATCAGCGACGTGGTCAGTTCGCGGCTCATTTCGATTTCGTCGCGGACGAACCGGCGTTCTTGGCCGCGATGGTCACGCAGCGTTTCGATATCGGCCGCGCCGCCGGTTCGGAGGTGGATCCCCGCGAACGTCTGGCCATCGCGGAGCACCAACATTCGGGCGCGGTATTCGGGGGCGACTTGGCGATTGGGCTGGAGCAACGATTCGACGAGATGCCGACGTGCGGAACCGCGACCGATCCGGCTCAGGTCGGGGCCGACAACGTTTCCGCGTCCGGAGTGCCGGTGACAACTGGCACACATCGCCAACGGCGAATGATGAAAGAGGCGGTCTCCCGCGGCCAAGTCGGCGGGCGAATCGATCCGTTCCAACCGGGTGACCCAGGCATCGACCGCATCGGGATCGGGGCGGCCTTCGGTCAACGACTCGCGATCGATCGCGGCCCGCGCAAGGTCGGCCGATTCGGGGTACCGCTGGGCGATCTCCGCGAGCCGTTCGGTGTTCAACTGATCGGGTGGAAGCACGCGGAGCGCCCTCAACGCTTCCTCGCGAACCGGTCGGATCGACGAAGCCGCCCAGGCGGTGAGCTGTTCGAGGTGAGGGCCGGGTGTCGATGAGATCCCTGCGATCGCTTCGGCGCGTAGCCGGTCGGCGAACGTCGGATCGCCGGCGAGTTCGACCAAGATCTCTCGGGAACGCTGCGACCCGAGACCGGAAAGGACACGGACCGCTTCCAGCGACAGCCCTTCGTCGCCAACTCGGATCAGCTCGCGCAACCGGTCGGCGGTGATCGCGTTCGGGAGCCGATAGGTCGGGTCCGAACCGTCGTCGGCGGCTTGCCGCGGGATCGTGGGGAGCAACCGCAGCGCGTAGCCACGCAGCCGGGGCGACGCGGTCTCGCTGAGCACCTGTTCGGTCAACTTGGCCGGGTCCCGGACGCCGTCACCGGGCCGCCCGGAGAGCGTGTTCCAGGTCGCCATCAACGCCTCGAACACTCGGTAGTCGAGGTTCTTGCCGCGGAGCATCTTCTCGACGTCGGGCAGGTACCGCGTGAGCTCCTCGTCCGCGATCCATCGCAAGGTTTCGTAGCGGACTTCTGGGTCGGCGTCTCGGAGCAACCGATCGATCCAGCGGTCGACGTCGACCCCGCGTGCGCCGCGGCGTGCGGCCGACTTCAATGCCATCACGGCGGTCGTCCGATCGCTCGCCGACCGTCGTTCGATCGCGTCGACATCCCAATCGGGTGCCTGGACGATCAGCGACTCGAGGGCGGCTTGGGCGAGAAACGGGTCGTCGTCGCGGGACATCACGAACAACTCGTCCTGGTCGAGCGTGGCATCCCCCGATCGCAACGCGGCGGCCAACCGGGCCGGCTCGTTCGGCGGCTCGGGTGGGCCGGTTTTGAGCCAATCGGCCTGGTCAAGATCGATCTCCAACTTCCACACGCGACCGTGGCCGTGCAGTTGGTACGAGACGTCGACCCAATCGGTGAAAAAGAAGGTTGCCACGCGGTTGTCGACGCGACCGTCGTTCTCGGGGGAGTTGGCGGAATCGTTCGGCACCCGAGCAAGGCACACCGGACGGAATCGGTTGCCGCCCTCGGCGAGGACGACCCGTTCGGTTTCAAAGCTCGCCCCGTGACGACGGAGCGGATAGAAATCGATTCGGTGATCGGTCCAAGTCGTGGCGACGAGTCCGTCCCCCAACGCGCGCACCCCGCACGGGGCCTCGCCGGTCGGGTGCAACATCGGCAACGTCCCTCGGAGTTCGCCGTTCCAGCACACGAACGGGTGATGGGCATCGTTCCCGTAGCGACGTTGGTAACCGTAGTCGCCCCCTTCGACGACGTGCAACAAGCGACACGGCGGTCGGGCGCCGGGATCGTTATCGACCGCAAAAATCTCGCCGTCGTCGCGGACGGTGACGCCGAACGGGTTCCAAAATCCGCGGGCGACTCGGTGCAACCGTTTGCCGTCGGGAGAACAACGGAACACGCCCCCTTCGCCGGTTCCCCGATGCCGAAGGTCGTCGGTCCCGGTCAGCGTCCACGGCTGGGCATAATTTTCCCCCAACCCAAACATCAAGTCGCCGCTGGGGTGCCACGCCAATCCCGAGAGCCCGTTGTGCGGATAGTCCGCCTCGGTTTCCAACACCGCGAGATCCTCGACCACATCCCCCTTGCCGTCGCCGTTGCTGTCACGGACCCGCAAGATTCGGCTCCGTTCGGCCAAATAGACCCATCCGTCGGGTCCCAGCGCGAGGTCCATCGTCGCGACCGTTCGGTTGAAAAAAACTCGTCGCTGATCCGCCTTCCCGTCCCCGTCGGTGTCGGTGAGCACCAACACCTCGTCGTGTTTCGGGCCTTCGTATTCCTCCGGGCGGAAATGCGTGTGCGTCGCGACAACCCAGACGTTCCCAGCCTTGTCGACGTCGACCCCGGTCGGCGTGACCAAGTCGGGTTCGTCCGCGAATCGTGTCAAGCGAACGCCGGGGCGAAGGATCTCGACCTCCGCGTCTGGGCCGTCGTTTGCGGGCGGATCGGCGGCACGATTCTCACCGGAGATCGCCCCGCCAAAACAAACTGCCGCCGCGATAGCGAGAACGAGGTGGCGGGGTTCGGACAACGGGAAGGGGCGTAGACGCATGCGATGACCAAATGTAAACGTCAGAATCGAACTGGCATCATGGGGCCCGCCACGCGGAAGCTGGCAGCGGGGACCCCGCGGACGGCTGATCGGGCGGCCCGTGTTTTAGCGGCCCGTTTTAGCGGCCCGTTTTAGCGGCCCGTTTTTGCGGATCGTGATTCGGCGGGTCGTGATTCGGCGGGCCGGGGTCGGCTATTCTACACGCCGACGCACCGTGATTGCCCGGTGCGGATCACCTCTCGACGACACACCTCCTTGCGACCGACACCGGAGACCGAATGACAACGCTGCTGATGGCCGGGATCGCCGAATCGAACGCTTCGCTGTTTCGCCGCTTGCGGGTGCCGCTGGGCGACCCGGCAGCGTGGATCGAATCGGACGGGGAAACGGTCGCGATCGTGCGAGACTTGGAAATGGACCGCGTCCGGCAGCATTCCGGCGCCGGCCGCGTCACGTGTCCCGCCGAGTTCGCGCCATCCGGCGGGTTGAGCCCCGACCGCGAAACCGCGACGGCGCAAGCGGTCGCGGAGTTTTTTCGTCAACGAGGCGTGACGTCCGTAACGGCCGACCGATCGCTGAGACTGATCTATGCGTGGCACCTCAAGCGGGCCGGGATCGAGCTCGATTACGACGCCGAGCTGGGAGTCCTGGATCGACGGGCCAAACGGGACGACGAGATCGACGCCCTCGAACGGTCGCAACGCGTCACCGAAGGCGTGATGCAGAATCTGTGTGAAACCGTCGCCGCGGCCACCGCAGACGCGAGCGGCGTGCTGCAGTTCGACGGGAGCCCGTTGACGAGCGAACGGCTACGACAAGCCGCCGCGATCGAGTTTCTCCGCCAAGGGTTTTCGATGACGCACGGCGCGATCGTCGCGACCGCGCCCCAGGTCGCCGATTGTCATCATGCCGGATCGGGACCACTCCGCACGGGTGTGCCGGTGATCATCGATCTGTTCCCACGCGACGAGTCGTCACGGTATTGGGGCGATTGCACCCGGACGGTCGTTCATGGTGAGCCGAGCGACCGGGTGCGGCGGATGCACGCGGCGGTGTTGGAGGCGAAGGCCGCCTGTTCGTCTCGACTGATCGCGGGCGAAACGGCCGACGCCGCGCACCGCGCCTCGGAAACGGTACTCATCGATCACGGGTTCGTCGCTTCACGCGGGACGATCAGCGACGAGCCGACGATCCAACACGGGACGGGCCACGGCATCGGGCTCGAACTCCACGAACCGATCCTGCTCGACGCCGGCGGCCCAGAAATGCTCGCGGGCGAAGTCTTCACCGTCGAGCCAGGGCTTTATGGGCGTGCCGACGGCGGGGTGCGGGTCGAGGACATGGTGGTCGTCACGCGCGACGGCCCGAAAATCCTCAACCGGCTCCACGAGGGACTCGATTGGCGGGCATAGCCGATCACACTTTTTCCAGCTTCGTGACGCGGCCGCCACGGACCCATTCGGTGACGAAGATGTTCCCGTCGGCGTCGAAGCAGGCGTCGTGGGGATGGACGAAGCGACCGGTCCGCCATCGCTCGGGCGTCGTCCGCATCTTGAAGTTGTCCGCCAACACGGATTCGCGCCAAGCTTCGTCATCGCCGAGGTGCACGACGGGTTCGTTGTCCCCGTTCAGGATCGTGACCCGGGCGTGAAGGTCGGGGACGAGTAGCCACTCACCCCGGCTGTCGATGTCGGCCGGGAACAGGAACCCGTCTTGGGTGCGAACGTGGTTGCCATCCATGTCGAACCACTGAAGCCGCTTGTTGGCTCGATCGGCGACCACGAGTTTCGGTGTCCCGTCGCGGTCGTCGAGCCATTGGCCGTGTGGCGTCGCGAATCGGCCGTTCTCCGATCCCGGGCCGCCGATGGTGCGGACGAATTCGTCGTTCGCGTCGTATTCGAACAGATAAAAACTGCCGTAGCCGTCCCCGAGATAGTAGCCGCCGTCAGGCCGGAAGCTGACGTTTGTCGGTCGAAATCGAGGCGCCTCGTCGCCGGCCAGCCCGGCCTGCTCGAAGATCTCGTCACGGGAACGTTGCCAGACGAGTTCCCCGTTCAGCGAGACCTTCGCGAACGACATGTCGGAATTGGCAGCGGCGAGATAGAGGAATTGCTCGCCCCCTTCGTCGCGGAGGTCGATCCCGTGGCCGCTGGCGGTCGTCATCGCTCGGTTTCGATTCTTGACCGCGTGGAACCCGGCCATGCTGCGGATAAAGCGACCGTCAGGGTCGAACACGTAAACCGAATCGGGCCGCCCGGTGTGGGTGATGTAGATCAGCCCTGCGGCGTCGATCGTCACCCCGTGCGACGCGTTGCCGTAGTCGTGTCCGGCGGGCAACGAGTCGTTTCCCCAAAAGTGATGGCACCGATACGTGTGTTCGCCCGAGCCGACGATCGCATCCGATTTTCCCGTCCGGTCCTCCGCCCCCAAGATCAACGGGCCGACCAGCGCCACCGACGCGGACCCGGCCGCGGCGGACTTCAAGAACGAACGTCGGGACCGAGACGACGCTTGGGAGCTGGCAGGGAGGCTCATGGGAAGGGCACCAAGTTGGGACGGGAAGGGCCGGGGGGGAAATCGTCAAGCTGAAATCATACTCCAACACGCCTGCCACAGGAGCAATCTGCGGGAGGACGCCGCGTGGGATCGCCGAGGACGATTCGATCGTCTGTTCCGGACAGGCTGCCGCGAAGAAACGTCTCGGATAGACGTTACAATTCCCAGCCCTTGCGGTAGTCGCCTTTCAGGATCGCGTCGGCTTCGGGGACGTTGGTGACCCGCATGTTGTCGTGGTCCCATTCCAATTTTTGGCCGAGTCGGACGGCGAGCACACCGAGCAGGGTGATTTCGGTGAGCCGGGCCCCGTATCCGAAGTGGCTGGTGGCGGGGCTTCCCCCTTTGCACGCGTCGAGCCAGCTTCGGTAGTGGTCGGAGACCCGGGGGATGGTGGGTTTCGGGGTTTCGACGTTTCGGTCGCCATCGGGGAGGACCCACGGTTCGCCGCCGGCCCCTTTGCAGACGATTTTGCCGTGGTCACCGACGAACATCACGCCTCGGCGGTATTGCTCCCGCTTCTCCTCGACGGCCGCCGGGAACTCGGGTCGCAGCCCGCCGTCGTACCAAGTGACTTTGACTTCTTTCTGGTCGCCTCGGGCGGGGAAATCGAATCGGCAGAGTGCCCCGTGGGGTGCGAGTGCCGGGTCGGATTTTCCCGCGCTGGATGCTTCGACCGTGTCGGGGGCGACGAGATTGAGGGCCCAGGTGGCCGAGTCGAGGTCGTGGCAGGCGAAGTCGCCGAGGGCACCGCAGCCGAAGTCCCAGAAGTCACGCCAATGGACCGGTGCGTAGGCGGAGTGGAACGGCCGCTCGGCACGGGGCCCAAGCCAGAGGTCCCAGTTCAGTCCCTTGGGCATCGGCTCGGCTTCGCTCGGCGGGTGGAGGAGTCCGGGGTTCCAGCGGCTGGCGGGCACCCATGCGTGGACTTCGCGGACCGTCCCGATCGCCCCGCTGCGGACCCATTCGATCGTTTCCGCCATCGTGTCACGGGAGTGTCCCTGGTTCCCCATTTGGGTCGCCACGCCGGTTTCGTCGGCGACCTTCGCGACCAAGCGGGCTTCACGGATGTTGTGGGTCAGCGGTTTTTCGCAATACGTGTGCTTTCCGGCCCGCATCGCGTGGACCGCGTTGTGGGCGTGTTGGTGGTCGGGGGTGGAGACGATCACGGCGTCGATGCCGGGTTCTTTTTCGAGCATCAGGCGAAAGTCTTCGTACGCCGCGACGCGGAAATCGGGGGACTCGGCGGCGTAGTGTTCTTCGATTTCGCCCTTGAGCACCGAGCGGCCGGCGAGCGTTCGATAGATGCGGAGGTCACGCATGTCCCATCGATCGGCCGGGTCGGCGACGGCGACGACGCGGGCATCGGGATGAGCCATCACCCCCTTCATGTTTTGGCGGGCCCGGCCGCCGCAGCCGATCAACGCGACGTTGACCCGATCGCTGGGGGCCACGAACCCGTCGCCCCCGAGCACGCTTCGGGGAACGATCGTGACCGTCGAGGCGGCGGCGATCGCGGACGCGGCCGTTAGGAAACGCCGGCGATCGACGGCCGGGGTGCTTGAGGCTCGGTCGGGCGTCTTGGTCCGTTTCGGATTCTCGGCCATCGTTTCGGTGTTCCTCGTGGGTGGGGCGTTTCAAGCCGGCAGACCGCTTGCGCAAGTCGGCGGACCGTCGATCGATTATAAAACGGTCGAACGTCCCGTGTTGGCCTACATCGACGGAGAACTTCCCGTGCCCGAGAAGCGACGATACGCACAGCGATCGACCTTAGAGCGACGATTCGAGCAAGACCGTCGCGGTTTCCTGCGACTCACGGGGACGGGGCTCGCCGCGACCGGATTCGCCGCCGCGACATGGCCGGTTCGCAGCTCGAGCGATCGTGTCCAGGCGGACGAACCCCAATCGTCCGAGCAAAAGCCGTTGGCCGATGAGAACCCGTCGACGGACGATTTGCAGGCCGGTGGGGTGCGGGTGACGCTTCCCCGGGACCGGGTCCCGCTATCGTTCATCATCGATGACTCGACGTGTCTGGTGAACATGGGCCATTTTTGCACGCCCCAATTCGCCCAGGCTTGGCCGGACCGCGAGGAGTACAAGAAGCGGTGGCGTCGATGGCCGCGTGAGATCCCGGACGATTTCGTGCGTCATTTCGGATCGTGGTGTGGGGAGCACGGGGTTCGCGGCAAGTACAGCATCGTGCCTTATCCCGCGTGTGTCGGCTGGCTCGACCGGGAATTACCCGGGTGGACCCGACGGCAGCTACGGGAAAGCATCGACCTGGTTCGCAATTTGATGATGCCGAATTGGGACATTCACCCGGAGATGATCACGCACACGCGGGTGATCGACTTGAAGACCGGTCGGCCACGTGAGCCGGTCGGGCCGGCGACGATGGAGAACTCGTTTCCGCAAGGCGACCTGAGCGTCGACGAGCTCACCGCGTATCTCGCGTACTCGTTGCGAATCTTGAAGGAGTGTGGGTTGCCGTGTGAGGGGGTGACGACGCCGGGCGGGTTTGGCAACGCGGTCAAGGACAAGTTGGCGTCGGCGGTCGACGAGGCGGTACGCGACCAGTTCTCGGTTGAGATCCCGCATTACTTCAAGTACATCCGCGGCGGCGACGCGTCGACCGAACCGGTGGCGGAGGCGGTCCGCGGCGAGGGGACCGATTCGCCTCAGGCGACGATGAACGTGTTGGCGGGTACGGGGGATTGGTTCGGCGGTTGGCAGGGCGACGGCGTGTCCGAACCGGATCGGTATCTCGACGTGACCGGGACGGAGGGTCGGATGGCGGAGTTGATCGCGCGGCGGCAACCGGCGGTGATGCTGTGTCACTGGCCCGGGATGTATTGCAACGGTTCGCTCACCGGGTTTTTCGCGTTCCAGCGGATCGTGCGGACGCTCGCCGAGGTCCATGGCGACGAAACGTTGTGGATGAAGGTGAGCGAGATCGCGAGGTACTGGGCCGTGAAACGGTTTGCGGAGGTGTCGCGAGACCCGCGTGGGATCGAGATCGCCACGCCCTTCTCGACCGAGCGGTTCACGATCGAGATCGCCGACGCCGGGGCGGCATCCGATCGAGGTCCGGTGACGGTCGTTCACGACGGCGAAACGACGCCGCTCCGTGAGGTCGGCGATCGTTCGTCGCTCGATTCGGGGAGTTGGTGCCGCGATGGCGGACGGCGGCTGGTCTGTTTCGACTTGGCGAAAGGGGCGACGCGAGTCGGGCTCGGTGATTGATCGTCGGGGGGATCAACGCAGGCGGACGCGTTGGCCCGTTTTGGCGCTTTCGTAGATCGCCCGGATCACTTCGACGCTGCGACGACCTTCGCGGCCGTCGAGGAGGGTGGGACGGTCTTCGCGGATCGCGGAGGTGAATTCTTCGAACAGCGCGGTGTGGCCGTGGTGACCGATCGCCGCGGGGTCGGCCGCGCCGCCGCCGGTTTCGGTCCGTCCGGCCATCGAGCGACGGACCTCCTCGTCTTCGGGTGAGTCGTCGGCGAACTGCCACGACTTGATGTCTTCTTCTTCGAGGATGGCGGTCCCGTTGCTGCCGCTGATTTCGATCCGTTTGAGGGCCCCGGGGTAGGCGGTCGTGGTGGCCTCGATCACGCCGAGTGCCCCGGAGGCGAAGCGGAGGTTCGCGACGGCGACGTCTTCGACCTCGATCCGCTCGTGGGTGAGCGTATCGGTCAGCGCGCTGATTTCGGTGACGTCACCCATCAGCCACAGGAGCAGGTCGACCGAGTGGATCGCCTGGTTCATCAGCGCCCCGCCGCCGTCGAGATCCCAGGTCCCCCGCCAAGCCCCGCTGTCGTAGTATTCCTGGGTGCGATACCACTTCACATAGGCGTCGCCGAGGGTGATTTTGCCGAACCGACCGGAGTCGACGGCTTTCTTCATCAGCCGGCTCGACTCGTGGAATCGGCTTTGGAAGACGGCCCCGAGGCGGACGCCGGCGCGGTCGCACGCGTCGATGATCTGGTCACACCGTTCGGTGGTCACTTCGAGCGGTTTTTCGACGACAATGTGCTTTCCGGCGGCGGCGGCGGCGAGTGCCGGGTCGAGGTGGGCGCCGCTGGGGCTACAGATCGTGATCGCGTCGATTTCGGGGTCGGCCAACATCGCATCGAGCGAGTCGAAACCGCGGCAACCGTGTTGTTCCGCGAACTCGCGGGTCGGTTCCGGCCGGCGGCTGGTGCAGCCGACGAGGCGGGCCCCTTCGGCGTCTTGGAGGGCGCGGGCGTGGAAGTTGGCGATCATGCCGACGCCAACGATGCCGAAGCCGATGCTCATGGTGAATCCGTTTCGTTTCATAGCGGGTAAGGGAAGGGTCGGTGGCCAACCCGGGGCCACCACGATACTTTTTTTAGCGGCCCCGACCACCGCCGGTCCCGGTTTCTCGAGCGGGGATACCTGTCGCCTTTGAGTCTGAGCACGTCGACCGCGCCGAATACCCTTTCCGACTTGGCCCGATTGCTGGACGAGTCGTGCGGGATCGGTCCGCGCCTGGTCGACCATTTCGGGCGGGGGGACGGGCCGAACGCGCCGCTGGCGTTTTCGGGGGTTTGGGGAGGCGTCCGGGGATTGTTGGCGGCGTCGCTCGCGCGGCACACGCCGCACTTGTTGGTCCTGGTGCCGAACGTCGCCGACGCCGACGTGGTCGCTGGGGACGTGCGATGTTTCGGCGTGAAGGATGTCGTTTCGCTGCCGCTCGCGTCGGGGGACGGGCGCCGCGTCGCGGTCCGCGATCCGGACTTCGCCGAGCGGTTGCAGGTGCTTCAGCGGTTGCGGGGGCGGGACGCTTCGTCGCCGGAGCCGTTGGTGGTCACCGCGTACGTCGGGGCGGCGATGCAGCGGGTGCCGTCGCCAGAGCGGTTGGCGGGTTCGACCCGTCGTTTGACCGTGGGGCAGACGTTGGATCCCGAGGCGGTCCGGCGTTGGCTCGCCGAAGCCGGGTTCGCCGCGACGACCGGGGTCCAGTATCCGGGCGAGTTCGCCTCCCGCGGGGGGCTGCTCGACATTTATTCGCCGGACCAGCCCGACCCGATTCGGATCGAGTGGTTTGGTGACGAGATCGAGTCGATTCGGCGATTTGATCCGGCGAGTCAGCGGAGTATCGAATCGATCAACGCCGTCGAATTGGCGGCGATCGCGGGTGACACCGGGTCGACCGATTCGGAAAGCGTCGGCGACAAGAAGGCCACGGGCGACAAGAAGGCCGCGGGCGTTGCGACGGGCGCGGAAGTTACGACGGGCGCGGGCGGCTGGGGGACGATCACCGATTATCTGCCGAACGACACGGTCGTGGTGCTGGTCGACCCGCCCGATTCGCGGTCATCGGCGAAGACGTTACTCGGCCGCGTCGGGGATCGTTCGCGGTACGTCGAGCTGGAGGAACTGCTCGCGTCGCTTCGGAGTCATCGTGTGGTGACCGCGTCGCCGCTCGCCGAGGTGGGTGGGGAGGAGGTCGTCGACCTGCGTTCGGGCTCGGCCGACAGCTTCGCCGGGGCGCTCGACGAGACGACACGGCGGGTCGACACCGTCGCCGCGGGGCACGACGTGATCGTCGTCGGGGACACCGCCGCCGATGCGGAGCGGCTGAGCGAAGTGTTGCGTGAGACCGGGGCGGCACGTCGCGGGCGGTTGCACTTGGAGGTCGCCGACTTGAGCGGCGGGTTCCGTCTGGTCGACGCCGACGTGTTGGTGCTGACCGGGGCGGAACTGTTCCACCGCAGCCCGGTGCGGCGGCGAAAGACGCGGTCTCCGGGGAAGCCGATCGACAGTTCGCTGCAGCTGGAGGCGGGAGATTTAGTCGTTCATCTGTCGCACGGGATCGGGTTGTATCGCGGGTTGGAGTCGATCGAAAAGAACGGCCAGCACCTGGAACATTTGGTCATCGAGTTCGACGGGTCGACGAAGGTTTACGTCCCGGCGTCGCGGATCGGTTTGATCCAACGTTAC
This sequence comes from Pirellulaceae bacterium, assembly GCA_041685355.1. GTDB lineage: Bacteria > Planctomycetota > Planctomycetia > Pirellulales > Pirellulaceae > JAWLFY01. Next base: position 1,929 of record JAWLFY010000073.1, on the reverse strand, counting down.
GTCGGGGGGACGAAGCACCGGCCGAAGTTGGCCAAGGTCGGCGGTCAACAATGGAAGTCGCAGCGGAAGGCGGCCGAGTCGGCGGTCGCCGACATGGCGAGCGACCTGCTCGATCTGCAAGCGGCGCGGCAATCCCGGCGGGGGATCGCGTTCGATCCCGACAGCTCTTGGCAGAAGCAGTTCGATGCGAGTTTCCCGTATACCGAGACCGTCGACCAGTTGAGTTCGATCGAGGCGGTCAAGGACGACATGGAATCGCCGCGTCCGATGGACCGGTTGATTTGTGGCGACGTCGGGTTCGGCAAGACCGAGATCGCGATGCGGGCCGCGTTCAAGGCGGTGCTGAGCGGTTACCAGGTCGCGGTGCTCGTGCCGACCACCGTGCTCGCCGAACAGCACTACCACAGTTTTCGCAGCCGGATGGCGGAGTTTCCCGTCGAGATCGCGAAGCTGAGCCGGTTTTGCACGGCGGCCGAGCAGCGCGAAACGGCCAAGCGGATCGCGTCCGGGGAGGTCGATGTGGTGATCGGCACGCACCGCTTGGCCAGCAAGGACGTCCGGTTCGCGAATTTGGGGCTGGTCGTGATCGACGAGGAGCAACGGTTCGGGGTCGAGGTCAAGGAGCGGCTGAAGACGCGGCACCGTCAGGTCGACGTGATCACTTTGTCGGCGACCCCGATCCCGCGGACGCTGCACATGGCGCTCGTCGGCGTCCGCGACATCAGCAACCTGGAGACACCGCCGGCGGAACGGTTGTCGGTCGAGACGCATGTCACCCGGTGGAACGACAAGCTGCTGCGATCGGCGATCATCCGAGAGCTCAACCGGGGCGGGCAGATCTACTTCGTTCACAACCGGATCGGCGACATGCCGCGAATCGCTGAGAAAATTCGCGACGCGGTTCCCGAGGTCCGGATCGGGATGGGGCACGGCCAGATGGGCGAGGGGGAACTGGAACGCGTGATGGTCGATTTCATCGAGCACAAGTTCGACCTGTTGCTCGCCACGACGATCATCGAGAGCGGTCTCGACATCCCGAACGCGAACACGATGTTCGTCGACGAGGGAGACCGTTACGGGCTCAGCGATCTGCACCAGCTTCGTGGCCGCGTCGGTCGGTACAAGCACCAAGCGTACTGTTACGTGTTGGTGTCCCCCCGCAAACACCTGACGCCGGAGGCGACCCAGCGGCTGCGGGCGATCGAGGAATTCAGCCAGATGGGGGCGGGTTTCGCGATTTCGATGCGCGACCTGGAGATACGTGGCGCGGGGAACTTGCTGGGGAGTCAACAGAGCGGTCACATCGCCGCGGTCGGGTACGAGATGTATTGCCAGTTGCTCGAGGACGCCGTCCGCCAAGTCCGGCGGTTGCCGCCGCGGCTTTCGGCGGACGTCGACATCGACCTTCCGGTCGAGGCGTACCTTCCTGACGAGTATGTGCCGAATCTTCGCCACAAGATCGACCTGTACCGGCGGATCGCGAAGGTCGACGAGGCGGGCCAGATCGGCGAGATTCGCGAAGAGTTGCGAGACCGGTTTGGAGCTCTGCCGCCGGCGGCGGAGCGAATGCTCGAGCTCGCGGAGCTAAAACTCGATGCCGCCGCTTGGGCGATCGCCGCGATCACCCATGACCCGCGGTTCTTGGTGCTGCATTACACCGACCGTCGCCGGATCGAAGCGCTTGCGTCACGGGCCTCCGTCCCGGTGCGAGTCGTCGACGCGCACCGCGCGTTCGTGCCGACCAAGGGGTTTGACATGAGTGACCCGGCTGGGAAGGCGTGGTTGCAGCTCGCCCGCGCGCTGCTTTATTTAGGGTGACGGGCTTTATTTAGGGTTGTTCCGCGATTTTAGTGGCAACTGCCCAGAACGTAGGTTTTGGAGGCATTGCTGCGATGTCCGAAGTGAGGATGCGAGCGAACGCGGACAAGC
>JAWLFY010000226.1:0-5721 GCA_041685355.1 Pirellulaceae bacterium | reverse complement strand
CGATCAGCATACTTCATTCAACATTCGGACATCGCAGCGATGCCTGAAAAAACCTCGCCGACGCCAGCCCGCAAGCCACTAAAATCGCGGAAGAGCCTAGGTACAAGAAGAACATTGTTCTGCAGGGTGCTCCAGGAACAGGCAAAACTTTTGTTGCAAAACGATTGGCGTACTTGTTGATGGGAGTACGAGACGAATCCCGCGTGCAGATGGTCCAGTTCCACCAATCGATGACGTACGAGGACTTCGTGCAAGGTTATCGACCGGGACATGACGGCGGGTTCCAGCTTGAAGACGGTAGTTTCCACCAGTTCGTGAATGCCGCTCTCGCCAAACCGAACCTGCCATTCGTCTTCATCATTGACGAGATCAATCGGGGGAACTTGTCGAAAGTGTTCGGCGAATTGATGATGCTGATCGAACCAGACAAGCGGAGCTCGGACTTCGCGATCCCTTTGAGCTACTCGCCGGACCCCGAGGCTACGTTTTACGTTCCGCCGAATGTACACCTGATCGGGACGATGAACACGGCCGATCGCTCGCTGTCGATGGTCGATTACGCCCTCCGCCGCCGCTTCGCATTCGTTGAGCTTTCGCCCCAGTTCGAGTCGCCAACATTCGCACAAGTGTTGGCGAATCGGGGCGCTTCCAGCGAAATGATCGAACAGATCCGAAGCCGCATGCGGCAGATCAACGACCAGATCTCGTCCGACACGTCGAGTCTGGGACGCGGCTTTCAAATTGGCCACAGTTTCTTCGTTCCCGGCGAGGATCAGACGGCGGATGCTGCGTGGGTGCAGCGGGTACTGCGTTACGAAATTCAGCCGCTTCTGGAGGAGTACTACTGCGACGATCCTACACAGCTTGCGGCGACCACTGAGATCGCGACTGGATCACTGTGATGTCCGCTGCTTCGGTTCCGATCCAGAACATTTACTACCTTTTGGCGTACGCCTGGGACCACTTCCGTCCTGGTGAAGAAGTCGATGTCGGGCATTCCCAGTGCCCCGACGCCCACAACCTGCTGACCATGTTACTGACCGGCGGCATTCAGCAGTTGGCAACGAAAGGGATGGACAAGGGGTACCGCGAATTCACGGACACCAGCCCGCGACTTCGGGGGCGAGTCGACGTGCTGGCGAGTTACCGGCGGATGACTCACGTTGCTGGTCGAATGATCTGTGAGTTCGATGAACTGACGGCCGACACCTTGCCCAATCAGATCCTCAGAGCGACTTGCTACCGACTGCTTCAGTCGTCGGCCCAACTCTCAACCGAGAATCGAAAAGACACGCGGCACTGCTTGGAACTGTTGGCCGACATTTCGGTGGCACGCATCGATTCGCGGACCTTCCGCCGAGTCCAATTGCACCGCAACAACCGGCACTATCGACTGCTCATGCATGTGTGCCAGCTGCTTCACGATCTGTACTTGCCCGAAGAACAGGCCGGCAAGAAGCGATTTCGGAACATCTTGGACCAGGAGATTGTGATGCACTGCCTGTTCGAGGCGTTCGTGAAGCAGTTCGCGATACGTCATTGTCCCGAAGCAACCGTATCGGCGATGAAAATTCAGTGGCAAGGCGAGTGGGACGACGAAGCCGCCAAGGTTCTACCGGGGATGGTGACCGACGTCACGCTCCAGCGAGCGACAGAGAAGACGATTCTGGACTGCAAGTACTACAAGGATGCGTTCATCACACGTCATAACCGACACCGGCTCCACTCGTCGCACTTGTACCAGTTGACGGCCTACCTTCAAAACAAGGCCAAAGACGACGGCTGGGAAGCCGTCCGAGGGATCTTGCTGTATCCAGCGGTGAATCACCATCTGGACCTTTCCTTCTCCTTGCTGGGCCATCCCGTTGCGATCAGAAGCGTCGACCTCGATCAGGATTGGTCGGGAATCCATGATCGCCTGCTTGCGATTCTATCTTGATTGGAATTTGGCGAACGATCGACTGAGCGAAATCGCATACGGGTACCGCGTCACGTCCGACCTGCCAGGACGGAGCGAAGGCCGGACATTCTCGACTGGCAGCCCGTTGACCATTCGACGTCGAGGCAACGGGCGAGCGGGCTGGGCCAGCGGATTGGTATAAACAAAAAGGTAATGACAGCGGGGCATGGGGGATCGGACTGGTCATTTTCATCGTGATTTGCTTGGGGGCAGATGCCTTTGAGGGGATCATGACCGGAGCCGAGATCGAGGGCTGGTAGAGGACATTGACCAGATCCACGGATTCCCCGGATGGACCAGGCTCTCGATGGCCCCCTCTCGGCCGTAGCAATGATTGCCGGACGACAACCGTTTTGGGGCATCGGACAGCATATGTCCCTGCGGAAGGTGGCCCCCATTGCGGGGGCATGGCCTGGCGGTCAGGATAGCTGGCTCGATCCCGGACGGTGTGAGGCCGGGAGCATTCGTATCTTGGATCGCTACGGACGTTGGATGAGCTTGAGTGAAAGCACGGCCGGCCAGGAGGGGAATCCACGGCCGAACCCCGTCTATGAAATCAAGCCCGGAGTGACCGGCTCGAGCATCAAGTACGAGTGTTTGCGGTGCGGCATCCGGTTGACCTCGTCGTTGATGGAAGCGGGAAACCACGACCGCTGTCCTCAATGCGGCGTTCTATTGCTGGTGCCCGGCGAGAAGGAAAAGAAGGCCGAGGTCAGGCGTCAGCTGAAGGAACAGAAAGATCGTGAAGAGATGGGTCGCCAGCGGAAGACTGCGGCCGACGAAGCGCTGACACGTAAGATTGCCAACGAAGCGGAACAGGCTCGGGACCTCCAACTCGACCGGGACCCGCTCAGGGAGTGGCTGATTTACGCCGGCATCATGAGCGCATTGCTGGTCGCCGCTGCCGGTGTTCACTTGGCCCGGGCAATCGTGAGCGACCGAAGCGGATTGTGTGCCGTGATCATCGGTTTGTTCATTCTAGGCGTGATCGTGAATTTTCGCTGCGTCCGGCGGCTTCGCAACGAGTTCGTCTGCGCCGCGTACCTTGTGAAAAAGCTCAAGACCCCCGGCGGGTTTGGCGAGATTGTCAACGGGCCACCGGCTGGCGTATTTCATGAGCACATTCAGGACTTGACCAGAATCGCAAGACACGATCCGAACGTCTCGCAAGACAGCCTGGTCACGTTGTTGTATAGCAAGATGATGGCTCGGTCGAAGATCGTCGAGGTGCTTTCCAGCGTCCTCGTGTCCCTCGGCTTGATCGGCACCATCGTCGGATTGATCTCGATGACCGGTGGGCTCAGCGGAACACTCGACTCGTTAGAAGAGAGCGGCAATGCGACCGAATTACTTACCGGAATGCGTACCACCATGGCCGGGCTCGGGACGGCGTTCTACACGACACTCGTCGGTGCGATCTTGGGCAGCGTCGTGCTTCGCGTGCTGAACAACGTTTACACCTCCAACGTCGATCACTTCGTGTCGTACATCGCCTCGCTGACCGAAGTCCGGATCGCTCCGCGGTTGCGAAAGAACGCCCGAAACAGTATCCAGGTCGAAGGGGGAAGTGGTGAAATCGCTGAATGATCGCTACTCCGAAACTCACGGCAATGCTCACGAGACGTTCGCGGACCTGATGTTCTGCGCGTTGGTGTTGTTGGTCCTGTTCGTGATGGCGCTCGCGGTGGAGGTAAGCCAGCGGGTCCGCGCCGACATGGATGAGGTTGCCGAGGTGACCAAGGTGGAGTCCGTCGAAGACATCGAGTCGCTGTCGGCCGAGGAAGTCGCTGCCCTTTCTGAGCGGCTTCAGCGACAGCAAGCGGAACTCGAGTCCCAGCGCGAGCGAATGCTCCGCCAGCAAGGCGAGATACGAGAGCTACGTGCCGATCTCGCCGTGCGGGAACAGACAGTTCAAACCGAAATGGCGGCACTGCGGGGCGAACAGCGTTTTACCGGGGCCACGGAACCGGCAAGCCTGCTCGTCGCCTACGACTACCGCAAGGACAGATTCGTTTTCGTCCGTCGCAAGGAATTCGAGCACGCGACAACGAGGAAATCGGGTGAGTCCGCGGTCGCGTTCTCGCTCCGCTCGACTTCCGAATTGGTGAAATTGGCGCTCTTGTCACGGCGACAACGATACTACACGGAGGAAGATGCGAATCGGTTGTACGAGGCGTTCACCGGTTATCGCCAGATCAATCCTACCGAAGACGGCTACTCGATAAGTACCGAGCGATTAGGGGTCACCTACGCCCCCGGGCTTTCGGGGTTCATCGCCGGTGACAGCGAGTTGCCGGACGACGCGGCCACCGAGATCGAAACGGTGATCAGTCGCGGATTCCGCCGCACCGCCGGCGACTCGGACAAAATGTACCCGGCTGCGACGATCTCTGTAGACCCGCGGACTCGCAAGGTGACGATTAACGGCGTCGAGTTGATGGCGAAGGACTTTAAAGACCTCCTGCTCTCCTTCGGGGGACGCGGCGTGATGCTCGACTTCGAGGGCTATGAGGGTGACGCACCGGATTGGCTGGTCGAACAGGTCCTCACACCGACAGGTTATGTCGGCAAAACACCAAAGTTGCCGTGAGCGCGGGTATCGAGGTTTTCCTGAAGTCGATCGTATCGAGGAAGGAACGGATTAGGCTCTAGCTCTTTCGCGGATTCACCACGCGGACCACGCGAGCACAGAACCAAGCCGTCGTGCCGTACGAACTTCACCTTGCCGGTCGTGCGATCGAGAGAGTTGTCTACCTGGAAACCGGTAAGTCTAGGTCAGTTGGCGTTGCAGGCGGTAACGCACCGCTGCCATGGGAAATGCCGAAACTTGCCCATCGATCGGCTCTTTATCGAGCCTCTCGATCCTCCGGTGACGTCGGAGATTCGGAAGTTGAAACCGGCTGGCTGTTGGTGCCCCGTCTGGCCTGAGCCAGCCTCGCGGGGCATTGAACGACGCGATCTGACGATTGAATTGAAATCTGGCGATTGAAGGCGAGCTAGCGGTGACCGATCTAGAGACGAGTGCCTATCACGAAGCGGGTCACGCCTTCATGGCGTTCTACGTCGGCGCCCGCGTGCGCTCGGTGACGATTGAGCCCGATTGGGACGACGGTCCCGAGCGGTACGCGGACATTCGGGTCGAGTGGCCGCTGGATCGATTCGCGGGTCGGGAACTGTACGAGAAGCAGGTGCTGGTCGCGCTGGCGGGGGCCGTGGCTGAGATGCACTATAGCGGGGAGCCCTACCATCCCGGCTTTGTCGCGGAATGGGCCGCGGATTGGCGGCTCGCTTGGCAGGCCGCGGCTCATGTCACGGGAGCCGAGCGCGATCGGTTGGCCTACCTGGAGTCGGTCACGCGTGCGCTGCATCGAATGTTCGATGATTCGGATCACTGGGCGAGAATCGCGGCGATCGCCGACAACCTGTTGGCCCACGAGACGCTCGAGGCCGAAGATCTTGAAGAGCTGCTCGGCCCCTGGCTGCGGTAACGGAAGGTGACAGCCGGCGGTCGAACGCGGCGTCAGCAAACCGCCCAAATGATCACGGTGCTGGTGCCGGCGACGCAAGCGGAGCCGACGGCGAAGAGGAGGACGCAGCCGCCGGGACGGGGTGGGCCGTGGCGAAGCATTCGGCCGGCTGGCGATTCGTAGCCGACTCGGCGTTTCAAGCGACGCTTCTGGTTCGTCGTCCACCGAAACGGCTTCATCGCCGCCGTGATCCCGAGTTGCTTCTTGATTCGCTTCTTCGCTTTCGTAACACCG
>JAWLFY010000072.1:0-23325 GCA_041685355.1 Pirellulaceae bacterium | reverse complement strand
GGTAGGCTCGGGCTGGGGTAGGCTCGGGCTGGGGTAGGCTGCCCGCCCTGTTCCCGACGGGCGAATCGGACTGGTGTCGGGGCCAACCCGGAGTCTACGTTAACGTCTCGGTCCGCACAGGTCCCGATCGGGACGACACGCCATCGGTTGAACACGCGATGAGACAACCCCCGCGAGACTCCGTCACGCACCCGTTTGCGTCGATCGCTTCCACGTCGACGATTTTCGCGTCGGTGATGGTCGTGTGTATCGTCGGCTTGGTGTCTCGTACCGCGGGCGCGGCCGACGTGGTGGTCGTGTGTCCCGAGACGTACCACGAGGCCCTCACGCCTTGGCTCGAGCACCGTCGCGAAAGCGGGATGACGGTCGAGGTCTGCGCGCCAGCCTTCGACGGTCCACGTCAACGGGCGACGATCGCGGCGATGGCGGACCGGGATACGCGTTACGTCATGTTGGTCGGCGAATCTCCGGTGATCGGGACGCCGTGCCGAACCGATCGTCAGGTTCCGACGTGTTACGCCGAGAGTCGCGTCACCGTCGCCTGGGGTTCGACCCCCACGATCGCCGCCGACTTCGGGTACAGCGATCTGAACGGGGACGGGAAGCCGGACGCCGCGGTCGGACGACTCCCGGTGAGGTCGGCGGAACAGCTGCGTTCGTTGGTTGGGCGGATCTTGGAATACGAGCGGAGCGAAGACTTTGGCAGTTGGCGGGGCAATGTCGAACTCACCGGCGGGATCGGCGGGTTCGGCGCGTTGGCTGACACCGCGATCGAACGCGTGACCCGGACGGTGCTGACGAGTTTACTCCCGATCGAAACGAGGACGCGAGTGGCGTACGCCAGCCCGGGGCATCGTTTCTTTCCGGCGGGCGGTTCGTTCACCGAAGAGGTGTTGAAGCGATACCGCGAGGGCGCCCGGTTTTGGGTCTATGCCGGTCACGGCTGGGTCAATCAGCTCGATCGGGTGCCTCGGACCGATGAGGGGGTCCCGGTGCTCGACGCGAACAGCGTCCGAGAACTGCGTCGGGAGGCGGGCGGTGCGCCGATCGCGTTGATGTTGGCCTGCTACACCGGGGCGATCGATGCCGGCGAGCCCTGTTTGGCCGAGCGGATGGTGCTGGCCGATGGCGGCCCGATCGCGGTATTCGCCGGGAGCCGGGTGACGATGCCGTACGGAAACGTGGTCACCGCGGTGGGGCTGATCGACGGCGTGTACGGTCAGCGCCAACCACGGCTCGGGGACGCTTGGCTGCGGACGCTGAACGAACTCGAGACCGATGACGATTCGGCCGACAAGTCGGCGACGCGGATGATGATCGACGCGTTGGCCGCGTTGATCAGTCCCGCCGACTCGACGTTGGCGGACGAACGACGCGAACACATGCAGTTGTACCAGCTGATCGGCGACCCCACGTTGAGCTTGCATCAACCCGAATCGCTTGACCTGGAGGTCGCCGAGACGGAATCGGGGCGTGTTCATGGGGGGCTTTGGATCGGGGCGGTCCCGCCGCCGGAGGTGCTCGCGAAGCAACGTCCGATCAGCGTACGGACGACGAGCCCGATCGACGGCGAGTTGACGGTCCAAGTCGACCGCCCGTTGGGAGCGGCGACCGAGGGCGACCCGAACGACACGACCGTGGCGACGATCCGCGTGGACGTTTCGGCGGACAAGCCGTGCGAATCGTCGATTATCCTGCCGAGGGAGCTGACCGGGCCGGTCATCATCCGTGCCTTGGTCGCCGGTCGCCGGTCGTGGGCGACCGCGGCGGCAACGATGCAGCTACGGTGAACTCGCGACGGCCGTGGTATGATCGGGGGCTTCCCCAGACGAGATCATCCCCGCCGGAGCGAGAGAGAAACCATGGATCGCCGTCGTTTTCTACGTCAGTCGGCCGCCGCCGCTTCGATCGCCGCTGTCCACGCTCGGGCCCACGCCGCCGCGGCGGATTCGCCTCGCCGAGTCGGATTGATCGGATGCGGGTGGTATGGCAAGTGTGACCTGCTGCAACTGATCAACATCGAACCGGTCGAGGTCGTGGCGTTGTGCGACGTCGACTCGCAACTGTTGAACGAAGCCGCGGGGCTGATCGAATCGCGACAAGCATCGAAGCGGCGTCCGCAGGTTTACGCCGACTACGAGCAGATGCTCGCCGAGCACGAATTCGACATCGTGTTGGTCGACACCCCCGACCATTGGCACGCGTTGCCGATGATCGCCGCGGTCCGTGCCGGCGCGGACGTGTACGTGCAAAAACCGACCGCCGTCGACGTGTTGGAGAGCAAGGCGATGTTGGACGCCGCGCGGGAAGCCGACCGGGTCGTCCAGGTCGGCACCCAACGACGGAGCACGCCGCACCTGATCGAGGCCAAGGAGCGGGTCGTCGACGCGGGTCGGTTGGGCGAGGTCGCGCACGCCGAGGTTTGTTGCTACTACCACATGCGGGCGTCACGTCGTCCCGAGGAGGTTGCCGCCGACGGACCGCCGCCACACCTCGATTACGAGCGATGGACCGGTCCCGCGCCGATGCGTCCGTACAACGAATTGGTCCACCCGCGGGGTTGGCGGGCATTCATGGAGTACGGCAACGGGATCGTGGGGGACATGTGCGTCCACATGTTGGACATGGTCCGTTGGCAGATCGGCTTGGGATGGCCCGAGCGGATTTCGAGTCACGGCGGCATCCTGGTCGATCAGGATTCGATCGCCAACATCACCGATACCCAAGTCGCGACGTTCGGGTTTCCCGGCTTGAACGTAAGTTGGACACATCGCAGTTGGGGATCGCCGCCCGACCCCGAATTCCCCTGGGCCGGGTTCATTTACGGGACGAAGGGGACACTCAAACTGAGCGTCCAAAAGTACGAGTTCATTCCCCGTGGCGGCGGGGAGAAGCTTTCCGGGTCGGCGGTGATCGAGACCGACAAGTACCCGACCGACGAGGTCGACAAACGCGATTGGCGGCTTGAGCTCCACGTCGCCTCGGCGATCCGGGGTCACCTACGAGACTTTTTGGACGCGATCGATCAACGCTCTCGACCGATCGCCGACATCGAGCAGGGGCATATCAGCAGCGCCTCGTGCATCTTGGCCAACGTCGCGATGGAACTCGGCCGGGACTTGCGGTTTGACCCCGAAACCGACACCGTGGTCGGGGACGAAGAGGCCACCGCCCGTCTGCGTCGCGAGTACCGGGCCCCCTACGTTCACCCCGCCGACGCGTAAGAGACAAACCGTCCGTCGCCTCCGCTGCCATGTCGAGCCGTGGGACCAGACGGCTTGCGCCGTTCCGCTAAAAGGTGAAAGAGCAGACCGGACGGCTCGCGCCGTGCCGCTGTAGGGTGAAAGAGTGTGTCAGTTATTTTCCAACCGTTGCGAACACGCCCCCCTCAAGGAATCGAACCCGTGACCCACTCACTCTTCCGCCGCGGTGTCCTTGTCGGCGGTCCGCTTTCGGTCGTCCTCGCGTTGACGTTTGCGCCGATCGTGGCTGCCGAAGATTGGCCGCAGTGGCGGGGGCCGAACCGTGACGGCGTGCTCCCGAACCCCAACCTTCCCGATCGTTTGCCGTCGGGGCGACTTTCGCGGCAATGGGAAGTCGAGATCGGTCCGGGGTACAGCGGCCCGACCGTGGCGGACGGGAAGGTGTACGTGATGGACCGCGGCAGCGAAGGGGCGGCGGGGAAGGAGGAACGGGTCCTCTGCTTCGACGCCGAATCGGGAGAACCGGTTTGGGAACACGTGTACGAAGCGGCCTACACGATCAACTACACGGCCGGGCCACGCGCCTCGGTCACGGTGGATGACGGAAAAGCGTATGCCGTCGGCGCGATGGGGCACTTCCACTGTTTCGATGCCACGACCGGCGAGACCGTTTGGTCGCGCGATTTGGGGGAGGACTACGACGTGCGGATGCCGATTTGGGGGATCGCCGCGTCGCCGCTCCGTTATCGCGATTTGGTCATCCAGGTCGTTGCCGGTGAGGGGCCGGCGTGCGTCGTCGCGTTCGACGCGGAAACGGGCGCGGAACGATGGCGAGCGCTCGACGAAAAGGCGGGATACAGTTCGCCGATCTTGATCCGCCAAGGGGACCAGGACGTCGTCGTCTGCTGGACCGGCGAAAGCGTCTCGGGGCTCGACGCGGCCAGCGGTGAGGTGCTCTGGTCGTTGCCGATGGTGCCGCGGAACATGCCGATCGGGATCGCCACGCCGGTGGTCCAGGGGAACCGGTTGTTTGTCAGTTCGTTCTACGACGGCTCGATGATGATCCGTTTCGATCCGCAGCGGCCGGTCGCGGAGGTCGAGTGGCGGCGGGTGGGCCAAGACGAAAAGAACACCGACTCGCTGCATTGCATGATCGGCACGCCGGTGTTGAAGGGCGACTACGTGTACGGGGTCGACAGCTATGGGGAGCTGCGGTGTTTGCAGATCGACACCGGCGACCGTGTTTGGGAAGACTTGAGCGTGGTCCCGACGAATCGCTGGGCGACGATCCACATCATCCGTGCTGGCGACCGCGAAGTGCTGCAGAACGACCGAGGCGAATTGATCTTCGGGCGGCTGACGCCCGAGGGTTTTGAGGAGGGTTCGCGGGCAAAGCTGATCGACCCGACGACCCAACAACTCAGCCGCCGCGACGGCGTTGTCTGGTCGCATCCCGCGATCGCCGACGGGAAGATCTACACGCGGAACGACGAGTCGCTGATCTGCGTCCCGCTCGGAGATTGACCCGCCCCCCTTCGCGGAACGGCTCAAGCCGTCCGGTCCCACTGCTCGTCGGGTGGAGGAGCCCGCGGTCCGTTATTCACCGACCGGTTGTCAGGCGGCTTTTCGGCAACGTCGCCAATCCGATTCGGCTGGTGACGCGACGAACGGGCTCAACGCGTCGACGGTTCGGGCGGTCGCCCCTTGGTGACGGAGCACGGCTTGGCGGGCGGCGCGGCCGAGCGATTCGGTCGCGATGGGGTTCTCCACGCACCTGGTGACGAACGACGTGAGCTCCGCTTCGTCGGTGACCCGCACCGCGGCCTGATCGTCCAGCAAGCGGGCAGCGATGCGGTCATAGTTCCGGGTGTCCGGGCCGAATGACACGGCGCATCCGTAGCCGGCGGGTTCGAGCATGTTTTGCCCACCCCGATCGGTGAAGCTCCCGCCGACCGTGGCGACATGGCACACGCCCCACCAATGTTGGAGCTCGCCGAGGGTATCGATCAGGATCACCTCGTCGGATTCCCAGCAGTCGAGATATTGGGAGTCGCGGCGTGAACGGCGGATCACACGGAACCCGGCGTGGGTGATTTCTTCGGCGACCGCGTCGAACCGCTCGGGGTGCCGCGGCGCCAAGATCAGGCGGAGTTCGGGGTGCCGGCGGCTGATCTCGGAATAGACCCGGAGCCCCATCGCCTCTTCGCCCGGCTGGGTGCTGCCGAAGCACCAGACGCGATGCCAGGCGTCGACCCCCGCCCAATTGAACCGCGACGCGACCTCGGGGGTGTCGCGAGTGGTCGGGGCGTTGTCGAACTTGATCGAACCGGTGACGGCGACACGGTCGGGGCGGGCGCCGCATTCGACAAATCGCTCGGCCGCGGCTTCGTCTTGACACCCGATCCAGCTCAACCGGCGAAACGTCCCCGACGTCAGCGTTCCCAGGCGGCGGTACCCGCGTCCGCTCCGTTCGCTCAGCCGGGCGTTGATCACGAGCACGGGACACGCCGACGCCTCGGCGGCGTGGATCAGGTTCGGCCAAAGTTCGAGTTCGGTGAGGACGAGCGCGGCGGGTCGCAGGTTTCGGAGGGCACGCCGCACGGCCCAGGTGAAATCGAGCGGACAGAAGAAGACGCGATGTTCGCCGAACAGCCGGACCGCCAAATCGTAACCGCTATCGGTCGAAACGCTGACGACGACGTGCGTCTCGGGGCACCGCGAGGTCAGTTCACGGACGACGCCGGGAAGCAGGTTGACCTCGCCGAAGCTGACGGCGTGGAGCCACAACAGCGGACGGTCGGTGTCGCCGCGGAGCCGGTCGCACGTCCGCGGCGACGGGCCAAACAGTTTGTCGGCGACGCCGCGACGATAACGGCGATGGCGGACGGCCCGGACCAGGATCACCGGGGAGGCGACGATCAGCGCCGCGGCGTAGAGCAGATTCAGGAACATCGGAATCCTTTCCGAAACGGAGGTGGCGTCACGCCGTCTTTCGCATGCAACACGATTTGTACTTTTTGCCGCTGCCGCAGGGGCAGGGATCGTTGCGACCGATCCGGGGCCCGACCTTACGGATCGGGTCGGGTTTGGACTCCGCCGCCGGCCGGTTGCTCGACTGGGCGGCACGCTGCGCCGGCGTGTCGGATTCGCCCGCGAGTTCGGCATCCGGATGGGCGTCATCGTGGCGGGCCGTCGCGTCGACCCAAGTGCTACGGATGAACTCTTCGTTGAAGGATTCCATACGGAAGATCAGGTCGGTGACCCGTTCACCGATCGAGACCCACATCGTCTCGAACTCGCGCATCCCCTCGCGTTTGTATTCGACCTTGGGGTCTTTCTGAGCGTAGCCTTGGAGCCCGACGCTGCTGCGGAGATGGTCCATGGTGAGCAGGTGGTTCTTCCACGCTTCGTCGACGATGCTGAGCAGGATCTGGCGTTCCATCCGCCGCATCTCGGGGTGGAACCGGTCGTCGACAGCGCCGTCGACGGCGAGTTCCATTTCTTCCCGGGTCATTCGCGAGAGGTCATCGCGGGGCGGCTGGTAGTTGAGTTCCTGTTCGAGCCATTCCGCCAACTCGTCGAGCGCGGATTCGCTTTCGGCGGCGACCGAGGCGGTGATTTCGGGGCCCGCGGGGCCGAACAGTTCGTCGAGTTTCCGTTTCGACGCGGCCTGTTTTTGCCCCGCGTCGCTAGCCGTCGAACGGCTGTATTGGACGAGCTGGTTCTTGAGCTCCTCGCGGTTGAGCTTGACCTCGTCGGGGCCGAGTTCGACCCCGAACCGTCCCTCGACCCATCGGACGAGGCCTTCGCGGTCGAGCGTGACCTGGGTGCCCTGTTTCGAGGTAAACCGGGAGATGCCGGTGAGCACCGGGTACTCGGCTTCCTTGTCGGCGTAGGCCGATTCGGCCCGTTTGACCAAGGAGCGGGCGACTTCTCGCCGATCTTCGACTTCGCGGAACTCGTCGGGGGTGGTTTCGATGCCGAACTTATGTCGCATCCATCCGCACAGGTTGCGGAGCCCGAAATCGGGATCGAGCAGCGGGGCCCCTTCGCTGAGATCGGTATCGCGGATTTGGGCGTGGGCCTTGTCGAGCAGTTCGTTCAGCAGCTCTTCCCGCTCCATCCGTTTCAGCTGGTGGTCTTGGTAGTTCGTGCCGAGCCGGGTGTTCGCCCAGGTCGCCATCGCCTTCCAGTTCCATTCGTCCTCCATTTCCTCGGGGAGGTTTTCCTCGATCGCTTCGGCGACGATCGTTTCGACGGCCCGTTCGCCTTGGTCCTTCGCGAACGACTCGGCCATTTCGTAATCCATGTTCTGGAAATCGCGGGCGTCGAGTTGGCACCCGAGCCGGGCACCGGCGAACGCGGCGAACGATTCGACGCCGTAGTTCGGGTCGAGGAACGTGTCGACGAACTGATCGATTTGGCCGCGGATCAGGTCGAGGACCATCATGCGGGAACTGTGTCCGTCGAGCAGGTTTTGCCGATAGTGGTAGACCCGTTTTCGCTGTTCGTCCATCACCTCGTCGTAGTCGAGCAGGCTTTTGCGGATCTCGAAGTTCCGCTCTTCGACCTTCTTTTGGGCGGCGGCGATGCGGCGGGTGACGAGCGTCGATTCGATCGCTTCCCCTTCCTTCATCCCCATCCGTTCCATCACGCTTTTGACGAAGTCGCCGGCGAAGATTCGCATCAGGTCGTCTTCGAGCGACAAGAAGAAGCGGCTGCCCCCGGGGTCACCTTGGCGACCGCACCGTCCGCGGAGTTGCAAGTCGATCCGTCGCGACTCGTGCCGTTCGGTACCGATCACGTACAGCCCGCCGAGTTCGCGAACGACTTCGCCCTCTTCGCTCATCTTCTCCCGCTTATCGATCTCGTTGACGAGCGCGTTCCATTCGTCGTCGGGGACTTCCAAGCGGGTCGGGTATTTGTGTTGCATTTGGGCCCACGCCATCGTTTCGGGGTTCCCCCCGAGGATGATGTCGGTTCCTCGGCCGGCCATGTTGGTGGCGATCGTGACCGCTCGGACCCGGCCCGCCTGGGCGATGATATCGGCCTCACGGCCGTGCTGTTTCGCGTTCAGCACGTCGTGTTCGATGCCCCGGCGGTCGAGCAGGGCCGAGAGCCGTTCGCTCTTTTCGATGCTGACGGTCCCGATCAGGATCGGGCGGCCGGACCGTTCGATCTTGGCGATCTTGGACCGCGGCACCCGCTCGGCGACCTTTTCGTCTTTCAGAACGATCTTGATTTCGTCGTCGGTTTCCGATTCGATCCGGCCCCACAGTTCGGTATCGTCCCGCATCTCCAGGACGTCCCATTTGTGGGTCCGTTCGACCTCTTCGGCGATCGCTTGGAACTTGTCCTTTTCGGTCAGATAGATCAGGTCGGAGTGTTCGATCCGTTGCAGCGGACGGTTCGGCGGGATCGCGACGACGTCAAGCTTGTAGATCTTCCAGAACTCGTTCGCCTCGGTCATCGCCGTCCCGGTCATCCCCGAGAGCTTCTTGTACATCTTGAAGATGTTCTGCAGAGACGCGGTGGCGAACGTTTGGGTCTCCTGCTTGATCGGGACGCCCTCTTTCGCCTCGACCGCCTGGTGCAGCCCGTCGCTCCACTGGCGGCCTTCCATCAGCCGGCCGGTGAACTCATCGACGATGATGATTTGCCGGTCTTTGACGACGTACTTGACGTCCTTGGCGTACAGGTAGTGCGCTTTGAGGGCGTTGTCGATCAGGTGGGGCCACTCCATGTTTCCCGCGGTGTAGAAGCTCTCGACGCCGGCCAACCGTTCGGCCTCGCGAACCCCTTCATCGGTAAGCGTGACATTGTGTTGCTTTTCGTCGACGGTGAAATGGACTTCCCGTTTCAGTTGCCGGGCGACCCGATCCGCTTCGCCGTAGCGTCCCAGGTCAAGGTCGGCCGGACCGCTAATGATCAACGGCGTCCGCGCCTCGTCGATCAAGATGTTGTCGACCTCGTCGATGATCGCGAAGTTGAGCGGGCCTTGGCACTGCTGGGCTTCGGGCGGGAACCGGTGATCCCCTTTCGCGGCCGGCCGCATGTTGTCACGGAGATAATCGAAACCGAACTCGTTGTTGGTCCCGTAGGTGATATCGCATGCGTACGCGGCTTGCTTTTCGACCGTCGACATGCCGTTTTGGATCGCGTTGACGGTCAACCCCAGATTCATATAGAGCGGCGCCATCCACTCCATGTCACGGCGGGCCAGATAATCGTTGACCGTGACGACGTGCACGCCTTTTCCCTCCAGCGCGTTCAGGTACGCCGGCAACGTCGCGACGAGGGTTTTCCCTTCGCCGGTGATCATCTCGGCGATCGCGCCGCTGTGGAGCACCATCCCGCCGATCAGTTGGACGTCGTAGTGCCGCATGCCGAGGAACCGTTTGCCCCCTTCGCGACAGACCGCGAACGCGTCTTCGAGGATCTCCTCGAGCGTTGCACCGTCGCGAAGTTTTTGGCGGAGGATCTGCGTCTGCTCGCGGAGCCCTTCGTCGCTCATCGCGGCGTACTTCGGTTCCAGCTCGCCGATCCGTTCGGCCCGTTGCTGCAGCTTCGCGACGTGTCGCGCGTTGGCGGACCCGAACACCGACGTGATCGCCCGCTCGACCGAGCTGAACAGCCCTCCGAAGAGAAGGCCGAGGAAATCCCAGAGTCTTTCGAGAAAGGACATGATCTTTACGTTGGTTCCCGTGTCGGCCTGGACGGCCATTCGAATCGGAGCGGACCCGCGAGCTTACCTAAACCGTTTCAGTCCCAAACGTTACGAATTTAGATAGAATGGGTCAACTGTGATTATCACCGGCCGGGCGGCGATCGACGAGCCCCCGCCGCCGCCGGGCCGCCCCGCGACCTCGGTTTCGAACCCTTTTCCGGTCGGCTCGCCGGGATCGCGGCGGAGAAATTCGTGCCGGCTCTCCGAACGGCTCGGGCTAACATGAAGGAGACGATTTCCGACTCGACGCGTTGTTTTTTCGCGTGGAACGTCCCTCCCCCGAGTGAGAAACCCCCGAGTGACCAGAACCCAAGCGACCAGAGCTTCCGGCATGTCTGATCCGACGCATTCGCATCTCCCTCGCCACCCCTCCATTCCGACCAGCGTGCGGGGCCGATCGGCGCCTCGTGCGGTGGCCGTGTTACTGATCGGATCCGCGCTGGTCTCGGGGATGTTTGGGGGGCACCGGACGGCGTCGGCTCAACAGTCGATCTTGGGGGGGAGCGAGCCGGGGGTTCAATACCCTTCGGAGCAGTATTATTTGGCGCTATCGATCTATCGTGATGGCGATCTGGAGGGGGCGATCGAAGCGTTTGAGATGGCGATGCGGCGGACCCGCAAGGACGTCAACGGACAGTGGATCGATGCGATTCCGGTCTACGCGATGTTGGCGGAGTGTTACTGGCGGGTGGGGAATTTGCCGGCGTGCCAAGGGAGTTTGGACGAGGCGTTTCGGATCGCGATCCGGTACCGCGGTTGGCTCGGGCAGCCCGATTGGGACTCGGCCATGCGGGGCAACGTGCAGCTCGCCCCGGAGCGAGGGTTGTGGCCCGCGGCGGCGTCGCTGCGACGGGTCCCGTTGAACGACAAGACGATGTTTCGCTCGGGAACGGTCCTGACCGAACAGCGGCTGGCCCAAGGTGGGGTGATCGAGGAGGCGAACATCAAGCTGATCGACATCCCTGAGGTGATGCGGGGGTTGGCGATCGCGGCGTACCGTCGCCGCATTCTGCTCGGACCGCTGTCGGACCGCGAGCCGTTGGCGGAGGGGTTGTTGGAGGCGACGAAGTATCCGGCCGGGATGCGACACCCGCTGGGCCGCACGTTGATCGGGGCGATGCGGGCGGCGGAGCGGTTCGCCAATCATGAGGACGACCGGGCGATCGAGGACGCGGGGAAGACGACGACGTTCGGCGGGGCGATCCACCCTTTGACGCCGATCGTGTTGTTGTCGAGCGCATCGGCGCTGGCCGCGACCGACCAACCGGGCGAAGCCGTTTCGGTCGCGTTCCAAGCGGCCAACGCTGCCGCGGCGTTGGGACAACCGGAGTGGGTCGGCGAGGCGATGCAGCTGGCGGCGGGGTGTGCGGGCGAAGAGGGGGCGACTTCGGTCCGCCAGGCTGCGGATGTGGCGGCGCAATCGATCGCGCGTGACCGCGTCTCGCGTCTGGCCGCGGCGCATTGCTCGGTCGCGGCCGCCGACGCGGCGATCTCGGCGGGCCAACTGGGCGACGCCGCACAATTTCTGACGGCCGCCCAAGCGGTCACGTCGCGTCGGCGCGTGGTACAACCGCGGCTGCACGCGTACTGGGGCCTCACCTCGGCACGGCTCGCCGCGGCGCGGGGCGAGTCGACGGGGGAAGGGGTGCCACAGGGGATCGAGACGGGCGTCGCGATTTTTGACACGTTCGCGCTCAACTCGCGGTTCCGTGGCCGGCCGATCCCGTCGGTGCCGGGGCTGTATCAAATGGAGCTCCTCCGTTCCTCCGGTGACAACGCGTTGGGTGGGAACCGCGGCGAGGAGCTGCTGGAGTATTACCTGAAAGATCCGCCGCCGGCGGTGTGGCGTCGGGACCCGGTCGACGCGATGGCGCGGGTCGTCGCCGATCGTTCGGCGGTGGAATCCGCGTGGGTCGGCAAAGCTCTGCAGCGGACGGACGGGGAAGAAGTGATCCGGCGGGTGAATCACGTGCTGGGGTCTCGGTTCCTGCGTCAACTTCCGCTGGCCGGTCGGCTGGTTCAGTTGCGGCGGTTGGCTTCGGCCGAGGAGGAAGGGTTGCCCGAAGCGGCCAAGACGTTCGTCAACAAACCGCCCCGTGAGTTTCCGCCGCTCCGCCAAGCGGTCGCCCAGCCCGATCCGGAGGACCCGAGCGCGAGGTCGTCCAAGGCGATCGGACTCGAAGCGATCACGTGGCACGTCGCGCTCGGCCGGAACGACATCCCGCGGACGATGCCGCCGGCGCTACCCGATCGCGACGTCGCAGAACTGTTGCCGCCCAGGGCCGCGATGCTGACGTATTACTTCGCCGGCAATCAACTGTACGGAATGGTTTCGAGCGAAGGGAAAACGGAGATCTGGCAAGTTGCCGGTGCGGCCCGCTTGCCGCGTGACCTGAGCGGGTTGCTCCGTTCGATCGGCGTCGGAAAAACTCGGCGGGACCGATTGCCGAAGAACGACGGATGGAAAGGGGACGCGGCGAACCTGCGGGCGATGCTGATCCCCGAAGAAGCCGGGATCGACCCGACCCGAATCGACGAGTTGGTGATCGTCCCCGACGGGCCGCTGTGGTACCTGCCGTGGGAAGCACTTCCGATCGGCGACGCGGATGGCGAAATGATCGGGGAGGCGTTACGGGTTCGCTATGCGGCGACCCCGGGGTTGGCGGTGATTCCGGTCGCGGAAGAATCGGACCGCGCGACGGTCGGTGTCGTTTCGCGTTCGTTCTTCGCGCCTCGTGACCGCGACGCGGACGAGAAGGCGGTCGAGGCGATGATGGAGGGCGTCGACGACGCCGTTCGGTTGCCAGGGGACGACCCGGTGCCGGGCGGGTTGCTCGGCGGATCGATCGGGCACTTGGTCGTCGCCGTCGCGCAAACGCCGAACAGCGACCGGCCGCTCGCGTTCTCCGTCGCCGCGTACGACGCCTCGGTTTCCGGGGGAACCCTGTCCGCATGGATCCGGTTCCCCGCGGCGGCGCCCCAGAGCGTGGTGCTCGCCGGGTTCCGAACCCCGGCCGACGTCGGCCGGTTGGGCAACGGCCGTGAACTGTTTGTGACGTTGTGCGGGCTGCAAGCCGCTGGCGTCCGTGACGTGTTCATCAGCCGCTGGGCGGTCGGCGGTCAGTCGACCGCGTCGCTGATGCGGGAACTGATCCAGGAGTTGCCGTTCACCGGGATGAGCGAGGCGTGGCATCGCTCCCGCGACCTGCTCCGCCAAGGCGAGATCGACCCCGCGACCGAGCCGTTGTTGTCAAAGTCGGAGCAAAAACGCGAGGGCATCACGGGAAACCAGCCCCTTTTCTGGGCAGGGTACCTGTTCGCCTCTCCGTTCGAACCGTCGTCGCCCGACCCGGAGAACTGAGTCGCGGAGCGACGCCGTCGGTTGCCAGGGGACGCCCCCGCGAGTGAGCCGTTGTTGTCAGATCGTGATCCGACGGGCGCGGGCGACGACTGGCCAGGTCTCTTGGGCGATGCCGTCTCGGACACACCACACTTCGCTTTGCAGGGCGACGGTCGGACAGATGTGACGGGGGATCCCGTACATGACGGTACCGACCGGGTAATCGGCGGCGCGGTCGGTTTGGAGCACGAGGTGTTCCTCGCTTTGCTGCACCGGTTCGGCGTCTTCGAGCGTGAACCAGCGGACGCGGGGCTGGGGCATTTCCGCGGCGACCGCTTTGTAGCCGAGGTCGAGACAGAGCCGGTCGGGCGTCGGACGGCTGACGACGCGGGCGAGCAATACGGCGGCGTTGAGGTAATCAAGATCGGGGGAGACTTCTGCTTGCCCGAAGTCCCACAGGACGGTCGTCCCGGCCCCGAGTTCGGCATCGCTTTCGGTCGCCCAGAGCGTCAACGTGGGGGTCCCCCCGGCGATCAGCCGCGGGACTTCGAGCCCGCCCCGCTCGAGTTCCTTGATCATCTCGCCGACCTTGTCACGCACCGGACGAGCGGAATCCGACAGCGCGTCGTGGTCGGGGTCTTTGAGGTGACCGTCGTAGGCGTGCAGGCCGCCCGCGACGACCCCCGGCATCGAATCGAGTTGGCGGTACAGTTCGACCGCTTCGGGTCCCGGTTCGATTCCCGTGCGGTTCATGCCGACGTTCAAATCGATGAGCAGCGTCACCTCGACGCCCGCCGCCACCGCGGCGTCGGAGAGCGTTTGCAGGCTGGCTTGGTTGTCGACCAGCGTCGCGAATCGGGTTTGCGGATAGGTTTGGATCAACCCGATCAGCCGGGGGACGTTCGGCCCGACGCACGGGTAGGCGATCAACACGTCGTCCCCGCCGGCGGCCGCGGTCATCTCGGCTTCGGCGATCGTCGAAGCTTTGAACTTGCGAATCCCGGCGCGGACTTTCATCTCGATGACTTGGGGTAGCTTGTGCGTCTTGACGTGGGGCCTCAGCCTTGAGGGGTCGCCGACGATTTTGATCATCCGCCGCAGATTCTCTTCGATCCGATCGGGATAGATCAGCAGCGTCGGGGAGGGAACGTCGTCGGCGTTGTCGATCTCGTACCAGTTTGTCACGGCGTCGGGCGGGGTTGGCGGTGAGTGGGCGTTCCCAAAGATTCTATCGGTGGCCATGCGGGTGTCGCGACCCGGGAGGCCGCGGGGTGAGATTTTGCGGCGTGTGCTTTCAGGCGTGGGGGCTTTCGGGCGTGGGGTCTTTCGGGCGTGGGGTGTAGCCACCGCCGGGATCGGTGAATAATCGGTGTCACACTGTTCGATCGTTTTTGTTGGTCGCGGCATGTTGGTCGCGTCGGCGTTCTCCCACGACGAGTTCCCTCACCATGCTATTGTTCGACGCGCATCTCGATTTGGCCCTCAACGGGGTCGATTGGAACCGTGACCTTCGCCAATCGGTCGACGACATCCGGTCGCAGGAGCGGACTTCACGGATGACTCAGAAAGGGCGGGGGAACGGGACGCTGTCGCTTCCGGAATTGCGGGACGCCGGCGTGGGGGTGTGTCTGACGACGTTGCTGGCGCGGCAGGAGAAGGAGATCGATCACGAGATGGGGTGGACGACGCCGGAAACGTGTTACGCGATGGCCCACGCGCACTTGGCTTATTACCGGGCGATGGAGCGGGCCGGGTGGCTGCGGATGATCAAGGGGCGGGACGAGCTCACCGAGCACTTCGCGGCTTACGGGAAGGATCCCGAAAACACGCCGCTGGGGTTCATCCTGACGATGGAGGGGGCGGACCCGATGCTGACGCCCGACACGGTCCACGAGTTCCATGAAGCGGGACTCCGCGCGATCGGGCTGACGCATTACGGCGCCAACCGGTATGGCGGCGGGACGCGGAGCGAGGTCGGTTTGGCGGTCGACGCGATCCCGCTGCTGAACAACCTGGAACAGCTCGGCATCACGGTCGACGTGACGCACCTTTCCGACGTCGCGTTTTGGCAGGTGCTCGATCGGTTCGGCGGCCGGGTCCACGCCAGCCATCAGAACTCGCGTCGGATCGCGAGTTGGCAGCGGCAATTCAGCGACGAGCAATATCGGGCGGTGATCGAACGGGACGGCGTGATCGGGATGGCGTTCGACGTGATCATGATGCAGCACGGGTTCGTCCGCGGCGTGACCGAGCCGGAGGCGACGATCGAGCGGGCGGTCGAGAACATCGACCTGATTTGCCAGATGGCTGGGAATGCCCGGCACGTCGGGATCGGTACCGACCTGGACGGCGGCTACGGGAACGAACAGACGCCCGCCGATTTAAAGCGGTACACCGATCTGACGCGGATTTTGCCCGAGTTATTGGAACGTCGCGGGTACCCGGCTGCCGACATCGCCCAGATTTACCATGGGAACTGGATGCGGTTCTTCGGCGAGGTGTTGCCGGCGGGGGGGGCATGAAAAAACGCGAGCGGATGGCCGCTCGCGTTTCGGAATCCTCACGGGGTTGACCTTCGAGCCGACGTGTCGCGTGACGCTACGCCTGGAACGAACTCCCGCACCCGCACGACTTCACGGCGTTGGGATTTTCGAAGGTAAAGCCTTGCTTTTCGAGGCTTTCGAACCAATCGACGGTGGTGCCGTCGAGATAGAGGGCACTCTTTTTGTCGACCACCACGGGAACGCCGAAGCATTCGTACTTGCTATCGGCTTTCTCGTCGAAGCCCTCGTCGAAATTGAGCGTATAGTTGAAACCGCTGCATCCGCCGCCGGCGACTCCGATGCGGAGCACCATGTTGTCGTCGAAGCTGTGCTCCTTTTGGAATCGCTTGACTTCTTCGGCGGCCCGCTCGGTCAATTTAATTGCCATTGTCAGAACGACCTCTTTCGTGATCGGCTAGTGGTAAACTTGAAGCTCTATTATCGTCGATTGGCCGCTTGCGGCAAGGCGAAAGCCGAAACGGTTCCCATCGGGAGGGCGAGCGGCGTCCGGACCTGAACGCTTGAACCGCACCGAACGACCCTCCACACCGGTTTCACGATCTGATGCGACGTATCGGCTCTCTCCCGGATCGCGCGCTCGCCGCCCGATTCGTCGACTACCTGACGACCTGCTCGATCGAAGGGTCGAGCGATGGGGGGGAGTCGGGCTTCGACGTCTGGATCCGGGACGAGCAAGACGTCGAGCGGGCTCGCGAGGAGTTGGCCCGATTCCGGGCGGACCCGGACGCGAAGGAGTTCGACGTTTCTCAGCAGGCGAATCGGTTGCGGCGGGAGCGGGCGGCGGAGCAGACCCGCAAGCTTCGAATCCGAAAGTCGCTCGAGAAGAAGACGGGCGGCGGCGCCCCGTGGCGGGGAGGCGCCGCGTGGCAGCGGAAGACCCCCGTGACGGTCGGGATCATTGTGATCGCCGTGGTCATCGGGTTCGCGACCAACATGGGGAACCCGATCGTCACGCGAGACGGCAAAACGCTGACGACCGAGGCGAAGATTTTCCGGACGCTGACGTTTGTCGATTGGGGCACGTACCGGGAAACCGGGGACGGGTTCGCGTCGCTCAAGGGGGGGCAATTGTGGCGGTTGGTGACCCCGATGTTCTTGCACGGCGACGCGTTCCATCTCGCGTTCAACATGATCATGCTCTACATGCTCGGGTCGGCGCTGGAGCGGATTCACGGGTCGCTCCTGTACGGCGGGCTGATCCTTGGCACGCAAATCGTCGGGATGTTGGTGCAGGTGTCGCTTCCCGATTGGTTTCCCGAAGGGTTGCGGGGGTCGTTCAACGCGATCGGCGCTTCGGGGGCGGTGTTCGGGCTGTTCGGATTTTTGTGGTTTCGACCGAATTTCGACCCGAGTTACCCGATCCAAATCCCGCCGTCGAGTGTCGTGATCATGATCGGGTGGCTGTTGATCTGCATGACGCCGCTGATCCAGGGGATCGCCAACGGGGCGCACCTCGGTGGGCTGCTCGCGGGGATGGCGGCGGCGGCGGCGCTTCCACGCGGCAGAAAATGAAACACGGACGGCGGGACGATGACCGATAGCGAACCGGAGGAGACGGGTCCGTCGCCTTGGGGGGCGAGGTCTTGGGGGATGGGGGCGATGGCGGCGTCGATCGCCGAGGTGTTCCGGGTGGCGTTGCCGTTGATGGTGAGTACCGGCACGTTCTCGCTGGTGTTGTTTGCCGACCGCACGTTGCTGCTCAAGTACGACGGCGTGAGCATGAGCGCGTCGATGGCGGCGGGGAATCTGTTTTGGGCCCTGGTCTGCTTACCGGTCGGCATCGCGTCGATGACCGGGGCGATCGTGAGCCAGTACGTGGGGGCGGGAAAAGAAGACCAGATCGGCCGGTTTTTGTGGCAATCGCTGTGGCTCGCGGCGATCACCGTGGTGCCGCTGGGGTTGGTCGGTTGGTACACGCCGGAACTGTTGCTTTGGGCGGGTCAACCGGAAGCGCTGGTGGCGCACGAGTCGACGTACCTGCGGCTGTTGTTGCTCGGCGGGGCGGGAGTCGTGTTGGAAACCGGACTCAGCGGTTTCTTCAGCGGCACCGAGCGAACCGGCGTGATCATGTGGGTGAGCGTCGCGACGGGCGTGTTGAACTTGGCGCTCGACTGGGCGTTGATCTTCGGGATCGGGCCGATCCCGCCGTTGGGGATCGTGGGGGCGGGGATCGCGTCGACGATCGCGTTTTGGTTCAAAGCGGTGTGTTATGGCGGGCTGCTGCTACGGCCGCGTTACGAGGAACGGTATCGGGTTTGGGCGGGCCGCGGGGTCGACCGGGCGTTGCTCGGGAAGCTGCTTTACTTCGGGATCCCCGCCGGGTTGATGTACCTCACCGAGGCGGGCGGGTTTTCGGCGATCGTCTTGCGGATCGGGCGGCTGGGGGACATCCCGCTGCGGGCGACGACGATGGCGATCAACTTCAACATGGTCGCGTTCATCCCGCTGGTGGGCGTCTCGATCGCGGCCTCGGTGTTGGTCGGGCGGCACCTGCTGGAGTCGGGCCCGGAGCGGGCGATCCGGGCCGTGTTGGCGGCGCTGTTGATCGGATGGATCTACTCGGGGGCGTGGGCGGTCGGGTACCTCGTCGCCGCGGACCCGCTGCTTTCGCTCTATCGCTTCCAGGACTCCACGGCCGATTCGATCGCGGCGATCGGGATCGCCCGCGATTTGCTGACATTCGTCGCGGTGTATGTGGTCTTGGACGCGACCCAGCTGATCACCGCCGGGGCGCTCCGCGGGGCGGGCGACACATGGTTCGTGCTCGTCGCCGGTTTCGCCGTGTCGGCGTTTGCCGTCACCGTGGGGATCGTGTGGGAACCGACCCCCGACGGGCTCCGATGGTGGTGGTGGATGGTGACGATGTGGGTCTGGTTGCTCGCCGTCGTGATGGTCGCCCGGTTCATTCAGGGTCGATGGAAGAAGATGCGGATGGTGTGATCGGAACGTTGCTTACTGTGTCGGCATGCCGCTGAGGACGACATCGGTGCGGTACCGTTTTCCGCCGCGGACGATGATCATCGGGACGGCATCGCCGACGGGGGTCATCCCGACGCGGGCGACCAAGTGATCGTCGCTCTCGATCGGGACCCCGTCGAACTCGACGATGATGTCGCCTTTGCGGAGCCTTGCCGATTCGGCCGGGGAGTCGGAGCGGACGTTCTTGACCAACGCCCCTCCACCGCCGGTGACGCCGGCCGAGGCGAGACGGTTGGGGGCGAAGTCGGGATCGAGGGTGACGCCGAGGTAGCCGCGGCGGAGTTGTCCGTGGCGGATCAGTTCGTCGGCGACGCGGACCGCCATGTTGACCGGGATCGCGAACCCGATCCCTTCGCTCCCGCCCCCGCTGCTGGCGATCGCGGTGTTGATCGCGACGACTTCGCCCCGCAGGTTGAGCAGCGGACCGCCGCTGTTGCCGGGATTGATCGCGGCGTCGGTTTGGAAGAAGTCTTGCAGATCGATTTGTTGGCTGCCGAGCGAGAGGTCGCGTCTTCCTTTGGCGCTGACGATCCCGAAGGTCACCGAGTGGGCCAAACCGAACGGGCTGCCGATCGCGATCACGAAGTCGCCGATTTCGACGCCGCCGCTATCGCCGATGCGTGCCGGGGGGAGATCCTCCGTTTCGATTTTGAGCACCGCGACGTCGGTACTCGGATCCGAAAGGACTTCGGTCGGTGAGAATTCGCGGCCGTCGCTGGACCGCAGCAGGATTTCCTGCGGTTTGGCCCCGAGGATGACGTGACGGTTGGTCAGCACCCACGACGCGCCGCCGCTGCTGATCACGACCCCCGAACCGGCTTCGTCATAATCCTCACGGTGGCCCCCTTTGGATTCGGTCTTGTGGGCCTCGATGTGAATGACGCTCGGTTTGACGACGCGGGAGACGCGGCGGACAAGGTTGCCGAGACGATCGAACAGGCTGTACTCTTCGGCGAGGTCGTTGTAGAGCCGTTCGCGTTCGGCGTCGGGGGCGAGCCCATCGAGCCGTGGGTCACCGTCGGGGACCGAGATCCGCTTCGACGACCGGCGGTCCACGCGGACCATTCCGGGCTGCAACCCCGAGGGCGTCGAATCGGGGTCGGGCGAGGCTTCCCGGACGAGCCCCGGGCCGGGGGCGGGCGAAGCGAATCGGCCGCCGGCGTCTTGGGCGGAAAGCGGCGTCCCGAACCCGAACGGCGAGACGAGACAGAGGAGCAGGGCGAATCGTCGGGGGAGGCCCACTCGCCGAAACTGGGCCACTCGCCGGGGGAGGGCTGACACGTGGCCGGGAAGGGCTGACACGTGGCCGGGAAGGGCTGAGACGTGGCCGGGGAGGGCTGCCAAGTGATCGGTCGCAGAGGGTGGAACCATGAGCGCGTTGATCGGGCGGTAACGAAGGGGGGGAGGTGCGACCTTAGAAATCGGTCGCGACAACGGCCCACCTTCTCAACACCTCCCCACGCCATACCTGGGCGGGCCAGTTCGCAGAACCGCCACCGGTGGCGCATGCGTGCGTCGTCGGAAATCCCGTATGATCGCCCCCACGAGAGACCCGGACCGGGGCGTGGGACCGGACGGCTCGCGCCGTTCCGCGAAGGGGGGAACGGAAAGTCGAACCGGATAGCGTGGGGCGTCGCGGGTGGGTCCGTTACACGGGGTCGACTTCGCCGTTGTCGACGACCCGGTTCCAGGTCATCCCGGTCGAAACGCCCGACCCGGACTCGGCGCGGCGACGACACTCGATGCACTCGGTCGCGTAGGGGATCGCCCGCAAGCGGGTGATCGGGATCGGCTTACCGCACGTTTCACAGTCCCCATAATCGCCCTGGTTCATGCGGGCGATCGCGTCTTCGATTGCCCCCAGCTCTCGACTCTCGGCCTCGACAATTTGGCTATTCAGTTCGTCTTGGACGGTGTCGGCGGCGGCGTCAACGGGATCTCCGGATCGCTCCTGGTGTAACTCGCGGAGCAGACTCAGGTCGCCGTCGAGGGCCCGTTGCAAGGCTTCGCGACGACGGTCCAATACGGCGCGGAGTTTGGCGAGCGATTCTTTTCGCGACATGGGGCACCTCATCGATGGGAAACGATCGCAAGTTTAAGTGCTCCCACTTCAGGAGCCGTTTTAAGGATCTCCGGTTCACATCCATCCTCATCATACGGAGCCCCGTCAACTCGGCCCGACGTGGTCGGGGCAGATGTCCGTGGAATCGCCGACCCGTTACCGATCGGAAGAGGTGTGCGGGATTTGCCCCCCCCGCAATCAGCCGGCGAAGCGTAACGCGTTGACCCAGAATGGGTTTCTTCCGTTCGTGTTCCGAATTATCGGGGCCCCGTTTCAGATTTCTTCATAGCGTTCGCCTTGGGGATCCGAATAAAAGGAAGGACGAAAGTCTGGAACGACTCGGTGGCGAGCGGATGCGGGCCGGTTTCCGAGTGCGGCGGAGTTGATTGATTGAGGGGAGCCCGGGGACAAGGATGCCGACCGGTACCAACGGAAGGGAATTCGAAGGTGACGACGGACCACACGACCGGAATGCTACCCCCTGAGTCCGATCCCAGCGGTGCGCCCCCCGCTTTGTTCGGCGGGTTCGAACCGACCACCGCCCCGTTGCTGGTAATGCCGGGGGAACGTGACGGTTCGGCGGAGGGGGGTTCGAGCCAAAGCGTCGTGCATCCGGGGGCAACGACGGCGATCGAGTTCCGCGTGACCCGCCCCGAGTCACCGGTTCGTCGGCTTCGGTTGAGCGGCCCGCGATACACGTTCGGATCGGGGGAAGGATGTTCGATCCGGCTCTCCGACGACGGCCTGTTGCCGCTCCACGCGGTGTTGATCCGCGACCCCGACCGGATCAACGTTCGTGCCTATTCGGTGCCGATCGAGATCAACGGGGACCGCGTCAGCGAGGGGACGCTCCGGCTTGGCGACATACTGACGCTCGGCAGCTACCGTTTCGAGCTCCTTTCGACATCGGCGTCCGCCCCGATTCGCGGGGTGGCGTTTCAGGTTCCCCCGTTCGGCGCGGGCGAACCCGGTTCGTTGGGTCGATTGTCGTTCCTCGATTCGACTCTCGTCACGGCCGAGTCGGGGTCCGATACGTCCGGCACCGGGCTGGGGCACGGGGCCGCGGGGGGTGACGATCGGAGGCGTGCGGGGGAGGAGAAGAACTCGGTCGGAGGCGACGCGCGTTGGTGGCGGGAACGGCTCCGCCGCGAGGTCGACCTGTGGCGGGCACGCCAAGCGGAATGCGACCGCCGCCACGCCGAGTGCGACCGTCGCGACGCCCGTAGCGACGGCCGCGAATCGGAACTTCGGCAACGCGAATCGGAGTTGTGGGCTCGACTCGAAGATCTCCGCCAGCGGGAGAGCGAGCTGACATCGGCAGCGTTTCGTTCCGAACTCGCGGAACGGACGCTGACCGAGGCGCAAGACCGACTGGAGAAAATCCGTCGGGAGAACAACGAGTTAACGCGTGAGTTCGAACGCCGCGAAGAGGAATTGAGGCGGGCCGAGGCGGAATGTCGCCAGCGGGCCGAAACGGCGGAGCGGGAACTCGCGGCGGCGCGCGGGCAGGCCGACACCGCGTCCGAGACGGTAGAAGCGATGCGGGCGCAGTTCGTCACGCTGCGTCAACAACTTGCCGACCTGACCGAGCAGCACGCGGCGCTGGAAGGCCGGGAACAAACGCGGCGTGAGGAGTACGAGTCGGACTTCGAAACGATCCGCGACGAACTCGAACGGGCCCGCCAGGATGCCCGCACCGAACGACAGCGGGCCGCCGAGTGTGAAGAGCTCGCCGAACAACTCGATGCTCAAGTGGTGGAGCTGCAGAAGGCGGTCGCGGAGGCGCGGCAGGAATCGGAACGACTGCGTCACGAGTGTGAAGCCGCCACGCGATCGATCGCCGAGCTCGAGCCGCTCGCCGAAATGGGACGGCAAACCGACGAGCGACAAGCGGCCCACGAGGTGGAGGTCCGACGGCTGTCCGAATCGGTCGATCGGCTCACCGACGACCTCTCCGCGGCGAACAACGAACTCAGCCTGCTCCGCGAATCGAACCAAGACCTCGTCAAGCGGCTGGAACAGACCCGGGTCGAACTCGACGCCGCGATCGCCGATGCCGACGCGCGTCCGACCCATGAGCAGGTGCGCTCACTCCGGGAAGAGCTGGAATCGGCCCACGAGGCGTTGACCTTGCTCCGTCGCGAAGGAGAGCCCGATCCCGGCCCCGGATCGGGCACCGAAACCGACATCGATGGCCACCTCGGGCGGTCGATCGAGGGTGCCGACGCGGTGTGGCGCGGGGCGACGGATCGAGAATTCGAAACCCCTGAGCCATCGAATCCCGGGGACGTGGGCGTCGCGGACGGAAGCGTCGGGCACGGGGACGTCGGGCACGGGGACGCCGGGCACGGGGACGCCGGGCACGGGGGCGCCCGGCACGGGGGCGCCCGGCACGGGGGCGCCCGGCACGGGGGCGCCGGGCACGGGGACGCCCGGCACGGGGGTCGGGC
>JAWLFY010000010.1:35043-68038 GCA_041685355.1 Pirellulaceae bacterium | reverse complement strand
GTCCTCGCCCCTCCGCCGGAGGCCGAAGTGATTGGCTAGACCTTCTTCGTAAGAAACTCTCATTCTCTATTCCAAACCGGTTTATCCCGGCACTCCATGCCTCTGAAAATCCGATCTTTGGAATCCCTACGCTCCCCTTTCCCCCGCCTGCCCACGATAAACCCGGATGGACCTTTGATGCTCTTCTGACCCCTTTGATGCTCTTGGGCAATTCGGGGTTGTGTCGTCGTGGCGGATATTGGTACCGGGAGTTTCGCGCGGCGTTTTTCCATCATGACGACACCTCCGGTTCCCTGAACGCCCGCGTCGTGACCGGTCCGTTTGGCCTTTTCGCCGATCGGGCCTCGCCCGCGTTCTCGAACCGTTCGGAGGTGTCCGATGAATGGTCTGTTGCTATTCGCGGCGTTCGTTTCTCAGGCCGCGACCGACGCCCCGTCCGGGGGCGACGTGACGTCGGCGACGTGCCGTGTCGACCTGATCGAGCTGAACCACTTCATCGACGAAGAGGGACGGGAGGTGTTTCAGCAGGTGATCTTTTATGACTGGTCGGCGTCGCGGCATCGGTTTCATGTCCGGGCGTGGCGATTGGTGAAGTCACCGCGACACCTTCCCCAACGCCGCTGGAACCCCACGCGTGTCGAGTGTCGTTGGCACGACGACGGCGTGTTGCGGACCGTCGTCGCCCCGAAGCTCCGCGAGACGTGGACTCAGCACGACCCGGAGCGGGCCAACCGGAAGTGGTTGCCAGAGGACCAACGGGTGCCGCTTTGGGCGAGCCGTCGCGCGGCGGGTGAGTCGCGTGAGCGGCGATGACCGGTTCGCGCCGGCGTCGGCCGGGCTAAGATTTCTCGCCGGAGTCCGAACCCGATTCAGTTTTCCCCGTGGGGTCGATACGCCGGACGGTCGACCCGGAGTGATTATCCATGCAACGAACACTCGTGTTGCTGAAGCCCGACGCCGTCCAGCGCCGATTGATGGGATCGATCTTGGCCCGTTTCGAGGCGAAGGGGTTGAACGTCGTCGCGATGAAGATGCTGCGGGTATCCCCGGAGCTATCGAAGCGTCATTACGCCGAACACGTCGACAAGCCGTTCTATCCGAGTTTGGAGTCGTTCATTACCTCCGCCCCGGTCGTGGCGATCGCGTTGGAGGGTCTTGACGCGATCCACGTCGTCCGCGAGATGCTGGGGGCGACCAACGGTTTGAAGGCTGCCGCGGGGACGATCCGTGGGGACTTGAGCAGCAGTCGCCAGATGAACCTGGTTCACGCCAGCGACGGCGAGGAGTCGGCGGCGCGGGAGCTCGAGCTGTACTTTGACGAGAACGATTTCTGTCCGTCGGAGCCGATCTTGACGCCGTTCATGCGGGCCGCCGACGAGTGACGTGCCGGCTCGTCACGATGGGGCGACTTCGGTTGTGGTTCAGTTCCCGTCGAGTGTCGCGAGGTAGGCGACGAGGTCTCGGAGTTCGCGTGCGGAGAGGTGCCGGATCAGGTCGGCGGGCATCGACGACGGGCCTTTCTTGCGGGCCACGATCTCGTCTTCGGGGATTCGGACGATCCCTCCGTCGGGCATGAGCAGTTCGACCCGATCGTCGGTGTCGGTTTGCACGATTCCCGCGAAGACTTGGCCGTCGTCGGTGGCGATCGCCGCGGTCTCGTATCCTTCGGCGATCGTCGCGTCGGGCAAGCAGATCGACTCGAGAAGGTAGCGTCGGTCGCGGGTCTTGGCGATGTTGGTGAGATCGGGTCCGACGGCGCCTCCGTCGCCCGCGACGCGGTGACAGCGAACGCACGACAGTTCGGCTTTTTCGAAGAACAAACGCCGACCGATCGACGGGTCGCCGCCATGCAGGGAGGGGAGCCATTGGCCCAGTGGGTCTTCGCCGGCGAGCGACTCACGACGGGTCGCCAGTTCTTTCGCGAGGGCCTCGTCGATCCGCCCTTCGGCCGCCTCGAGCACGTTCAGATGTGAATCGGCGGCGAGCGAACCGTCGAGGTAGTCCCGCACGCCGTCCTCGATCATTTCGCTTGCCTCCGGCCCGCCGGCGCGAGCGAGCGCGTCCCAAGCGGCTTGCCGAACCGCGACACCGCTGGATCGGGTCGCCCGGATGAAGACCGGTACCGAGCGGTTGGCGTCATGATCCTTGAGCACCGTCAACGCGGTTCGGACCAATTCGTTGGCCGGCTCCGGTTCGATGTTTCTGGCGACCTCGACGGCCCGTGGCGGGTCGAGTCGTGCTAGCGATCTCAGCGCCGTCGCCCGCAGCGCCGCGCGTTGCTGTCCGTCGCCGACTCGCTTGACCAGGGCCGGGACGATCTTTTTGATCCCGAGGGTCGAAGCGACTTGCATGGCGCGTTCGCGGATCGATTCGGTCGACGCCATCAATTGCTCGATCCGGGGCGTCAACGCGTCGCGTGCGTCGGCGACGTTTCGTCCTCCGCTGGGGTCGAATTCGCCGGTGAAGCGGTCGCGGGGGTCATCCGAGCCCCAAGCCCCAAGCAGTTCGAGCGATTGCAGCCGAAGCGGCTCGGGGGCTTCGATCTCGGAAGCGTAGTTCGCGAGGACCCGGGCGGCGGCGGCGTTGCCCAAGCGAAAGTTCGCGTGCAGGGATCGCCGCATTCGGCGGTCAAGGAGTTCCGGATCGACGTCGTTCGATCGGTTGGGCGGTTCGGTCGCCAGTGCGGCGAGCGGGCCCATCGCGACCGGGATCGATCGGTCATAGATCGCGCGGGCGGCATCGGCGACGACACGGGGGCTGGGGTCGCCGAGGAATTTGGCGACGAGTTCGCTGGAGCTTCGCCCGAGTGCGACGACGGCGGCCCGACGCACCGGTTCGCTGTGGTGGGCGACCAGATCGGCGACCCAGGACGGCTTGACCGCGTTGGCTAAATAGAGGGTCGCGGCGTGGCGGAGCGCGGGGTCTTGGTTGTCGTTTTCGGCGAGCATCGCGACGACTTCGTCGAACGCGGCGGGCGTTTTCAGGTGTGCCAGCGACATCGCCGCGAAGTAACGAACGCGGGGTGAATCGTCGTGAAGACGTTCCCGAAGCCTGGGCGTCGCTTCGTCATCACGGCGTTCCCCGGCGACCTTCACCGCGGCCGCGCGAATCACCGGATCGGGGTCGGCAAACAGTTCGCGGATCGGCCCACAGATCGTTTCGCGGACCGAAGCGTCATGCCGGGCGGCCTGGTCGACGCCCCAAATCGCATGCAACCTTGGGGTTCGTTCCGAGGAAGGGTCTCGCGCGAGCGATAGCATCGCGTCGACCTCGGCACGTTCGGCGAGTTCCCACTGTGCCTCCAACCGCACCCGCCGGTCGACATGTTCGAGCAGATCGATCAATTCGTCCGAGGCGGTCGCGGACCAATCGGAGGCCAACCGCCGTCGGACGTCGGCGATGATCGGGTCCGTTTGCCGATCGGGATCGGTGAGGCGATAGATTCGGCCTTTCCCGAGACCTTCCCAGCCGTTGACCCAGTCGCTGAGGTAGATCGCCCCGTCGGGTCCGAACGCGATGTCGGTTGCGAGCACCGACCAGATCGGTTGGTCGTGCCGTTGGAGCGTGTAAGTTCCGCCGTTGTCGCCGAGCCGAAACGACCGCACGCCGCTGTTGCTCGGTCCGCCGCGGAAGTCGCAAATCAGGAACGTATCGCGAAACCGGTCGCCGAACCCGGAACCGGGATAGTACGTCAACCCGCTGGGGCCATCGGTGAGGTTCGCGACGGGCGGCATCACGTCCGCCGGTTGGTCGGCGTGGAACGGTTCCCAGATCCGCTCGCGGTTATAGGGGCCACGATCGGGCAGATACTGGTAATGCATCCGCCACCCGAAGTCGGCCCCTTCGAGCAGGTGAGCGATTCGGGCTTGGTCGCCGCTGTCGCTGTTGTTGTCGACGGTGAACAGGTCACCGATATCGTTGAACGCGAGTTCTTGGGGGTTTCGCAGCCCTTTACAGTAGACCTCCAACCCGGTCCCGTCTCGTTCACAGCGAAACACCGCACCGACGTCGGGGTCGGCGAGCACGTTGCCGTCGTCGGCGGTGACGTGAAAGCCGCGGTCACCGACCGTAAAATAGAGCCGCCCGTCGGGGCCGAGCAGGGGGCCATGGAGATCGTGGCCGCGGAACGCCACCCGGACGCCATAGCCTTCCGACAAGACCTTTCGCTCGTCGGCGCGACCGTCCCCGTCGGAGTCGGTCAGTTTCCAAAGACGCGGGATGCACGTGTAATAGATCGAGTTGCCCCGCACCAAGATCCCCGCCCCGGTGCCCTCTTCGAGCCGGTTGAAGCCGTCCGCGACGACCGTGCTCTCCTCGACGCGTCCGTCCCCGTCGGTGTCGACCAGCCGGCGAATCCGATCGTCGTGTTGTCGGTACGTGATGACCGCGTCGCCGAGCAACCGTTTGTGATAATCGATGCGGTCTTGGACGGTCTTTGCCGCCAGATCGGCCAGCAGCCACGTCTGGTCATGCTTTCGGTTGTCGGTCACCCCCCGACTTTGCCGGAACGTTTCACAGACGTAGACCCGACCTTGGTGATCGATGTCGAACGCGACGACGTTGGCGACGTCAGGTTCAGCGGCGAACAAGCCGATTTCCAGGCCGTCTGGGATTCGGATCCCCGCCATCCCCTGCTCCGCTTCTTTCGATGCCTCCGCGACGACCGGCTCGAGCGGCTCGCTCGGTCCGTGTTGTTCGGCGAAGGCTGGTGCGGCGACGGCCAGCGTGATGAACAGCCCGAGCGGTGCGAGGACGCGGGATCGAACCGGAGACGGCGGGTCGGAAGGTCGGGATGCTTCCGAGGGGGTCGCGGATTGTGTGGGGGAAAGAAGGGACGATTCGAGGGGTATCAAAGCATCACTCGCGGGTTCGGTCGGTCAGGCAACGCGTGTCATCGAGCGGACATGCGTCCTCGGTGTTCGAGATTCGGGGATGTCCATGTAAGATAGCGAAACGCTTGAAGAACCGACAAGAAATTGCCACTCACCCCCCGTTCACGTCTTGATGTCATCCGGCGACGAAGCGAACCGAAGCGGCTCAGAAGCGGGCGGAGCCACCGGGGCGGCGGATCGATTCGACGCGGAGGAAGGCCAGGGTTTCGGCGTCCGCGTCGGATCGCCGTTCGACCCGGCGGAACCCGTCGTGGGAACTGGCACGTCGACACGCGACGCGGCCGTGGGTTCGGAAGTTAGCGGAGACGCGGTGGGGGGCAGCCGCACGGCATGGGACGACGGCTCGGCATGGGACGACGGCTCGGCATGGGAGGGGGGGGCGGTTCGCTACACGGCGAGCGGCTCGTTGTGGGCATCGGCGATCGTGGCCGGTTTTGCGGCCGCGGCGGTTTGGACCTTTCCGGGAGGGGCGTTTCCCGTGGCCACGCTCGGGTGTGGGTTGGCACTGTTCGCCTTCGCTTCGGGGCGGCGGATCATCCCCGCGACGTTACTCGTCGTCCACTTGGCGTTCTTTACCCAGAGCGCCCTGGAAATTTGGCGGTAGCAACCGTCGGGAACGAACGATCGATCCCCTCCGCTGCCGTGAGACCGGACGGCTTGCGCCGTTCCGCTAAGGGTTGACGTGATTTCCTGACGGTTGCTTGGTCGCCGTTGGGTGACGCCCTAGCACGAGGAATCCGTTCATTCCGGGAACGATTCGAAGGGGATATCACGGTAGGCGGCCATCATCCCTTCGACCTCGCGGATTTGTTTCAGGTCGTCCTCGTCGAGCCGCTCGGTCAGTTCGTGCGTGACGTTGAATTGGAGGTCGCTCGGGTCGTTGCGGATCGTGACCGTCATCGTCTCGGGAATCAGCCCGGCGGCGACCAGGGAGCGGCTGAGGGTCATCCGAGCGAACGGTGGCGGGGCGTCGGAGGGTCGAGCGATGTTCAGCCGTCCGGCCCAGTCGCTGAAGCGGCCGAACGCTCGTGCGACGGCGGGGTCGGTGGGGCGGCGGGTATCGGTACGGTAGGTGACGCGGCCGAAGCCGATGGAGTACCGCCGGTTCGGGGCGTCGACGGCGACGTTCGCGTTGAGCCCGAGGCCGTCGCGTTTTTCGGCGTTTTCGGTTGTCGAGCGGATTTTCGCGGTGAGCTCGACCAAGTGATCGGTCGGGACGGTGGCGCGGACTTTCGATTGCCGGTCCAACAGCATCACGCGGGATCGGTTGGGGTCGACGACGGTGACGAAACGGACGCGATCGCGGGGGGATTGCGGGAGGTCGTACGTGACGCCGCGGTGGAACAGGATCCGGTGTGCGGAGAGGGGGACCGTCGGGTCGCCCCCTATCGATTCGGCTTCGTAAAACCGGATATCGACACGAAAAGACGGCGGATTCGATGGCCTCCCTTCGTCGGCGGGCAGCGACTTGGCGGTCAGTAACGAGACCACGCCCGTCATGATGATCAGGGACATCGGCGGGGGAACGGTGATCGGAAGAGAGAACGGGAAGCGGTTCACGGGGCGACTCCGGTCGTTCGGGCGGGGATCTGCGGGGCTTCGCGCGAGGACTTGGGCGCCGGGTTCGGGAGGTCGGAAGCGGCTTCGGGCGGACGGAAAGTAGACGAGTCGGTGTTCCCGGTTCAAGATCAACCCGTCGGAAGTCTCGACGACATCCGCGACGCAGACGGGGTCGCGTCCGAGACCGTCAGAGCGTATGACGGGGGGATCCCCAACGAGCCTTGTAACCCGTGTCGATTCGGGCGATTCCCCCATGCGTCGAACTTTATTGGTGATTCCCCACGAGGTGGCCGGTTTGCCGGTATTCGGCTTCGGTTGGGTGCTGATCGGGTTGGCAATTTTGTTGATCGTCCGGTTGGCTTGGGGGGCGAAACGGGGCGAGTCGATTTGGGACGTGTTGGTCGGCGAGGGGCCAATGTGGGGGATCGCAGCGGCGGTCGTCGCCTTCGCGTTGCCGATGGCGGAGGTCCGGGATTTGGCAGGCGAGCCGTTGGGGATGGCGATCCGCGGTTACGGGGTGATGTTGTTGTTCGCTGTCGTCGCGGCGGTGGGGTTGGCGGCGTACCGTGCGCCGCGTTACGGGGTATCCGCGGAGACGATTTACGCTTTGGCGCCGTGGGTGTTCATCGGGGGGATCGCGGGGGCCAGGCTTTTTTATGTGATCCAGTACCGCGACCATTTCGATTCGCTCCGCGACATGGTGCTGTTCACCGAAGGGGGGTTGGTCGTATACGGGGGAATTTTGGGCGGGTTCGCCTCGGCGGTGGTGTTCTTGATCCGACATCGACTTCCGTGGTTGGTGATCGGCGACGTGATCATCCCGTGCATTTTCGTCGGGATCGCGCTCGGTCGGATCGGTTGCTTGATGAACGGGTGCTGTTACGGTGGGCGTTGTGAACCGGGGCCGATGGCGATCGAGTTTCCTCCGGGCAGTCCGGTTTACGAGGAGCAACTTCGTTCGGGGGAATTGGTCGGGTTGCAGATCGATCCGGTGCGGCGCGTGGTGATCTCCGTCCGTCCGGGGAGTTTGGCCGAGCGGGCGGGGATCCGTGCCGGCCAGCGTATCGACACGATCGGGACGGTTGCCGCGATCGACGACGAATCGGACCGGGACGTGGCGCGCGAGGCGATCCGATCGGCGATTCAGGTTCGCATCGAGGGGGACCGTTTTCGCTGGGGCCCGGACGAGTTGCCCGGGAGGGCGTTGCCGGTACGGGCGGCGCAGTTGTGGAGCAGCCTGAGCGCGGCGGTGATGGCCGGGTTGCTTCTGGTGGTCTCGCGGTGGCGTTGGCGCCCGGGGGTGCTGATGTTCGCCGGTTTCGCCGGTTACGCTGTGGTTCGGTTCGTGTTGGAGATCGTTCGCGTCGACGAGGCGGGACGCTTCGGAACGGAGTTGTCGATTTCGCAGTGGGTCAGCATCCTGGTGTTCTTCGTTTCGGTGGCGTTCGTCGTTCGGCTGGCATCGCGTGGTGACCACCAGCACCCGGCTTCCCCCTCGACGTCATGACGTTCCCAAGGTCTCGAACCCCCGAGCGGATGGACGACCCGGGATTGCCGGAGCGCGATCATGTCGAGGCCCTCAAGGGGCTGGCCCGATTGAATCGGATCAGCGGGGTATCGCGCGTTTTGTTTCGGCGGTTGAAACGGTACGCGGTACGGCTCGATGACCGCCCGTTGCGGGTGCTCGACGTGGCCAGCGGGGGCGGAGACGTTGCCGTCGCGTGGGCCGAATGGGCCAAGGCGTCGGGTTTGCGGTTACGGTTGACGACGGTTGACATCAGCGAGGTCGCGATCGAGACGACCAGCCGGCTGGCACGAGAGCGGGGTGTCGAAGTCACGGCGATCCGTCGCGATTGTGTCCGCGACGGGTTGCCGCTGGGGTTCGACGTCGTGACCTGTTCGCTGTTCATCCACCATTTGGACGACTATCAAGTGATCAAGCTGCTTCAGTCGATGCGTGCGTCGGCGGAGATCGCCGCGCTCGTGTGTGACCTAGAGCGGTCGCGGACGAACCTCTTTCTGGTCGCGGCAGCGGCGCGGATGGTGACGCGGTCACCTGTCGTCCATGACGACGCGGCAGCCAGCGTCCGCGGGGCGTACACCCGCGGGGAGTTCGCGGTGCTGGCCGAGCGGGCGTTGGCCCACCCGGTCGATGTACGGCCGCTGTTTCCGTGTCGGTTCTTGGCATCGATCGACGTCGTCGACGTGCCGCTCTCGGTCCCGGCGTTTGCATGACGGGTTTCGCAAACCCCGTGTTGGTGATTGGCGGCGGACCTGCCGGGGCCGCCACGGCGATCCGTCTTTGCCACCACGGTTTGCCGGTGGAGCTGGTCGAGCGGTCGGTGTTCCCGCGGTTCAAGGTTTGTGGGTGTTGTCTCGGCGGCGCCGGATTGCGGGCGTTGGAAGAGCTCGGGTGCCGCCACTGGGTCGAGGCGAACGGGGTTCGGCTCGATCGGTGGCGGGGGATTTTCGACGGCAGAGGTGTCTCTGTTCCCCTTCGCGGGGGCGTCTCGATCTCGCGGGAACGGTTGGACGAGGAGTTGCTCCGGAAGGCCGCGAGGGCGGGGGTCTTGATCCGCCAGCCTTGCTCGGCCGCGATTGTTGCCGCCGAACCGGATCGGGTGACCGTGTCGTTATCGGAGGGCGGCCGTACGATCACCGAGGGGTATGAGACGGTCGTCATCGCGGCGGGGCTGAACGGGGTCGTCATGCCACGGGTCAACGGACATCCGATATTGCCGTGGGTCGAACCGCCGCACGGGCCGGTCGGGTTGGCGTGGACGCTGGGGTATACGGCGGGGGACGATTTGGCGGGGGCGGAGGCGGGTGAGATCCGGATGGCTTGCGACGGGCGCGGCTACGTCGGGACGGCTCGGTTGGAAGACGGACGGGTTGACGTTGCCGCCGCGGTCCACGGATTTGCGAGGAAAGGGGGGCGTGATCGGTTGGTGTCGGAGGCGATCGCGATCGCCCGCGGGAAGCCGACCGGCGATCGGGAGACGGACGCCGGTTCGATGGCGGCCGGGTCACTTGTGACGGGGCCACTTGTGACAGGACCACTGCGTCGGGCGCGGGTTGCCGGCCGAGGACGGTTGATCGCGGTGGGGGACGCGGCCGGGTACATCGAACCGTTTACGGGCGAGGGGATCACGTGGGCTTTGCAAACAGGGATCGCGGCGGCGGACCATTTGGTGTCCGACGGTGGGGCTCGCGAGTCGACAGGTGACCGGTGGCGTGACCGCTATCGCGAATTGATGTGGGGGCCACGGGCCCGTTGTAGCCGGCTGACCACGGCGATCCGATCGGGCGGGTTACGGAGGGCGGCGTCGGTCGCGATCCGTCGCGCCCCGTGGCTCGCCCGACCGATCCTTCGAACGTTGGAGTGAACTTGATGGCCGAGATTCTTGGGATCGGGACGGCCCTTCCGAAACACCGGATCGACCGTGAGCGGGCGGCCGAGTACGCGTCGACGGTGTCGTGTACGAATCTCGAAGAGCGCCGCAAGCTGAGTGTCTTGTACCGGCGGACCGGGATCGGGAATCGGGGCAGCGTGCTGTTGGAGTCGGGTCCGGGCGGCGCGGTCGTCCAGAGTTTTTATCCGCCGGCCGAGTCGGCGTCGGACCGTGGCCCTTCGACCGAAGATCGCAACGACCGGTATGCCGCCGAAGCGCCGCGGTTGGCCGTCGATGCGGCGACCCGATCGCTTCGGCAAGCCGGGATCGATGCTTCCGAAGTGACGCATTTGATCACCGTCACGTGTACCGGGTTTAGCGCCCCGGGGGTTGATATCGAGCTAATCGACGGGTTGGGGCTGGCACCGGGGGTCGAGCGGATTCAGGTCGGATTCATGGGATGCCACGCCGCGATTAACGGGCTCCGTGTCGCCCGCGGGCTGATCGCCGCCGAGCCGGATGCGCGGGTGTTGATCTGCTGCGTGGAATTGTGCAGCCTTCACTATCAGTACGGGTTCGACGCCAACCGGATCGTCTCCGGGGCGATATTCGCCGACGGTGCCGGCGCGATGGTGGTGGCGGGAGGGCCGGTTTCTTCGGCCGAGCCGGGACGGCCGGCGCGTGCCTCCGCCGTGGGGCGTGCCGACGGTCTCGCCGCGACCGGTGATCGGATCATCGCGACCGGTTCGTATCTGATCCCTGCCAGCCGCGACGCGATGACGTGGCGGGTCGGCAACCACGGTTTCGAAATGACGTTGTCGGCCAAGGTCCCCGAGTTGATTTCGGCCCATTTGGCGGAATATCTGCGAGCCTGGTTGGGGCGGCACGGCGAGTTTGTCGAGACGATCGGCGGGTGGGCCGTGCATCCGGGCGGGGCCAGGATTCTGACCGCGGTCGAGCAGGCGCTCGGGCTTGCGGGGGACGCGTTGGCGACGCCGCGACGGGTATTGACCGAACATGGGAACATGTCCTCCGCGACGATGCCGATCATCCTCGATTCGTTCCGACGAACGGCCCAAGCGAAGCCGTGGGTGATGCTCGGGTTCGGTCCCGGTTTAGAGGTCGAGGTCGCGTTGATCCGGTGAACGCCGGATCGGTGTTTGGCGTTCCACGTGTTTCGGGAATGTCCACGTGTTTCGGGAATGTCCACGTGTTTCGGGAATGTCCACGTGTTTCGGGAATGTCCACGCGTTTCGGGAATGTCCACGCGTTTCGGGAATGTCCACGCGTTTCGGGAATGAGCGCCTGTCCGAAAAGGGGGCCGACCCTTTGTAGATTTCCAGCTGACATTGCGTGAAACGGCTTTTCCGCGTCCTTGGGTGACTACCGGCTCGCTCCAAGAGAGGGTCGGCCCCTTTTCGGACAGGCTCTGAGCGGGCAGGCCGTTCGGGTGATCAAACGGTTCGGCCGATCACACGGTTCAGCGGGGCAGCTCGTAGATCGCGTAGGTGTCATTCCGTTCGGGGGCTCGGGGATAGATGCGGACCAACGGCAGATGGGGTCCGTTCACGCGGCGGTCGACGAGCAAGTAGCGGACGTCGTATTTCTCGGCGAGTTCCCGGAGGGTCGAATACTGGATCGACACGCGGACCGTACCGAGCCGCCGTGGGAAGACTTCGCGGAAGCGTGTCGTCCAGTCTTGGAGGCTGGCAGCGTCTTGCGGGACGTCTTTCCAGTTCACCACCTCGGCACGCCCCGCATACCATTTGAACGTTTGTTGGTGCCGGGGCGTCAGGAACGTTTCGTCTTCGGGGGTGGTGGCGTGGATGAATCGACACACCGCGAGCCAATCGCGAAAGGTCGCTTGCTGACGCTTGGGCGGTGCGTCGGCGTCCCAGCCGAGGATCCGGTGGCTTGCGGCGGGCGGGACACCGAGCCGCATCCGCTCGAAGCTGCTCCGCCCGACGGCCGCGGCGCTGACCAGCAAGAGGGCGGCGCTGACCAGAAAGCGGAACGACCCGGTCCCACGGTAAGGAGTGGGGGGGGATCGGAGGACGAGTGGGACGACGAACAGGCGAGCGACGGCGAGTGCCGCCACGAGGGGTACCGCGACATCGGTGAGACGGAACCAGTAGTAACGCAGCAGCCTTGCCGCTAAGTCTGGATGTGAGGTCGTCAACGTGCCGATCCCCAGGCCGATGATCGCGAGCCCGACCGTGGCGAAGGCGAACCAGCCCACCCGTCGCCAAGCCGGGCGGCGGCCATGGCGGGCGGCGGCCCAAAGGAGTCCCCCCGTCGCGACGACGAGCACCCCGTGCCGCACGTACCACGACGTGGGAAAGCTGGAGGGGAGCAGGTGATGGGGGAGCCGAAAGTAGGTGTAAATGCGGGCCGCGGCCGCCGATTCCTCGGCCGTCACCCCGGCCGTCAACCAGACGGCCGGGACGAGTCCCACCAACGCCAGCCCACCGCCAACCAATAGACCGGGACGAAACAGCGGCGCGCGATTGGGGCGACGAGCCTCGGTCATCCCCCAGGCGACCAGGGTCGCGATCACCGACCATCCGCCGACGAGGACGTGGAACGCGGCGGCCGCCCCCAACGCCACCCAAGCGTTTTGCCAACGTCGCCGGGCCATTTCCCCCATCCCGACGAGCGTCAATCCGTAAGCCGGAACCTTCCCCTCGATCCCGCCGACCACCCACTCCCCGGCGAAGTTCGCGTACTCGATCCCGGCGATCCAAACCGTGGCGACGGCAAGCGACGCGAAGCGAACCGGGATGAAAGCCCTCGTGAGGTGACGGAGCCCGATCGCCAGCGTCAGCCACCCGGCCAGGCGTCCGACCCAGGCGGCCGTTTCGAGTGACACCAGCCGGGTCGGCCATCCGAACAAGGCGTAGAACGCCGCGTGCGCCTTTGCCGAGGTGAGAAACTGGTCGTCCGGACACCAGCTCGGGTCCCAGAAATGTTTGGCTTGGGCCAGGTAGTGGGCCTCGTTGACCATCGGGGGCGGGTCACCGCCGTAGAGAAAGAACAGCCCCACCAGCAGAGCCAACTCGGCAAGCAGCCCCCAAACGGCATGCCGCCCGCCCATGTTCCGAAATCCCCGTCCGGTCAGGAAGCCTCCCCGTCCGGTCAGGAACCCCGGTTCGTGGCTCACCGCGGCGGCCTTCCTGGTCATGCTGGTCCCTCTTTTACGGGTCTTG
Source organism: Pirellulaceae bacterium (assembly GCA_041685355.1). GTDB lineage: Bacteria > Planctomycetota > Planctomycetia > Pirellulales > Pirellulaceae > JAWLFY01. The sequence continues at coordinate 54,988 of JAWLFY010000010.1, read as the reverse complement.
GCGGTCATCGCGGTGCTGACACGTCATCCCCGATCGTTACGGATGGCGGTCGCGGTGAGCCGATCATAGCGGGTGAAGACTTCGTCCCTTTGAGATCGGGATCTCCAACCATGTGGCGTTCGCTATTTCTCGCCATCGGCATCATGACGATGATCGTTGGCATCGAATCGATGTTGATCGAAAGTGCCACCGTGTACGCGGCCGGGGAATCGTCGGCTTCGGAATTTGCCGATCCGAACGCGCCTCCCTCGCGGCGGACGAGGGTCGTGAGTCCCGGGGAGTTCGTGCCGTGGGCGCTCCTCAGCGGCGGGGCGATCATCGTGCTGTACGCGTTCACACTCCCCAAACGGTTCCACGTCGCCGGGGCAGAATGACCCGATCAAATATCACCAAGTGGCTTGACGGGGGCGGCCGCGGTTCGTAGCTTGCATAAGCTTTCCTGTGAACGAAAGCCGTTAGCATAAGAACCGCTAATCTAAGGTCGAACCCACGTTGCACCTCCGATCACTCGAAGTTTTCTGCACGGTCGCCGACGAACGCAGCTTTTCACGGGCTGGGGCCGTTCACAAGTTGACGCAGAGCGCGGTGAGCCAGTCGGTGCAGCACTTGGAGGAGTCGCTCGGGGTTCGGTTGATCGACCGTTCGAAACGCCCGTTGGTGCTGACCGAAGCGGGACGGGCCTACCGATCGGGGTTGCGTCCGATTTTGAAGAGCTACCGCCAGCTGGAGCAGGAGGTCCGTACGGCGGGGAACCGGCTGAGCGGCCGGGTCGTGGTCGGCGCGATCTATTCGGTCGGTCTGAGTTACATGCCGGAGGCGACGGCCGAATTCGGTTCGTTGCATCCTGACGTCGAGGTCCAGACGGAATTCGGGTCGAGCCAGCGGGTGGTGGAATTGACGGCCGAGGGGGCGGTCGACTTCGGGTTGGTGAGCTTTCCCCGCGGGACTCGCGACCTGCAGTACGTGCTTTGGCAGCGTGAACCGATGCGGTTGGTCTGTTCGGCCGAGCATCCGTTCGCGACGCCGAACGAGGTCTCGGTTGAAGACTTGGACGGGATTCGGATGGTCGGGTTCGACCGCAGCCTGACGATCCGGCACGAGATCGACCAGACGCTCGCCAAGGCGGGTGTGAAGGTGGACGTGCGGATGGAATTCGACAATGCCGACTCGATGGTCCGTGCGATTCAGGCGAACCGTGGGATCGGGATCGTTCCGGAGGCGGCGGTTCGTCGTGAGACGGCGACCGGCTCTCTCCGCGTCGTCGCGTGCCGGGGGCTGCGGATGACGCGGCCGCTAGGAATCATTTTTCGCCGTTCGGCGCAGCTCAGTCGGGCGGCGGCGGAATTCGGGTCGTTGCTGCTCGGCCGCCCGCTCGAGTCGGCGCCACGGCCTCGCGGGGGCGTGGCGAAACGGGCGGCGGAGGAGCCGCCCTTGAAGGCCGCGCGGACGATGTCGGCCGCGCACTGAGACGACGTCGGCCGCGCACGGAGACGACGTCGATGGCAAGTTGGATGGTCCGCCCCGTGCGATCCCTGGGAACCGGACGCCGAGCCCGAACACGCCGAGCCCGAACACGCCGAGCCCGAGATGGCGGCGAACACGAGTCACACCGGTCGGCCACTCCGCCGCCGGGGACCGCGAATAAGCGATTAGTCGATCAAGAGAGAGAGAATCCCCATGTCACTGAAGAGCTCGCTGATCCATTTGCCGACCGCCGCCGGTTTGTACGACCCGGCGCACGAAAAAGATTCCTGCGGTGTCGGATTCATCGCCCACATCAAGGGGAAACCGAGTCATCAGATCGTGGCGGACGCCGACACGATTTTGCAGAACATGGACCACCGCGGCGCGTGCGGCTGCGAGCCGAACACCGGGGACGGGTCCGGGATCCTGTGCGGGTTGCCTCACAAATTCCTCCGCAAAGTCGCCCGCGAAGATCTGGGGGCCGAATTGCCGGAGCCGGGGAAGTTCGCCGCGGGGGTGATTTTCTTGCCGGTTGACGTGTCGGAGCGGGCGCATTGCAAGGAGACGATCGAGCGTTTGGTCGCGGAGGCGGGGCAGCGACTGATCGGTTGGCGTCCGGTGCCTCAAGAGACCGATTTGGCCGACGTCGGCCCGACCGCGCGTCAGAGCGAACCGGTGATGGAGCAGTTGTTCGTCGCCGCCGCCGACGGGATCGAAGCGGAGGCGTTCGAGCGGAGTTTGTACGCGATCCGGAAGCAAGCCAGTCATCGGTTGCGGGGGAACGACCAGCTATCCCAGGCGCTGATGTTCTATGTCTGTTCGCTGAGCACGAAGGTGATCATTTACAAGGGGATGCTGACCCCGGCTCAGGTGATGCCGTACTTCCCGGACCTTCGCGACCCGGATTTCGAAACGCACTTGGCGATGTGCCACAGCCGGTTTTCGACGAACACGTTCCCGAGCTGGGACCGGGCGCAGCCGCTGCGGTTCATGAGCCACAACGGCGAGATCAACACGTTGCGGGGGAACAGCAATTGGATGCGGGCCCGCGAGGGGTCGGCCCGAAGCGAGCTGTTCGGCGACGAGGTGTCGAAGCTGTTCCCGGTCGTCGAACCGGACTGCAGCGATTCGGGGACCTTTGACAACGTCCTCGAGTTCCTGTTGCTCAACGGCCGGACGTTGCAGGAGGCGATCATGATGATGGTCCCCGAGGCGTGGCAGAAGCATGAGACGATGCCCGAGGAAAAGCGGGCTTTTTACGAGTATCTGTCGTGTTTGATGGAGCCTTGGGACGGGCCGGCGTCGATCGCGTTCACCGACGGCCAGTACATCGGCGCGACGCTCGACCGCAACGGTCTCCGCCCCAGCCGCTACTACATCACGCACGACGATCGGGTGATCATGGCCAGCGAGGTCGGGGTGTTGCCCGTCGACCCGGCGATCGTCAAGGAGAAGGGACGGCTTCAGCCCGGGCGGATGTTCTTGGTCGACTTCGAACAAGGGCGGCTGATTCCGGACGAAGAGTTGAAGTCCGACTTCGCGCGGCGAAAGCCGTACGGTGAATGGCTCCGCAAGCAACGCATTCGGCTGGCCGACCTGCACCCCGAATCGGAGCCGCACGGGTTCGACGGCGACACGCTGCTCGCCCGGATGCAAGCGTTCGGTTACACGGCGGAGACGATGAACTTCATGCTCCGGCCGCTGGTCGAACAGCTCCGCGACCCGGTCGGCTCGATGGGGAACGACTCGGCGCTTGCGTGTCTGAGCGACAAGCCGCGAATGATTTACGACTACTTCAAGCAGCTCTTCGCGCAGGTCACCAACCCGGCGATCGACTCGATCCGCGAAGAGGTGATCATGTCGCTGGAGTGCTACATCGGTCCCGAGCAGAACTTGCTCGGGGCGACCGAGAGCCATTGCCACCGGTTGCTCGTCGACCATCCGATTTTGACCAACGAGGAAGTCGCGGCGATCAAGCACATCGACCATGCCGGTTGGCGGAGCCGGGTGATCGATATCACGTTCGACCGGTCCGAGGGGAAGCCCGGGATGACGAACGCCTTGGACCGGATCGCGGCCGAGGCCGAGGCGGCGGCGGACGCCGGGATCGAGCTCGTCGTGCTGAGCGATCGCGACATCAGCCACGACCGAGTCCCGGTCAGCGGGTTGCTCGCCGTCGGGGCCGTTCATCAACACTTGGTCCGCCGCGCCAAACGGACGCGGATCGGGTTGGTGATCGAAACCGGTGAGGCCCGCGAGGTCCACCATCATTGCCTGCTGGTCGGATATGGGGCGGACGCGATCAACCCGTACTTGGCGTTCGAGGCGTTATGGAAGGCTCGACAGGAGGGGCTGCTCCCCTCGTCGCTTGACGATGACCAGGTCGTCGCGGCGTATCGCAAGGGGGTCGCCAAGGGGATGCTCAAGGTGATGGCGAAGATGGGCATCAGTACCCTGCAGAGTTACAAAGGGGCGCAGATTTTCGAAGCGCTCGGGCTCCGCGACGAGATCATCGACCGCTGCTTCGCCGGCACCGCGAGTCGGATCCAAGGGGTCTCGTTCGAGGTCCTCGCCGACGAGACGCTCCGCCGTCACGAACTCGGTTACCCGAGTCGCCAAGACGGGCGGCTCCCGCAGTTGCCCAACCTCGGCGAGTATCACTGGCGGGCCGAAGGGGAAAAGCATGCCTGGAGTCCCGAAGCGATTTCCAGCTTGCAGGTCGCCGCGCGGGGGAACAACCGGGACGCGTATTGGCGGTTCGCCCACACGATCAACGAGGACAATCGCAACCGTTGCACCCTCCGCGGGCTGCTCGATTTTCGCGACGACCCGTCCGCCGCGATCCCGCTCGACGAGGTCCAACCGGCATCGGACATCGTCAAGCGGTTCTGCACCGGCGCGATGAGTTTCGGCAGCATCAGCACCGAATCGCACGAGACGTTGGCGGTCGCGATGAACCGGTTGGGCGGCAAAAGCAACACGGGCGAAGGGGGCGAGGATCCCGTGCGGTTCAGCCCGCTCCCCGATGGGGACTCCAAGCGGTCGGCGATCAAGCAGGTCGCCTCCGGCCGGTTCGGCGTCACGATCGAGTACCTGACCAATGCCGACGAGATCCAGATCAAGGTGTCGCAGGGTGCCAAGCCGGGCGAAGGGGGAGAGTTGCCCGGCCGCAAGGTCGACGAAAACATCGCCCGGATCCGTTACAGCACGCCGGGCGTCGGTTTGATCAGCCCGCCGCCGCACCACGACATTTATTCGATCGAGGACCTGGCGCAGCTGATCCACGATTTGAAGAACAGCAACCCGGAAGCTCGGGTCAGCGTCAAGCTTGTGAGTGAGGTCGGCGTCGGGGTCGTCGCGTCGGGGGTCGCCAAGGCGCACGCCGATCACATTTTGATTTCGGGCGATACCGGCGGCACCGGGGCGTCGCCGCTGACGAGCATCAAGCACGCCGGTTTGCCGTGGGAATTGGGGATCGCCGAGACCCACCAGGTGCTCGTGTTGAACGACCTGCGAAGCCGTGTGGTGTTGCAGACCGACGGCGGTCTCAAGACCGGTCGCGACGTCGTGATCGCGGCGCTGCTCGGGGCGGAAGAGTTCGGGTTTTCGACCGCCCCGCTGATCGCGTTGGGGTGCATCATGATGCGGAAGTGTCACCTCAACACGTGTCCGGTCGGGATCGCCACCCAAGACCCCGAGTTGCGAAAGAAGTTCGCCGGCCGGCCCGAACACGTCGTTAATTACCTGTTCATGGTCGCCGAGGAAGCCCGGCATCTGATGGCGAAGCTCGGCTGCCGCACGATCGACGAGATGGTTGGCCGTAGCGACTTGCTACAGACCGACGTCGCGATTCGGCATTGGAAGTCCGACGGGCTCGATCTGTCGGCGATCCTTCGCCCTGCTCGCAAACCGCACGAGGACGTCGGGTTGATTTGTAGCCAGACTCAAGACCACGCGCTCGAAAAGTCGCTCGACCGCACCAAGATCGTCCCGGAGGCGGCCGCGGCGATCGAACGGGGCGAGCCGGTCGTGATCCGATCCCCGGTCGTCAACATCAACCGCACCGTAGGGACGATCCTGAGCCACGAGATCGCCAAGCGTCATGGACAAGCGGGACTCCCGGACGACACCGTTCGGATCGAGCTCACCGGGTCGGCCGGACAGAGCCTCGGCGCGTTCCTCGCCCACGGCGTCACGATCGAACTCGAGGGGGACGCCAACGACTACGTCGGCAAAGGGCTTTCCGGCGGACGGCTGATCGTCTTCCCGCCCCGCGAGAGCAGTTTCGTGGCGGAGGACAATATCCTCGTCGGCAACGTCTGTCTGTACGGGGCGACCGGCGGTGAGGCGTTCTTCCGCGGTCGCGCCGCCGAACGGTTCGGCGTCCGTAACAGCGGTGCCCGAACGGTGGTCGAAGGGGTCGGCGACCACGGGTGTGAATACATGACCGGGGGCCGCGTCGTGGTGCTCGGCCCCACCGGGCGAAACTTCGCCGCCGGGATGTCGGGCGGGATCGCCTACGTGTGGGACCGACACGACAAGCTGCAAACGCACTGCAACTTCGGCACGGTCGTGCTCGAACGGATCGAATCCGCCGAGGAAGAACAAGACGTGCGGGCGTTGATCACCCAGCACCAAGAGCTGACGGGAAGTGCCGTCGCGGCCGCCGCACTGGAGGACTGGGACGGGTTCCTCGAACGCTGCGTCAAGGTCATGCCGATCGACTACAAGCGGGTGTTGGAGGAACGGATGCGTGAGGAAGAGACCGCCGGCGTCTGATCGATGTCGATCGCCCGAACGCGGGCGTTTGCGACGCGACGGAAGAAACGACGCGAAGAAAGAAAACGCAGCCGGCGACACGCCGGGGGGAAAGCCGGCGACACGCCGGGGCAACCGTGGCAGCGGAACAACAATCCACCAAAACAGCGAAAAGGAAACGACGATGGGAAAGCCAACCGGGTTCAAAGAGTTCGACCGCAAAAAAGTGCCGTGGCGTTTACCGGTGGTCCGGCTCAACGATTACGACGAGATCTACACCGAGCCGCGTGTCGATCAGCTCACCGAACAGGGCGCCCGGTGCATGGATTGCGGGGTCCCGTTCTGTCAGTCGACCAGCGGTTGCCCGATCGACAACCTGATCCCCGAATGGAACGATCTCGTTTACCAGGGCCGATGGCGGGAAGCGATCGAAAGACTGCACAAGACGAATAACTTCCCCGAGTTCACCGGACGGACCTGTCCGGCCCCGTGTGAAGGGGCGTGCGTGCTCGGGATCACCGACCCGCCGGTCACGATCAAAAACATCGAGAACGCGATCGTCGACCGCGCATGGGCCGAAGGTTGGATCACCCCGGATCCGCCGAAGACGCGGACCGGCAAACGGGTTGCCATCGTCGGCAGCGGCCCCGCGGGGCTCTCCGCCGCGGACCAGCTGAACCGGATCGGGCACCACGTCACCGTCTATGAGCGGGCCAACCGGGTCGGCGGGCTGCTGCAGTACGGGATCCCGAACATGAAGCTGTCGAAACACGTCGTGCAGCGGCGGATCGACAAGATGGCGGCCGAGGGGATCGAGTTTGTCACCGGCGCCGACGTCGGCCATGGGATCGACCCCGCCGACCTCCGCCGAGAGAACGACGCGCTGTTGCTCGCGTGCGGTGCCACCAAACCGCGTGACCTTCCGATCCCCGGACGCGACGCCCCCGGGGTCCATTTCGCGATGGAGTTCCTGACCGCCAACACGATGCAAACCATCCACGGCGACGAGCTCAACGGAAGCTTCATCAGCGCCGAGGGGAAAGACGTGATCGTCATCGGCGGCGGTGACACCGGGACCGACTGTATCGCGACCAGCCTCCGTCACGGATGCCGCTCGCTGGTCAACTTCGAACTCCTGCCGCAGCCGCCCGCGGAACGGGCGGCGGAGAATCCGTGGCCCGAATGGCCCCGAATCTTCCGCGTCGATTACGGCCACGAAGAGGCGACCGCAAAGTTCGGCCGAGACCCCAGGGAATACGAGATTCTGAGCAAGGAGTTCCTCACCGACGAGTCGGGGAACCTGCGGGGGATCCGTACCGTCGAGGTCCGATGGACCAAGAACTCCGAAGGGGGCTGGGAGATGTCCGAGGTGGAAGGTTCCGAGAAAGAATGGCCCGCCCAACTGATCCTGTTGGCGATGGGTTTTCTTGGGCCGGAACCGTACGTCGCCAAGTCGCTCGGGCTGGAGACAGACCCGCGGAGCAACTTCCAAGCGGAGCACGGAAAGTTCACGACCAACGTCGACGGCGTCTTCGCCGCGGGCGACTGCCGGCGGGGCCAAAGTCTGGTCGTGTGGGCGATCAACGAAGGCCGTGGCGCCGCTCGGGCGATCGACGAGTACCTGCAGGGAAGCAGCCAGCTCCCCGCCCCCGGGATCACCCTCGGCACCGCGATGGCGAACGCCTAGTCTCGGTCGAGCTTTTCGAAGTGCTCTTCGGGGGCTTCGCGGACCGCGTCCTCGCATCCGGCACAGCAGAGCAGGACGTCGCGGCCTTCGACCGTGATCTTGACCGGTGTTCCCATCCACCCGAGCGGCTTTTCGGTGACCGGACAAATGCCCTGTCGTTCCGCGAGCTCCAGATCCTCGGACGACAACTTGGCAAGTGCCGCGTCGCGGCGATCCGCCTCGTCGCCGGCCTCCACGGGCTCGTCACCAGCCTCCGCGGGACCTTCGGCGGCCTCCGCAACCTCGTCGCGGGCCTCCGCAGGCTCGTCGGACGCCCGGGGAGGGGGCGAGTCTTGCCGTCCGCACCCGACCGGGCCGAACCCGAGAAGCGACAGGCTGAGGCCAAGCAGGAGGCCGGATCTGAAGCATCGACTGGCACAACGCGTCGACGTGACCTGAGAGAATCTGAGATCGGTCATTCGATCGCCTTTCTGATTACGAGATAGCTCCTGTGTAGCCCCAGCCTATCGAACTGATCGCGTCAGCCAAAGACGTCCAGTCCGGTTTCACCAAACCAGTTCCCCGGCCGGAACTTTCGCCCGGTTTGTGTGAATTTCGGAAATCGTTCCCCCCGACATCTGGATCACGCGATCCGCCATTTGGGCAATCGTGGCGTTATGGGTGATGACGGCGGTGAGGGTCCCGAGTTCGCGGTTCACGCGGGCGATGGCGTCGAGGACGATGATCCCCGTTTTGACGTCGAGCGCCCCGGTCGGCTCGTCGCACAGTAGCACGTCGGGGCGTTTGGCGATCGCCCGGGCGATCGCGACCCGCTGTTGTTCACCCCCCGATAATTGGGACGGATAATGCTCGGCGCGATCGGCGAGACCGACGAGGCGGAGCGCCTCCCGTGGCTCCATCGGGTCCGTCGCGATCTCGGTGACGAGGGCAACGTTTTCTTCCGCCGTGAGTCCCGAGATCAGGTTGTAGAACTGGAAGATGAACCCGACATGCGCACGTCGAAAACGGGTCCGCCCCCGTTCGTCGGCGGCCGTCAACTCTTCGTCGCGATACAGGATCTGACCGGCGGTCGGCGTATCGAGGCCCCCGAGTAGGTTCAAGAGCGTCGATTTGCCGCTCCCCGAGGCCCCCAGGATCACGACAAACTCCCCGGCGTTGAGATCGACGTCGATACCACGGAGCGCGTCCAGATCGATCTCTCCCATCCGATAGGTCTTCGTGACGCCGCGGACGCGGAAGACGGGCTCGGCGGTTCGCGCGAGAGGATCGCGGGTGGTTTCAGCGTCGAACATCCTCGCTCCGCGGATGCATGGGGAGGGCCCCGCCGTTTGCGTTTCCGCCCACGCCACCGGTCGAAAGACACCGGTTGCCGGCCCCACGCGGACCCACAACCCGATCCGAGACGCGGGCCAGCCGAGACGCGGGCCAGCCGAGACGCGGGCCACCCGAGACGCGGGCCACCCGAGACGCGGGACCATCGGGAAACATCACGGACACAAAAAAACCCCGGGAAAACCGGGGTGTTGATGGCGGCCGATGGCCTGTGATGGTGCGTACAGTGACCCCTACGGGACTCGAACCCGTGTTACCGCCGTGAAAGGGCGGTGTCCTAGACCGCTAGACGAAGGGGCCGTCTTTAAATCTCTCGGACCAAAAGAACCGCAGGAGGTAAGCGTTGCAAAACGAGCAAATTCGCCACGATTCCGATCGCGTTCCGAGCGACGCGAGTATGAAACCAAGATGAGACGGGGCCGTCAAGGGACAACGAAGCGGGCGGGCGGGAAAGCGAGAAAAAATAGCGACTCGCGTCGGGGGGGGCCCGCTCGGTGATGTCCTGGCACCGGCTACGATTCGATGGTCGCGTCCCCCGACTCCAGACTTTTCTGGATCGCGTCGTAAACTTCGCGACGATGAACGGGGACCTCGCGGGGGGCTTCGACACCCAGCCGCACTTTGTCTCCGCGGATCTCGACAACGACGATCTTGATGTCGTTGTTAATCACGATACTTTCGTTTTTCTTTCTCGATAACACCAGCATTTCTCAGTCCTTTCAGCACCGGCCCGGTGGAGAGTGTTGAGCGGTCGCCTACTTCCCGATGCACATTGGGAATCCTCGATGTTCCCAGTTCACCGCGTGGTAGGCCGGCTTCGTCCGCGGAATTTCTCCGTACGCTTCCGCTATCCTGACGATTCAACTGTAGATCAAAATTGCGGCGCGTCAAGAAAAACCGGCTTGACAACGACGAGATTCTGACCTTTCGTCCGTCTGGGGGGTGACCACAACCCGCAGATTTGATCGATTTTGCTCAAGTTATCGCGGGCGGGGGAGAACCGATCGGGACTTCCAAGCGTCCTATGATGAGGCAAGGATCGCGAGAGAAATAACGGATCCGATCGACACATCCCCCCGCCCCTTTTGGGAATCCGTTTGGGAATCATGGTTCACGCAATCAGCAATGAACGAGGTCCTGACCCGGAGGAAGGGTGCTGGTTCACGCCTGGGAAGGCGACCAGCATGCTCCCGCTCGTTCGCCGGATCGTCGGCGACCTAATGAGGCTGCACGCATCGATCGAGTCTCAACGGGCGCAACTCCGTGGCTTGGCGAACGTCGAGGAGATATCGGACCGGGCGACCTATTCCGAAGAGCTTCGCGACGTCCGGGCGTCTTTGGCGGCGGAGGAGCGGGACCTTCAGGGGTGTATGGCGGAGCTCGCCGCACTCGGGGTCGAACCGCACGTGCCGATCGACGGCGGGATCGACTTCCCGGCGAAACTGAATCGGCGGGTGGTGCGACTTTGCTGGACGCCCGACGACAGCGAGGTGTCTCATTGGCACGAAATCGGTCAGCCGTTCTCCGCCCGCCGACGGCTTGACCTCAAGGTGCTTTCTGGTGAGTCGTCCGGTGGCCGCGCGAGGTGAACGGGGCGGGTAGAGGTGAACGGGGCGGGTAGAGGTGAACGGGGCGGGTAGAGGTGAACGGGGCGGTAATCGTCGGGTCGAGATCAACGGCCGCGGCCGCGCTCAACCGTTCCGTTCTCCGAACCACGTTGCAGGGCTTCAGGGGACCAGGAAAACCTGGAGCGTGCGGCATCCGTGGGCCCCGAGGACGAGAGATTGTTCGATGTCGGCGGTCTTACTGGGGCCTGACACGAACACGCCATAGCCTTTGCCAGGGTTTTCGATCCGTCGGTAGGCTTGGTGCATGTGATCGACGATCGCATCGCGGGAGACGACGATCGCCAGATACTGGGAAATGAAAAGCGCGACCCGGTGGGGCAACGTTTGTCCGTCGATCCAGATCGCGCCGTTTTCCGCGACGGCGAACTCACCGCGGGCGACGGTCCAATCGACAGTTGCGAGTGCGTGGGGGTCGTCGAGCATCTCGAGGTTCACGTTTCCGGCGACGCATTCGGGGACGGTGGAGGCGACCCGCCGGGCGTCTCGAAACACCGGAATCTCCCCTAATCGCTTGGCGACGTCGCCGTGGGAATCGACCTGATGGCATTCTCCGCCGACCACCGCGAGCGATTCGACGAACGTCGCGATCGGGTCGTCGAATTTTGACAGTCGCGATTCGTCGAGTTCGATCTCTTGGGGCGAGGTTACTTTTCGCGAGCGGATCCGGTCCAGGATCGCCTGACGGCCCCCGGACCGCGCGGCGAACGGCTTCCCGTTCATCGGCTGTCTCCCGACGGCCCATGTCCGTTGCTCGAGTTCTGCGGCGGCCCGCCGTGCCGGGGCCGGTTTCTCGCGTGCCACGCCCGGAACGATTCCTTGGGCGCCGGCGGCAATTCGCGGGCGATCGTCCACGCGTTGAACCGGTGATGGGTTGCCCATCGGGGCAATACACGGAGGGCGAAACGGGCCATGTAGCCTCCGGTGGCGAACAGTGCGGGATGACGGAATAGGTGGGACGCGGCCTTCATCGGCCAACGTTTCCGGCGGGGGAGCAACTTTTTGCCGACCAGTTCCTTCCGCCAAGCGAGCAATTGATGGTGCAGCGGAATCTTGACCGGGCAGACGTCGGTGCATGACCCACACAGGCTGCAGGCGTAGGGGAGGCTCTTGTGACGTCCCGGGTCTCGCGTGGGCGAAAGGACGGACCCGATCGGTCCGGGGACCGTCGCCCGATAGCTATGTCCGCCGCTGCGACGATAGACCGGGCAGGTATTCATGCACGCCCCGCATCGGATGCAGTGGAGCGAGTCGCGGAACTCGGGGCTGCCCCGCAGGTCCGTCCTGCCGTTGTCGACCAGGACGATGTGCAGTTCGCTGTCGGAATCCCGCGGGCCATGGAAGTGGGAGGTATAGCTCGTGATCGGCTGGCCCGTCGCGGAACGGGCGAGCAAGCGGATCAAGACGCCCAGGTCTTCCCAACGTGGGATCAGCTTCTCGATCCCCATGCAGGCGATGTGGACGCGTGGGAGCGACGCCCCGAGGTCGGCATTTCCCTCGTTGGTACAGACGACAACCCCTCCGGTTTCGGCGATCCCGAAATTGACCCCGGTGATCCCGACTTCCCCGGCGAGGAACTTATCTCGCAGGTGTCCTCGGGCGGCTTCGGTCAGATATTTCGGGTCCGAAGCGCCGGCGTCGGTCCCGAAGTGTTGGTGAAACGTGTCGCCGACTTCCTCTTTCTTGATGTGGATCGCCGGGAGCACGATATGGCTTGGGGTTTCGCCGCGGAGCTGGACGATCCGTTCGCCGAGGTCGGTGTCGACGACATCGATCCCGTTCGCTTCCAGGAACGGGTTGAGTTCACACTCTTCGGTGAGCATCGACTTACTCTTGACGATCCGGTGCGTTTCGTGGTGCCGGAGGATCTCGAGGACGATCTTGTTGTGTTCTTCCGCGTCGCGGGCCCAGTGCACGATCGCGCCGGACGCGGTCGCGTTTCGCTCGAACTCCTCCAGGTAGCCGTCCAGTCCGGCGATGGTGCGGGTCTTGATCCCGGACGCGAGTTCGCGGAGATACTCCCATTCGGGGAGCGAACGGGCTTGTCGGTCCCGTTTGGTGCGGACGAACCAGAGCGCCTCGTCGTGCCAATGCGAACGTTGGTCGTTTCGCACGAACGATCGGGCGGCGGTGGGGTGGTCAACGATCGGCAGCGTGGTCATGCGGCGTCGGGCGTTCAGGGCGTGGGTTGGGGGTGGGGCACGTCGAGCGGGCGTCCCATCAACACCTGGGCCACGTGCATGACGCCGATCGGGGAACCGTCACGGCGTAGGATGCCCTGCAGGTGCATCAGGCAGCTCATGTCGGCCGAGACGATCACATCGCTGCCGCTCCGTCGGTGGTCGGCGACTCGGTCGCGACCCATCGACGCGGAGACGTCCGCTTCATTGACCGCGAAGGTCCCGCCGAAACCACAGCACTCGTCGGGACGTTCCAACCCGACCGTCTCCAGCCCTTCGACCAAACTAAGCAATTCCCGGACCTTGTCGACCCTCGGCGTCATCGATTCGGACGAGGCACCCAAGCGGAGTTCGCGGAGCCCGTGACAGCTTTGGTGAACGCTGACGCGGTGGGGGAACCGGACATCGAGATGTCGGATTCGGAGTTCGTCGTGGAGGAACTCGCAGAGTTCGAACGTCCGTGAACGGACTTTCGCGAACGTCTTGTCGTCCTCCGCGAAGTGGTCGCCATAATGACGGCGGACCATCGCCGTGCACGACCCCGACGGACAGACGACCGCGTCGTAATCGGCGAACATTTCGACCAAGCGGCGGGCAACCGGTCCGGTTTCGTCCGAGCATCCGGTGTTCGCCATCGGTTGCCCGCAGCAGGTTTGCCCGCTGGGGTAATCGACGTCAACGCCCAGCCGTTCCAGCAATTCCAATGTGGCGATCGCGACGTCGGGGAAGAATTGATCGACGTAACAGGGAACGAACAGGGCAACGGTCATACAGGCGGGGCGACCAACAAGACGGGAGGAACGGGGAGTACGCGTCAGCTCCCACGGGGAAAGCGGTCCCCCTGCGGGATGTCGGCGCCAACGCGGAGACGTCGCCCTCAGTATAACCGGGTCTCGTCGTCTCGTCGTCTCGTCGTCTCGTCCTGCCCCTACCGGATCGCGCTCATGTAAAAGCTGAACACTCGGGTCACGTCGGAGTCGGCTTGGGCAACCGGGAATCCGAAGTCGAACGCCAGCGGTGCGGGCCCGAGCATCGGGATCGCGATCCGCAGCCCGACCCCGGGGGCGACGCGGAAATTGTCGGCGTTCATCGAGACGTTCTGCTCGACCGTCCCGAAGTCGACGAACGCGACGCCGCGGAACGCGTCGTCGGCCGTGATCGGGAACATGTACTCGACCGAGTTCAGCCATTGGAACCGGCCCCCCACCTCGACGCCCCCAACGTTCGGGCTGGCGCCACGGAAGTCGAACCCACGCATGGTCGAGTAGCCACCGGCGTAGAAATTTTCGAAGATCGGCGTGTCCTCGCCGCTGAACCCGAGTCTCACCGAGTAGGACAACGTCTGTTTGCCCGACGTGTCCGCCCGTTGGCTCAGCAGGAAATAGGTCCGGTACTCGGTCTCGAACCGGGCGTAGTCGTAGCTGCCGAACACCTCTTCGAAGGTGAATTCGAAGAAATGCCCTCGGCTCGCCTGGATCGGGCTGTCGCGGGTGTCATGCACGAGCGAAACTTCACCGCTATACAGCTCGTTATCGCCGACCACGTTATCGAGTTGCGGAACGCCCACGATGCGGGGCCTTGAAATCTCGACGTTCTGGCCGCTGACCCCGGCAGAAACGGAGAGGTCGGGGGTGACGCGGTAACCGAAGTTGAGCCGTCCGCCGAGGCGGTTTTCGTCCCAATCGTCAAACCGACGGTCGAACAGGAAGCCGCTCACCGACATGCTGATCGGCAGGTATCCCAGCAGGTTCGGGTCGGCAAACTGGACCGTATAACGGTCGAAGATGCTCCCCGGGACCGCCTCGACGCGGAACGTTTGGCCCGCCCCGCGGAACGCGGTCCCGCTGAACAAGTCTTGGAACGACGTCGGCCAACGCATGATATCGAAGTTTCGCTCGTCGACCGTGATCTGGCCGGTGACCCCCGCGTCGCTGTTGACGGCACCGCCGAGCATGATTCGGCCGGTCCGCGCGGGAACCCCGTTGATGATCAGGTCGGCTTCGCGGGTGGTCGGCGTGAACGCGGGGAGTTGCCCGGAAGCGCCCCCACCGTCGAAAGCCCCCGGGCCGCCAAGTCCGGTTCCCGGCGGGGGAAATCCGCCCGGGGCGTTCGGGTCGCCCGCTCCGTACGGGCTCCCCGGAGCCGGAAACCCGCCCGGCTGTTGGAGACCGCCCGGCTGTCGGTAGCCATCGGTGCTCGGGAAACTCGGCCCGGGCGCGCCACCAGCCCCGCCCGGTGCACCAGCCCCGCCCGGTGCACCAGCCCCGCCCGGTGCACCGGGGGCCGTCAGGTCGTCGGGGAACTGGCGGGCCTCATAACGTTGGCTCTTCCACGGCTCGTCGGCGAATGCCGCGGAGCTACCGCCCCACATCGGGAGCACGACCCAAGCGGCGAGCACGGCGAATCGATAACGCGTCGGTCGGCGTGAGGCGGGCACTGGGAGTTTCCCGTCGGGAGCGGCGTGGTTCACTGGTTGGCGCGTCATTTCCACCTTTCGTCCGCCGGGACGACGGTAATGTCGGGAGGATCCGCGATGGTCGGGTTCGTTTCCAGCAGTTGACTCCGCTCGAGCCGGACGCGATCCATTTCGAGTTTGCGGCGGTCGATCCAGTCGCCCTCGCGTTGTTCGATCAGGTTCAACATCGTCGTCTCACGCATCAGGTGGGGCTCGCCGTCGATGTTGACGAAGATCTGCCCGACCTTCCAACGGTCACCCTCGGTGATCCGATAGACGATGTCGACCGAGTCGAGTTCGTCTCGCATCACGAGTTGCGGTTCGACCTCGGCGTAGATGAAGCCGAGTTCGCCGTAGCCGTACACGAGTTCGCCGACGTCGCGACGCATCAGCGTCCCGTTGAACTGGTCACCGGCCTTCAACTCGAGTCGTTGGCGGAGCGATTCCTCGGTGATGTAACGGCTGCCCACGACCTGGACATCGTTGATCCGGAAACGCTTCCCTTCGTTAATCACGAAGGTGACCGTAATCCACTTGCCGGTCTCGTCGTATTCGAGCCGGCGGCCGGCGGTCGCGGTCAGGAACCCGAGATTCTGGTAGTAAGACTCGAGTTTCCGCACGTCCGCGTCGAGCTGGGACAAATCGGCCGTGTTGCCCAAATAGGTCAGGACGCCCGCCATCGGGCCGCTGGTTTCGATGACCTTCTTCAGGCGAGCTTCACTGACGAACGTCGCGCCCTCGATCCGGACCTCGGCGATCCGTTCCTTGGGGCCCTCGTTGATCCGAAAGATGACGACTCCGGGGTCCCCATCGATCCCGATTTGGCTGCGAACCGAGACCTGGTTGAAGCCTTCCTCGTGGTAGTAATCGATCAGCCGGCGACGGGCGGACTCGACGGCAAACTCGCTGAGCGGGTCGGACGCGTTGATCCCGGCGCGACCGCTGAGTTCGCGGTCGTTCATGCGACGATTTCCGTGGAGCACGACTTTCGAGACCACCGGGCGTTCCTGGAGGACGAATGTCACGCGTTTCCCTTCGGCCTCGTCGTCGACCCGGAACGTGACATGGTCGAAAGCGCCCAAGTCGTTCAACCGCCGGACATCGCCGAGGACGGTTTCGTAGTCGTAGAAACGGTCTTTGCGGGTCTGCAGCACCTTCGCGATCCGGTGCGTCTCGACGGCCCGGTTGCCGACGACGCGCACGTCGGTGACAACCGCGTCGCCTTTCTCGCGTCGCAGGGGCAAACCGCCTTGTTGGTGGATATGGTCGCGAAACTTCGGCTTTTCGATCCCCGGTGGAGGCGCGGCACCGCCGCCGCCGCCGCCCGCGGGACCGC
Source organism: Pirellulaceae bacterium (assembly GCA_041685355.1). Taxonomy (GTDB): domain Bacteria; phylum Planctomycetota; class Planctomycetia; order Pirellulales; family Pirellulaceae; genus JAWLFY01. Next base: position 38,151 of record JAWLFY010000010.1, on the reverse strand, counting down.
CCATCCCACCCATGCCTCCACCGCCCATCTGTGCGGCCGCGACCGCGGGCCACGCCAGCAGCAGCGCGAGAGTGAGGGGGCTCGGGGAGAGCAACGTCATGGCACACAGGTGGTGGAGAGTCATGGCGATCGGTGCCGACACCCATGTGCCGGCGCGATCGGTAACTACCACCGCCCCGGTCGTGACCACAAGGCGGATTTCCGCGGCCGCCCTGTCCGGCCCTGTCCGGCCCTGTCCGGCCCTGTTTGGGACTATTCGGGCTGCCTGGCCCGATGCGGCCCGATGCGGCCCTATTCAGGCTGCCCGGCCCGGTTCGGCCCGGTTCGGCCCGGTTCGGCCCGGTTCGGCCCGGTTCGGGCTATTCGGGGAGCCGGCCGGTCTCGATCTTTGGGAAACTTCCCAGCAAGCCTTCTCGCATGAACGCGACCAGGTCTCCCTTTTCACCCTCGGTCAGGTTCAGTTTGTTGACTTTGTCGCTGAGCCATCGGTTCGGGTGTCCGCCCTTGTCGTACCACTCGACGACTTCCTCCAAGGTTTCCTGGCTACCGTCGTGCATGAACGGGGCGGTGACGGAGATGTTCCGCAGCGACGGGGTTTTGAACGCCCCGCGGTCCTTGTCCTGTTTCGTCACCTCGTAGCGGCCCAGGTCGGGATCGTCGACGTCCATCCCCACGCCCAAGTTGTGGTATTGCTCGTCGGTGAAGTTCGCCCCGGCATGGCACGCCGAGCATTCGGCTTTGTTGAAGAACAGCTCCATCCCCCGCTGGGCGGCGTCACTCATCGGGTTCGCCGCGGCCTCCGCCTTCAACGCCGCGTACTGGTCGGCCAGCTCCGGTTCTTCGTCCAGGTACTCCATCATGGCGGCGAACGTCCGCTCGAAGTTCTTGACCGGTTGGTAGTAATCGTAGGGGGCCGGGCCGGTGACGATCGTCCGTTCGAAGGTGGCGATCGCGCGGCCGACGTTGTCGATCGTCACGCCGTCGTCAAAGATCTTTTCGAACTGCATTTTGTAAGCCGGGATCCCTTTCAAGCACTCGACGCACGCGTCGTGGTCGCTCCCCATTTCGATCGGGTTCGCGATCGGCCCCACGGCTTGGTCCTCCAGCGTCGCGGCGCGTCCGTCCCAAAACTGCTCGCGGCTCAAGATTCGGTTGAACGCGAACGGCGAATTCCGACCCCCCTCTTGCCCTTCGACACCGACCCCGAAAGTGGTGTGCGCCGTGAACCCCTCGCTGGGCGCGTGGCACGAAGCGCAAGAGATCGTCGAGTCGATCGAAAGGCGTGGATCGAAGTAGAGCTGACGCCCGAGTTCGATCTTCGCGCGGGTGATCGGGTTGTCGTCCGGGATAAATACGTTCGCGGCGGCCGCGTCGAGGCCTTCGGGGAGCGAGACGTCGAGCACGGCGTGGTTATCCGGATCGGCGAGCCATTTCGAGATCTCTTCGGTCGATAGCGGACCGGATCCGGGAATTCCGGCGGTCAGCGACGGGTCACCGAGAACCACCGACGTCTCCGATCCCGAATCGGAGGTCTCGGCGACGGCAACCAACGGGGATGTGGCGAGACAGAGGCAAAGGGCGTAAATCAAACGGCGGGTCATGGTCGGTCTCTTTTGGGAGTCATCGAGGTGGGTGAGGTTCTCGCCGGTCGTTCCAGTTCTCGAGGCGAATGAGTTCTCGAGGCGAATGTGGGTCGCCCCTGGAGATCCCTGAGACGCCAGCGATTCTTGCCGTTCCGCTCCGTTGCGGTCCTGCGAAACGCGAAACGTCGCTTCTCGAGACGGAGCGAGGGTGGGACGCGGAGGAGTGATTCCTCCACGCTGCCCATACTATATCGAACCGTGAATCACGCGAGCGAGTCTTGTGGCGATCTTTCGCCCTGTGACGCTCATCGGAAGCCCGCCGAGTTCACTCGCCGCGACGAATCGCCACGGTTCGGGGACCGCGCAAGTGCCCTCCGAAACTCTGCCCTCCGAAACTCTGCCCTCCGAGACGGCGTCCTCCGAGACTGTGCCGCCGGCCGGTACACCGTCCCAGGCTGTGGACGGGCCGTTCGCGGGTTCGGCCGAGCCGGATGGCGATCCTGCGGACTCGATCGTCGCCTCATGGACGTCGAGCGAGATCCGGTACTTGGTCACCGCGTGCTTGAACGATGCGACCTTGGGGCCGACCTCGACGTTTCGCCCGATCTGGTCTCTCAGCCACGCCGAGGCTTCGCCGGGGGTTGCGGCGGCGGCCCGTGGAAAGTCCCACATCCCGGCCCAGCGACCCGAATCGGGGAGCTCGCGGACGAGGTAGTGTCCGTTGGAGTCGGCGACGATCAAGGCGAACTCTTGGCGGTCTTCGTACCGGACGGCGGAAACCTTCCCCGGGATTTCGCTTTCCAAGCCGTCTCGGTGTGCGACACAACGCCGCCGCACCGGACAGGAGTCACAGCCGGGATCGCGTGGCGTGCAGACCAGCGCGCCGAGTTCCATCGCGGCTTGGTTGAATCGGCCGGGGTCCGACCGCGGCAGCATCGTCGCGGCGAACTCCCACAACCATCGATTCGTCGGTCCCGACGTGGGATCCCCGCGGAGCCCGACCCAGCGGCTATATACCCGTTGCGTGTTCCCTTCGACGATCGGCAGACGCGTGCCACGAGAGATCGACAAAATCGCCCCGGCGGTGTAGCGACCGACTCCGGGTAACGCGATCACGTCGTCGAACCGCTCGGGAAACTCGCCGCCGTGCCGCTCGACGATCCGCCGTGCCGCGGCGTGCAGCGAACGGGCGCGGCGGTAATATCCGAGTCCCTCCCACATTCGGAGCAGCTCCGACTCCTCGGCGGCGGCCAGTTCGCTGGCTGACGGGAAGCGGGTGACGAAACGTTCGAAATAGGGGACCACCGTCGCGACCTGGGTCTGTTGGCACATCACTTCGCTGATCCAGACCTTGTACGGGGTCGGGTCGTCGCGCCATGGCAAGCTGCGGGCGTGGCGATCGAACCAGGCGAGCAGCGGCCGACGTACCGCGGCCCGCCACGCGGCGTCGCGGCACGCCGGGTCGTAATCCGCCGGGTCGTCATCCGCCGGGTCGTCATCCGCCGGGCCGTCATGCGCCGGGCCG
>JAWLFY010000010.1:28681-34943 GCA_041685355.1 Pirellulaceae bacterium | reverse complement strand
CGCCGGGCCGTCATGCGCCGGGCCGGGAGCCGAACCTTGCCGTTTGCCCCCTGTTTCCCGCTCGGTTCGGTCACTCACCGCTGAGGCAGCCCCCGGATTTTTTCTTCCTGTTTGCCGAGCTTCGCGGTGGTTTCCTCGACGACACCTCCACGGGAATAACGGATCGTGATTTCGTCCCCCGGAAGATGTCGATTGATCGCGTCTTGCAGTTCTTTGAAACGGGTCACCTCGGTCTCTTCGATGCCGACGATCACGTCGCCTGGGATCAACCCCGCCTGCTCCGCGGCGCTGTCACTGATCACGGAGTTGACCTGGCAGATGTTGAAATCGTTCGCGCAGCTGACGCCCAAGAACCCTCCTTGGCGATGTTCGATTTGTAGCCCTGGGCGGGCGGCCCGCATCTCCTCGACGACGTCCTCGGGCATCCCGGTCCCCATCAGACTCAGCGACGACCGGATCGGCAGTTGCACCAACGCGTCGGAGAGTTCTTCGCCCATCGGGACATACCGGAATTCCAAGTCCCGGATCTGTTTCATTTCGGCCAACCTTCCCAACAGCTCGGCGTCGACGTTTCCTTCGAGGAACGTGATCGTCTCCAGATCGGGCATCCGCACCAACTGTTCGACGACTTCCGGTTTGACCGCTTCGCCGACGACGCGTGCGTAGCGAACGCCCTGGACCCAACGCAGCCACTGCAGGTGTTCGAAGTCGCCCCCCCAGTCCTGATCGATTTGCACGATCCGCCGCTGGTCCGACGTCGCCCGCACGACGAACTCCGCGACACCGACATAGACCTCCTTGGCCGCCAACCGCTCGCGGGCGATGTGATCGCGGTGCTGACGAATTTCGTCGATCGCCGAGAGTGCCCGCGAAGCTTGGCTACCGACCCCCGATTCGGCGATTTCCAGCAGCGCCGCCCAGGCCCCCGATTCTTCGCTCGGCGGTTGCTGAAGCGAAATTTCGTGCAACACCTCGATCCCCCGCCGGGTCGATTCCAGGTCACCGGTGCCGAGATTCGAGACCAATACCGGGACGGCGTCGGTGCCCGCGTCGATCAGCCAACGGCTCGCCCGGCGGCGACGCAAGTATTGGTCGCTGCCGAGTTGGGTGACCCAGTACCCGATTTCCGAATCGCGGTCACGGTCTTCCGAATCGCGGTCGCGGTCACGGTCGCCGTCGGAGGCGGAGACGGCCTGGTCCCCTTCCGCCGCGTGGGCGGTGAGAGGCACGGCGAACCAGACCGACGAAAACGTCAAAAGGGCGGCCAACCCGTTGCGAACGAGCGGGCGGAGTCTGCCGGGCAGTCCTCGCGGTTCGGCCGGCCGAACGGAGCGATCGATCAAGTCATGAAGGTGCGGCAAGTCAAATCGCATGAAGGGTCTCGCGTGTGACGTTCGCAGAACGGGACGGTCCGCTCATTGTACGCGTGTCGTTCCCAACGGGGCGAGCCACCGACCGGCGAGCCAGCGACCGGAAATGGGGCGGACGAGATGATCCCGATTCCGGCGTCCCGTTGCCGGTTTCCGCCCTTGCGTTGCTTCCGGTGGACCCTTGCGTTGCTTCCGGTGGACCCTTGCGTTGCTTCCGGTGGGCCCTTGCGTTGCTTCCGGTGGGGTCGCGTAGGAGAATGCGACCCGCGTCGCGTTCCCGCGCGGGAACCGTGACCACGCTTGTTCGTCGCGATCGGGGCGTTCCCGTGTCCGCTGGCGAGTGTCTCCCCGTCGTCGAAGGTAGCTCGGCCCATGCGTCTGCAAAACGAACGATCGACCGTATTTCAGAAGGCGACGGTCTTCCAGAACGCGAGCATCTTCCCGAGAGGGTGGGCGCTGCTGCTGTGTGTCGCCATTGGCAACCAGATCGTTCTGGAGCGTGCCGCGAAGAATCTCGTGGCGCAGTCGCCGGACGACTTGGCATCCCCTGCGGGGGCCGTGTTCGCCGGGACGGGAGCGTCGCCCGCGACGCCGGGTCCGTATCCGGACGGAGAACCGGAAGGCGAACCTCGCGAGGTTTCGCTGGGGAATCCGTTCGGCGTCGAGGTGCGTGGGTCAAGGGTTTGGTTGACGACGGTGGATGACCAGTGTGTCTGGCTGACTTCGACCGATGGCAACTCGATCCGGCGCGTCGCGGGGAACGGGACGAAGGGGTACAGCGGCGACGGCGGGCCGGCCGTTGACGCCCAGTTCAATTGGCCGCATGAGGTCCGCGTCGCCGAATCGGGAGACCTGTACATCGCCGACACGCGGAACCATGTGGTCCGGGTGGTGCGGGACGCGACGGGGATCGTCGAGACGATCGCGGGCGACGGAGAGGAGGGTTTCGCCGGCGACGGCGATTCGGGGGACGCGGTCCGATTTCGCCAGCCCCACAGCGTCGTGCTTGACGGCGACGGGGTGCTCGTGGCGGACACGCTGAATCACCGGTTGCGGCGGATCGATTTGGCGACGGGGATCGTGACCACCGTCGCCGGGACGGGCGAGAAACGGTTGCCGAACGACGGGGAGTCGGCCGCGACGGCACCGCTGTTCGGGCCACGCTCGCTGGCGATCGACGCGAAGTCGATCTGGATCGCGCTCCGCGAGGGGAACAGCATCTGGCGGATCGATCGCAACGACGGGCGGATTCATCACGTCGCGGGGACCGGAAAGAAGGGTTACGACGGGGACGGGGGACCGCCCTCCGAGGCGACCTTCAACGGCCCGAAAGGGTTGACGATGGATGGGGCGGGAAGGCTGTTGGTGGTCGACACCGAGAACCACGTGGTCCGCCGAATCGACTTGGTCAACGACGTCGTCGAAACCGTCCTCCGCGACGCGTCAATGAAGCGGCCGCACGGGATCGCGCCGCTCACCGGTACCGGGTTCCTGGTGGCCGATTCGGAACAACACCGGGTGCTGATCGGGGGCAAGCGGTAAGCGACGGTCGGTTACTCGTCCGTTGTTTCGCGGGGCGACTCGCCCCGTTGGCTACGGCCGTTCGATCCACGGGTTGACGTCTTGCGACGCGCTAACTTTCGTGGTCACGAAGCGGACGATCGACGGGATCACGTCGGGGGAATCGTTGATGAGCCGGGCGCCGCTCAAGTTGGTTGACGGCATCAGTTCGACGAGTTCGCTCGCCTTGCCGACGCGGGCGCGGTCTTTGCCGCCCGCGAGGCGGCGGACGATCCGTTCGGTTTCGGACGCTTGACTGCTGTCGGCCCCGGCGACGACCATCACCGGGAGCCCAATGAGGGTTCGGTCGCCCAACGCCGGGTCGATCGCGATCCCCATGAAGTTCCTCTCGGGCGAGACGAGGACGATCCCCTTCACGTCTTGTCCCTGCTTCTTCGCCCCGATACTGGGGAACCGCCAATCGGCGATCGACCAGTGGGCCGCCAGGATCGCCCCTTCGCGGATCCCGATCACGGTCAACGCGTTGAGGTTGAGTCGTCCCGCGTTGTTTTCGTCCTTGAGGAACCGCTTGGCGGCTTCGAGGTCGGAATTGACCACGGCCATCACTTCGCCGCGTCGCATCGCGCCGGGGTCGAGCCGCACGGTGTTGCCACGCGCGTTGGTCTGTTCACGGCTCCCGCCGTGGCCGCGGTACTCGGGGACCAGCACCGCACAGCCGGCATCTCGCAGGCTTCGCACGAGTTGGTTGTAGGGGCTCCCTTGTCCGCCCCACTCGTGCACCAGCAGCACCGGGATCGCCTGCTTTCCCTTGTCCGACGGGAAGTAGAACGCCCTCAGCCTTAAACGGTCGGCGGTCGTTAGCGTGACGGCGCGGGGCTGAAGCTCGGGGTCTTCGCGATTCGATCCCGATTTCCCTTGCCCGGTCGCTGTCGAACCGATTCCCAACACGCACGTCGTGACGAGCGCGAACGTGACGGCAGTCGCATGCGGGGGAAGGATCTTCGCGAACGGGGTGAGGCGATTCGCGAGCCGGGATTCCGAGACGGGAAGGTGCACCTGCGGGTCGCTCATTTGATCCCTCGTCAGACCGTTGAGTTTTACAGACGTCAATGAAACGTGAAACTGCCGGACGTCGACGACGCCCGCGTTGAGGTTCCCGAGTACGCACTCGGACCTTGCCCGCGGCGCAAAGCTGAAGGTTAGACGGGGCGTGAGCCGAGGTCAAATCGCCGCCGGCTTCGGTTATGATCCGGTTCGGTGTGCAAGTCCGCCTCAAGGTTGAAACGACGTGATCCGAGCTCTCCGCCATCGTTCGTCCGGTAACCATCTTTCATCCGGTAACCCGTCCTACGCGTTCGGCGGCACGGCCCGGCGGTGGCTCGCCGCGGCCTGGCTCGCCGGATCCGCGTCGGTCGCGGCCGCCCAAAACGATTTGACGGAAATCCCGGAGCCGGATCCGGAGGCCGAGCGCGGGGCGATGACGCTGTCCGACGGGGCGGCGGTGAACCTGTACGCGTCGGACCCGCAAATCCGGAAGCCGATCCAGATCAATTTCGACTCGCGCGGGTCGCTATGGGTCGCCAGCAGCGAGGTTTATCCGCAGATCGAACCGGGGCAGGTGGCCAATGACAAGATCGTCGTGCTGAAAGACACCGACGGAGACGGCCGCGTCGACCGGCACACGGTGTTCGCCGACGGGTTGCTGATCCCGACCGGCGTCGCCCCGATCGGGACTGATGCTTGTTATGTCGCCGAAGGGACGCGGCTGTTGTTGCTGCGGGATACCGACGGTGACGGCAAAGCGGATTCGCGGCGAGTGGTGTTTAGCGGGTTCGGGACCGAAGACACGCATCACCTGCTCCACACGCTCCGCTGGGGACCGGACGGATGCCTTTATTTCAACCAATCGATCTACATCCATAGCCACGTCGAGACGGCGGACGGGACGCGGCGGCTCGACGGGGGCGGGATATGGCGGTACCGACCGGCGACGGGCGAGCTGGAAGTTTTCTGCCGAGGATTTATCAACCCGTGGGGTCACGTGTTTGACGAGTACGGGGAGTCGTTCGTTACCGACGGGGCATTTTTCGAAGGGCTCAACTACGCGTTCCCCGACGCGGTTTTCGTAACCTCCCCCGGCGCGACCCGGTGGCTGAAGGGGTTGAACCCGGGGAGCCCGAAACATTGCGGTTTGGAGGTCCTTTCCGGGACCCACATCCCGGACGCGTGGCGCGGCGACTTGGTTACCAACGACTTTCGTAGCCACCGTGTTTGTCGGTTCACGGTACAGCCCAGCGGCAGCGGCTACGTTAGCCGTCAGCAACCCGAGATCGTGACGACCGGACACGTCGCGTTCCGGCCGGTCGACGTCCGAATGGGCCCCGACGGGGCGATCTACGTGGCGGATTGGTACAACCCGATCATCCAACACGGCGAAGTCGATTTCCGGGACCCGCGGCGGGACCGCGAGCACGGACGGGTGTGGCGGGTGACGTTCCCCGATCGCCCTTTCGACCGCTGGCCCGATTTCGGTGATGCGTCGGTCGACGAGCTCGTGACGATGCTTGAAAGCCCCGCGTTGGCAGTCCGCCAGTTCGCCCGGGAGTCGCTTTGGCGGCGGGGGGAAGCGGATGCGGAAGGGGTGATCGATGCGGTCACGACGTGGCGTGACGAACCGGGACTCGACGACAAGCGGGTTGCCACGCGGGCACTCGAGCTGTTGTGGATCCGCGAGGCCCTCGGGGCGCCGTCCCCGGAAGACGGACGGTTCGCGGTCGCCGCCGCGGGACGTCCCGAGGAAACGTCGGAGAACCGGTCGGCGGGCGAATCCGACTCGGACGGACTTGGCTTGGCGATGGAGCCGACGATCCGGCCGGCGTTGCGGAGCATGTGGCGGTCGCGAAGTTGGTCGGGACGGACGGTCGCCGAGGCCGAGGCGCTGCGTGACATCGTGACCGGATTCGTGACGAATTCTGATCCGCGAGCCCGGTTGGAGGCCGTCGTCTCGAATTCGGATCTCCGCGACACCGCGGCGGCCGAGCGGACGATCGCCGCGGCGTCGATGCCGGCCGACGACAACCTCGATTTCGCCTTGTGGCAGGCGCTCCGCGAACAGCGGGAGACTTGGATCGCGGCATCGATCGAGGGTCGCATCCGATGGCGCGGCCGGGAGGCGGCGTTGGCGTTCGCCATCGAGGCTTCGGGGGACGCGGCCGCGGCGGAGGTCGCGATCGCGGCGGTCGAGTCAACGGATCGCGAGATCGCATGGACGCCGGCGTTGATCGACGCGGTCGCCAACACGGCGGACGCGGGCCAACTCGGAAGGCTCGCCAAGTCGGTCTTCGAGTCGGGCCCACGCGATGAGACAAGCC
>JAWLFY010000010.1:0-28581 GCA_041685355.1 Pirellulaceae bacterium | reverse complement strand
GCGATGAGACACGGGGCGACCCGAAGGCAGGTTTCGGCGGGAAGCTCGGAGGAGTGCTGGAATCGCTGGTGCGGCGGACCGCTTCGGACGGGACGGTTCCGGAGGGAATCGATGCTTGGTTGGCCTCGCGTGTCGACGGTGCCGAGGCGTTGTCGGGCGACCCGGAATTCGCCACGGCGGTGGCGCGGGCCGCGGCCGCTTGGAAGGTCTCGTCGCTCGAACCGGTGCTGGAGGATGCTTTGACAACAGCCCCCGAGTCGGTTCGCGACGAACTCGTGATCGCGATCGGGGAGATGGGGACCGCAAGTTCGCGGGCGACGATCGATCGGTTGACCGGTCATAAGGCACCGGAAATGCGGCTCGCCGCGGTCAAGTCGTTGCTCCGTTCGCGTCCGCGTGCGGCCGTAAAACCGTTGGCGGCGATGCTCCGCGACCCGACCGCGGTCGAACGGGTGGGGGAACTGGTGAGGACGATGCTCAGCCGCCGCGAGCTGCCGGGGTTGCTCGCGAATGAACTCTCGGGCGTAAACGTTCCGGTCGACGCGGCGAGGTCGCTGCTCCGGCAGGTGCGTTCCGGCGGCGGCCATGACGAACTGGAGAACGCGATCCGCGCCGCGGGAGGGCTCGATGACGCCGCGTGGAAGCTGACCCCCGAACTGTCCGCGCGGTTGCTTCGGATGGCGGCCGAATCGGGATCGCCCGAGCGGGGTGAGACGATTTATCGCCGCGACGCTTTGCGGTGTATCGAGTGTCACGCGATCGGTCCGGCCGGCGGTCTGGTCGGCCCGAACCTGATCAGCATGGGTGGGAGTTCACAGCCGGATTACATCCTTGAGTCGTTGCTCGATCCGAGCGCGAAGCTAAAGGAAGGCTACACCACCCGTACGCTGCTGACCGACGACGGCCAGGTCATCAGCGGGATCGTGATCGGCCAGACGAAGCGGGCGTTGAGGTTGCGACTGGCCGACGGTACCGAGACCGAAATCGCTTTAGAAGCGATCGAAGAGGAGATCGAGGGGAAATCGTTGATGCCGGCCGGTTTGCTCGACGGGCTGACCGAAACGGAGCTGGCAGATTTAGTCGCGTTCCTCTCTGCGCTCGGCAAGGTTCCGGCCTACACCGTGTCGACCGAACCTCGCGTCCGAGAATTGGAAACGTTGGTTTACAGTCCCGAGGCGAACCGGCGGCTCAACCGGACCAGCACCGACACGGCGGCTTCCGATGACCCGACGCTGGAGTGGCGGCGGATGACGTCACGGGTGAGCGGCGAAATTCCGCTGGATGAGCTCGACCAATTTCGCCAGCACCGTAGCACCCCGCCGACGTCGTTCGTTCGCTTCCGGGTCGAGATGCCGTCGGCGGGGACGGCGTCGATCGAAGCGTCCCCGCATCAAGTCGAAGCGTGGGTCGACGGCACGCCGACGCCGGTGTGGGAATTGGCTTCGATCGAACTCGACCGGGGCACCCACCCGGTCGTGTTCGCGATCGATCGCTCGAAATCGGATCAACCGCTGGTCGTGCGGGTCGCCGGGGACGGTCTCCCGGTGGCGACGGGCGACGCCGCGGATTCAGGCGTCGAGTAGTTTCACGAATTCACGCATCCACGCCGGATGGGCAGGCCAGGCCGGGGCGGAGACGAGATTCCCGTCGACGTGGGCGCTGTCCATGCCCGCGGCAGGTTCCTGATAAGTTCCGCCCCCCGAGGTGATTTCGGGGGCCACGGCGGGATAGCAACTGCATCGCCGTCCCCGCAGGACTCCGGCGGCGGCGAGGATTTGCGGCCCGTGACAGATCGCCGCGATCGGCTTTCCGGCGTCGTCGAAGTGTCGGACCATTTCGAGGACTCGCGGGTTGAGACGGAGGTACTCGGGGGCCCTTCCGCCGGGCACGACCACCGCGTCGAACGAGGCGAGATCGACCGAATCAAAGTCATCCGTGATCGAAAACCGGTGCCCCGGCTTTTCGCTATACGTTTGATCCCCCTCGAAATCGTGGATCGCCGTCGCGACGGTGTCGCCGCGCCGCTTGTCCGGACACACGACGCTCACCTGATGGCCGACACACTCCAAGATCTGGCGGGGGACCATCGCTTCGTAATCCTCGACGTAGTCGCCGACGATCATCAAGACACGTTTGCTCGACATGGAGTGACTCCTGCTCGGAATGACGGTTCGATTCGCAGTTTATCGCGTGGCTGACTAGACTACAGGTCTCATCGATCGATGTCTTCCGTCCGACTTCCCAGGCGTCCGCACCCCGTGCGGGGCGTCCCTCGGGTGTGCCCCAGTCTCCCACGCCAACGCGTCCCCAATGACAACGCTCATGTCATCGTCAACCAAGACATTTTTGGCTCTCTTGGCCTTCATAACCGCGGGACCGATTTTGATCGGCGGGACGGCGTCGGAGGCCGGTGAAACGCTGGTGAGTCCCGTGATGGCCGAACGGATCGGGGTGACCGAGGCGTGGCGGCGGCCGCTGTCTGTTCCGGCGGGAGCCCAGTCGATCGTCGATCAGCAACTTTTCGTTGATCGGGGTTCGATGGCGCGTTTCGTCGAAATCGTACGGGTGCCCGGCGGGGACGACGAGAAGCCAGCGGGTGATGAAACGCCGGCGGATGACCGAGCGGCGGAGGAGGACGATGAAGCGGCGGAGGACGATGAAGCGGCGGCGGAGGACGATGAAGCGGCGGAGGACGATGCGGCCGTGGACGACGTTTTCGGGGGCGGTGACCCGTTCGGAGAGACCGAGCCCGCGGACGGGGCACAGGAAGCGGATGACGCGGAGGAGGGAACCGGGTCGGGGGATCAATCGGGCTCCGGTGCGGAATCGGGCTCGAGGAACCGGCCCGCGAAGGGGCAGAACGTGCTGACGCGGATCCGCGTCGATCAGCTCGATCGATTCGGAAACCCGATCGGCGAGGAGGAGGCGAAGCGGATCGCGAGGAACGAGGTTCGTCGGCTGAAGCGAAAGGGGATCGACGCGGAGATCTCGATGGCGGAGGTCCCGTCGGTGCTCCTTTACACCCTTGCGGATGACGGGACCATGGAGTGCCGTGACGCGGAATCCGGTCGGGTGCGATGGACGGGATCGTTCGGCGACCGAAAGCTCGGATACTTCGGGTTCGGCGTCGACGAGGAATACGTCTCGGTCATCAACGGGGCCAACCTCATTCTGGTTGACGCGGCGAACGGCCAGGTTCTGCATACCAAGCGGACATTCCACCCGCCGGGCCGCGGCAGCGTGCACGTCGGGGATTTCGCTTTCATCCCGACCATCGGCGGGGGCCTTGAAGGGCATCACCTCAGCGATCCACGCCACGACCCGTACATCGAACAGGTATCCGGGGCTGTGATCCAGGTACCGACCTTGGGACCGGGGACGTTGAACATCGCGTTCCCGACCGAGAGCGAATTCGTTTACGTGATGGAGATGGAGGGGGAGCCGAGCGACCTGTTTCGATTGAACACCGACGGTCGTGTTCGTGCGCGGATCGCGGCGATCGGAGATGCGTTCTACTTCGCGACCGATCTGGGGCAGGCGTACGCCGTTCGGGCGACGCGGACCGGGGACATGCTCTGGACAAGGTCGTTCGGCGAGCCGTTCCTCGACCCGCCGAGTATCCATCGCGGCAGAATGCTGCTCCGTTCCGCGTACGGCAACCTCTACAGTTTGGATCTCAAGGACGGGACGAAAAATTGGTCTGAGCCGGTCGCCGGTGTCGACCAGTTGCTCGCGGTGTTCGACGAACAGATCTTCGTCCGTACGCTGACGGGGCATCTCGCCGTCGTCGACTTGGAATCGGGCGACTACGTGACGGAGTACCTTGGGGTCAAGCCGACGAACTTCTTGATCAACCGGGTTTCGAACCGCCTGTATTTGATCAGCGATTCGGGGACGGTTCAGTGTCTCCGTCCCCAGGACGCGGAATTGCCGACGTTGAAGGAAACACAAACGGCGCCTCGCCGAGAGGCTGCGGACGAAGAGCCCCGGTCGGAGGACCGCGAGCGAGCCGAGGAACCCTCGGAAGCGTCCGACCCGTTCGGCACCGAAGGAGGGAGTGACCCCTTCGAAGCGGGCGATGCCGACCCGTTCGGTGGCGACGCGCCGATGGACGACCCGTTCGGAGGCGGGGACGACCCGTTCGGCGGATTTTGAGCGATCGATCGGTCGTGCGTGGGACGGGTTCGGTGTCCGTTTCCGATGGGCCCTTCCGATCACAGGCCGGCGATCGGCAGGGGCCGGTTATAGCGACACCAGCAGTTCGAGCATTTCGCTGGCGGTGGTGATTACGCGGGATGACGCTTGGAAGGCCCGTTGATAGGAGATCAACTTGATCGCTTCTTCGTCGATGTTGACACCGGTGACGGCGAGGTGTTGGCTTTCGAGAGTCGCTTGGAAGTTACGGAGTCCCTCGGTCGCGCTCTTTTGCAGACTGATTTTCTGGCCGATGGCGGCGATCGCTTCTTCGTAGATGCCTCGGACGCTCTTGCCGCCGTTCGCTTCGCTGGGCGTATCGACGAGATCGAGGAGTGACGTCAGGGTATCGGTATCGGCGCCGATGCCGCCGCGGCTGACCGCCAACAGGTCGTTGTTATCGAGGAGCCTCTCGGAGACACCGATGTCGGCGGCGGAGGTGCCTTTGAAGAACGTGTTGAGCCCGGCGGCGGAAACGAAACCGCTGGTGTCTTCCCCGAAGACGAATTGGCTGGTCGGGGAGTCGGACACGATCTGGAGTCGACCACTGTTCGAAACCGACGCAGAGATTCCGTCGATGTCGTCGATATCGGCGGCGATCGAGTTGATCGTCGAGTCGCCGAGTTGGCCGAGCCTTTTGACGTCGATTTGATGGGTCGAGATCGTTTCCCCGTTCTTATCGACGACCCGCATTTCGAACGCGCCGTTCCCCGGGGCCCACGGGAGCCCCGCCGACGCGAGCGGGACCCCGGGATCGGTTTCGTACTCAGCCGTCAAATCGTCAAACCCGACTCGACCTTGGCCTTGGGAATGCACGTCGTTGACGGTTCGGATGAGTGATTCGGTGAGCCGGTTGAGGTCGTTGAGGTAGCCCTCAAAAACCGTATCACGTGCCTCGATCGTCCCCGCGACTTTGCCGCCGCGGACTTGCAGAGGGGAGTCAGATTGGACGAACCGGATCTCCTGTCCCCCGGCGGCTTCGTTGAACACGCTCTTGACTTCGCGGCGGTTCGATTCCGAAACCAAGTAATCGCCGCCAACGAAAACCGACAGATTTCCGTTGTCGAGTTCCTGGACGTTGATGTCGATCAAGGACGCCAACTCCTCCAAGTCCTGATACCGTTGGTCTCGGAGTCCGGTCGCGTCGCTTCCGGTAAGCCCGCCCCCTTCGAGCGTCGCGATCTCGGTGTTGAGTTTCGCGATCCGGTCGGTCAATCGGTTGATATCGTTGGCGAACCCGGCAAACTCGTTGTTCCAGTTCGCCTGGCGATCGATCGCCCGTTCGTGCGTCGCACGGATACTCCGTGCGAGTGCGTCCCCCTGCAAGATCACGAACTCGCGAGCCGAGGGGTCGTTCGGTTGAGTCGATAACTCGTGGAGCGCGTTGTTAAACAGCGACAGCTGATGGTTGAGGCCGGTGTCATTGAGGTCGGTGGTGATTTCCTCAAGTTCGAGGTACGCCTTCTCGACCGTTTCCCCCCCGGCCAACGCGGTGGTCGCGTTGTAGAGACGCTCGGCGAGCGCTTGGTCAAAGATTTGGCGGACACCGGTCGGTCGGACCCCTTGGCCGGTGATCAGGTTGCCGATCCGAACCGCCGCCGCCGGGGACTGCTCGAGGCGGGTGCGTACGTACCCCTCGGTATTGGCGTTGGCGATGTTGTTGCCGACGACCTGGAGCCCGATCTGCGCGGCTTGGAGCGCCCCGGCAGACTGCTGAATGGTTGAGAACAGGCTCATCGCCTGCCGGCCTCCGATGGTGACACCCTCGGCCCGCGGTTATCCCGCAAGGCCCTGCATCGGCATCATCGGCACGATTCGCATATCCGGTTGACCCAATCGCTACAAACGGACCGTTTCGTCCTCCGGTCCGGGCAAAGATTCTCGCCGGTCGGGGCAAGATCAGCCGTCGAACAGCGTGAGCGCTTCGTCGACCGCCCGCTCGGACTCGGGGGATGACGACTCCTCGCCCCGACGTGACGCGATCAGATCGATCACGTCGTCGTCAAACCGGTCAAGTTTCGGCCGGTAGGTTTCGTCGAAAGCGTCCGCGATCGGGTCTGGCGTGTCGTGAAGCGATCGAGTTTCGTCGTCGGCCGCAGCGGTTCTGTGAGACTCGACGACCGCAACACGCTGCGGCGGAGGCGCGACGGGGCGTTGTCCCGATTCCCCTTCACCCCCACCGTTGTCACGACTGAGGGCGTTGATCACACCCAACGCGTCGATCGGGGTGATCCGACCGTCACCGTTCTGGTCGTAAAAGTTGGGGCCTTGGTCGTCGTTCGTTACGGGGATCGCCGTTCCCCCGGAGGCGTTCAGCCGGTTGATAATGATCAGCGCGTCGAGCGCCGAGACCTTGCCGTCCGCGTTCACGTCGGAGGGCACCGACGGGTTTTGAAGCGTCGAGGCGATCACGTTGACGGTTGTCGTCGCCGCGTCGCTGATCAACCCGTTCTCGTCGGTGACCGTGTATCGCAACGTGACCACACCGACGAACTCGTCCGCGGCGGTGAAGTGAATCGTCCCGTCACCGTTCACGACGGCTTGGCCCGTCGAGGGTTGATCCACCAGGCTGACCGAACCGGGAACGAGCGGTGCCGATTGGGGCAGATCGTTCGAGAGCACATCGAGCGTGACGGTTTCGCCCCGCATCGTGACGAACAGATCATCGTTCGCCGTGGGCGGCGTCCCAGGTTCGAGCGTCACGGTCGCCTGCCGGCTCGCTTGGCCGAAATCGTCGGCGACGGTGTATCGGAAAAAATCTCCGGGGCTAAATCCCGAGAATGGCGTGTAGGTCACCGTCCCGTCGCCGACCAACGTGAGCGACCCGAACTCTGGCTGGCGGGTGATCACGATTGACGTCGGGTCGATCGTGCCATCGACATCGAAGTCGTTATTGAGCGGACGAAGGACCGTGTCCGCCGTCGCGTTGACCGGGAAGCTGTCATCGACGGTAACCGGCGCGTCGTTGCGGCCGGCGACGTTCAGAACGACGGTCGCGGTGTCCTGCTCGCCTTGGCTGTCCTCCACGGTATAGGTGAAGCTGTCGACGAGCGTTTCACCCGGCCGCATCGCTTGCAACGATTCCGAGACCAGCGGGTCGTAGAAGAGTTCGCCCGTGAAGGAATCGAACGTCAGCCGTGCCCCGAGTGTCGAGAACGACTCTGGGGGCATCGAGACCGTGAGCAACTCCTCGGGGTCGGTGACCAAGTCGGGGTCGATGTCGTTGGCGGTGAGCTGCGACGACCGGATCCTCAACACGCGGTCCTCGTCGGTATTGACGGTGACGTCGACCGCGATCGGCGGGTCGTTGATGTCGATGACCTCGATCACCAGCGGCACCGGGTCGCCCGGAAGGCCCTCGGAATCGATCGGCGTGACGATCACCGTCGTCGTTCCGGCCGCGTCGTCGGCCGGCGTAAAGGTCAGCACGCCGTCCGAGTCGATCGCTGGCAGACCGCTTTCGGCGAACAGCCACCGATCGGCGACCGGCGTGACGACGTCGAACGTGACGGCTTGTGACGCCAATTCGTCAACGGCGGTGACGGGCCCCGGAAGGATGTCGGTCGCCCATGAATCCGCGTAAGGCCCGCTGTCTTCGTCGACCGTCACGTCATCGCCCGGTGTGAACTGAGGCGGATCGTTGATCGCGTTGACCGTCACGGTAAAGGTTCGGACGTCAGAGCGGACCGGATCGCCGGTCACCGGATCGACCGGCCCGTCGTCTTGCAGATAGACCTCGAACGTTGCGGTCCCGTTCGCGTCGGTCGCGGTCTCATAACGGAGTGTCGCGATTTGTCCGCTGACCTGAGCGGTCGGCGGGGCAACGAACAAGCCTGGGTCGCCGTCGACCTGGGTGATCACGAATTCGACCGATTGCGGCGGCATTGCCGAAGTCCCGTCGCGTTCGTCGTCGGCGCCCTCCGGTGCCGCCGCGACGTCGAAGGCCCAACCGACAAACGTGACCGGTCCGGCGTCTTCGTCGGATTCCACGTCCGCCGCGCCGTCAAAGACGGGCGGATCGTTCACCGCGATGACGTTGAACGTCACCAACTGGTCGATCGTCATCGGGTCGGGCCGTGGCACCCCACCGGTCCCCACGTCGACGGTCACCCCGTCATCGGTGATCGCGAACACAAACGAGTCGGATCCGTTGTAGAACGGTCGAGGCGTGTAGCGGATCGCCAGCAGGTCGCCCCCGTTATCGAACAGCGGTTCCAGTGTCCCCCCTTCGGCGGTTCGCGTCGGGAAGGGCAACACGACATCGAGCGACTGATTCCCGCCGAACTGTGGCAGCAGGTCGGCCGCTTCGTTGCCGGGGCCGACACCGAAGAAGTCGGACGTCCCGTCGGTCGGTAGCCCCAGGTCTTCGGCCGGGATCACCAGCGAATCCGATTCCGAGACGTCAAACCGGAACGGGTCATCCCCGCCGGTACGCACCGGCGGGTCGTTGACCGGTCGGATCTCGATCGTCAACGTTTGCGAAAGGGAAACGTTCAGGTCTCCTCGCCCGGTATCGAGACCGGCCCCGGAGTCGATCAACCGGACTTCAAATTCGAAACGGCCGAACGCGTCAGGAAGCGGTTCGAACGTCAATTCGCCCGTTGATGAGATTTGCGGCAGTCCGGCCCCGAACGGATCATTGGGGCCGCCCGGGACGAAATCGATCGGGATGACCTCGAACGAGACGCTCTGGGCGGTCGGCCCCGACCGCTCATCCGATGCCGTCGACGGCCCGGCGACGATTTCGATCGCGACGTCCGAAACCTGCACCGAGGGTGTGTCTTCGGCCGCCTCGACGTAGGTCGTCGCCAATTCGAATTCGGGACGATCGTTGACGGGTGTCAATTCGAATTCGACGCGATTGGCTGCCGTAAGACGGTCTTCGATCAACGTCCCTTCGATGAAGGGTGAGCCGCCCGGTTGATAGGTTTCGCCACCGCTCAGACTTTCGTCGATCACCGTGTATTCGAAAAAGTCGACGT
This sequence comes from Pirellulaceae bacterium, assembly GCA_041685355.1. Lineage (GTDB taxonomy): Bacteria > Planctomycetota > Planctomycetia > Pirellulales > Pirellulaceae > JAWLFY01. The sequence continues at coordinate 19,405 of JAWLFY010000010.1, read as the reverse complement.
CGCCCTGATCCCGGTTGTAATCCTGAGGCGGAGCGTAGAGCAATTCCGGATCGCCAACGGAGTTGACCGCAAGCGTCACGGTACCGCCGAGCGCCGTTGTCGCCTCGAAGCCTTCGAGCGAGAGGACTTGCGATCCGCCCGGGAAATCGTCGGATGCCTCGTTCGCAGGCCCGACTTCGAAGACGTCCAACAGACCGATCAGGTCGAATCCGGACCCACCGTCTCGCCGCAGCGGGATCGTGAACTCCGTCGTCGACGCGTCGGCTTGCGTGTTGTCTTCGCGAAGCGTGTATCGGACCGTCCCGTCGGGTCCCACGGCATACGCGGTGTCGGAGTCCAACGCGTCCGACTCTCCGATCCTATCGGGGGCAATCCGCGGCGGGTCGTTGACCGGTTGGACGTCAATCGAGAACGTGACCTCGGTGCTTCGCGGCACGAATTCCGGGTCATCTTCGAAATCGGTTGCCCGCATCACGATCGTCGCCGTCCCCACCGCGTCGGGCGAGGGGAAGACCGACAACGTCCCGTCGGGCGACACCAGCGGATCCATCTGAAACAGACCGGCGGGCACATCGGAGGCGTCGGCGACAAACTCGAACGAGACGGATTGCCGCTGCAACTCGTCGAGTGCCGTCTCCGGGCCCGGCAACACGCCGGTGGCCCAATCCGCGATCACGGTTTCGCCGTTGTCATCCCGTTCCAGAACGTGAACTTCGGATTCGAAATCGAACACCGGCGGGTCGTTCGCCCGTCCGATCGTGAAGGTCACGGTCGCCGCTTCCGACCGCAGTTCGGGAATGAAGATCGTCGAATCGACATCGCTGCCGTCGTACTCGACGAACCCGCTTCCGGGGAGCGTCGTTTGACCGTCGTCCTTGATCACATAGGTGAACGTGTCGGTCGGGTCGAACGGAGTCCGCTCGTTGTAATCGACGGCGGGTTCGTACGTGCCGGAGACGAACGCACCGGAATCGAACAGGAACGTCAGCGTCGCGCCGGTCGGCGTCGTTCGGGTCACTTCGCCGCTTCCGTCGACCAGCCCCGGTTCGTCGATATCGACGTCGATCGGGTCGGCGCCGGGGACCTCAAACCGGACCACCCGCAACGACTGTTCTTGTTCGTTGTACGGTTCGTCGAGGTCGTCAGGGAACACGCCGGGCACGGAGCCGATTTCGTCGACATCGTCACCGAGGATCAGCCGATCGGCGTCGAACGGAATGACGGTGGTCTCGCCGTCGGCTTCGACCGATTCGACGTCGCGCATCGCCCGGTCGAACGCAGCCGGCGCGTCGTTGACCGGGTGGATCGCGATCGTCACGGTTCGACTGAACTCACGCGGGTTGTCTGGGTCGTCGTCGCGGAGAGTCACTTGGTAAACCGCAAAGCCGAACGCGTCGGCCGCCGGGAACACGGTCAGCGTCGCCGTGACGAGCGGGTTTCCGTCGCCGTCGACCCAACCGTCAGCGGATCCGAACAATTCGAACGCCGGCAAATCGGTCATCATCCCGTCCGGGACGTTGATCGGGTCGACCGAGATCTCGATGCTTTGGCGTTCGAGTTCGTCGAGGGCGGTGAACGGGCCCGGCGCGACGTCGAACAGGAATTCCGACACGACGACCGGTTCCCCTTCGTTCTCGTCGAACTCAAGCAATTCCGGCATTTCGAACACCGGCGCGTCGTTCGCTTCGGTGACGTGGATGGCCAATTCGCTCGCTTCCTCGGCCCTACGGGTGGGGAGCGTGACCACTTCGCCCGTCTGCGGGTCGGTTGCCAATCCGTCATCTTCGATGGTGAAGAAGAGTCGTTCGACGGTGGCGAACGGCGTCCGTTCGTTGTAGTCGTCGGACGTCACAAATCGTCCTTCGACAAACGCCCCGTCGACGAAGTCGAATTCGAACGTTCCTCCGGCGTCGCTCGCGAGCGACAACGTCCCGTTGCCAGTTCCGGGGCCGGTGAAATCGTCCAGATCGGCGACGTCGACAGCCCCGGCATCGGTGCGGAAGCGGACCGCTCGCAACGATTGCTCCGACTCGTCGAACGGGAACGGGAAGTCGTCGGATGACGGCCCGGGGCGAGCGGGCGTCTCATCGACCGACCCGAGGAGCAGATCGTCGGGGGTGAACGTGTACGGACCGCTCGCGCCGGGATCGGAAGACTCGTCGAATCGGAGCGACCGATCGAAGCCGACGGGCCGATCGTTGACGGGCTGCACCATCACGGTGACGGTCGCCTCGTGCGTCAGCGGCGACTCGACTCGGGTCCCGTCGACCTCTTCGTTAACGCCTTGGTCCTCGACCACGTAACGGAAAACGATCTCGCCGAACTCGTGCGTCGGCGGGACGAACACGATATTCCCGTCCTCGTCGATCGATACCGTCGCATCCCCGGGGGTCACCATTTCGACCGAGACCACGGTCAACGGGCCGTCGTTGTCGTTGACGAAATCGACTTCGTCCGCCGCCGTCGACCGTCCGGACTGGTCGTTCCGCAGCAAGAACGCCGCGGGGATCACCAGCGGTTCGTCTTCGGTCGGGATCGGGATCGTGACGTCGTCGGCGTCGCTGTCGAGTGATGTCAGGTACTGGCCCCAATCGGTCGACGGGTCGACGGGAGCGTCGGTCACTCCGGCCCCGATCGTGCCGACGGAGACGTAATCGCTGACGGCGACCGGGTCGTCGTTTTGGGGCGAAACGTCGAGCACCGCGGTTGCGACGTGCGTCCGAGGTGTCCCGGAAACGGAGACATCGGCCAGCACTTCACCGGTCACGGGATCGAACGTCGCGGGGTCGATCGAAACGCCGTCGTCCTCGATCGTGAAATCGAACCGATCGAACACCGAATCGCTGCCGAAGGGAACGAAATCCGCGTTGTCCCGGTTCAGGTCGGTGTTGGGCAGGTATGCGAGTTCGACGAGCCACCCGGTCGATTGGTCGAACGTGGCCGTGATCACCCCGTTCTCGGTGGCGAACGGACCGTCCTCGGCGTTGGCCGCCGTGACGGTCGTCGAACCGGCCTGGACCGAAACCACTCGCAAAGACTGGTTCGATTCGTCGAACGGCGCCTCCGCCCCGTCGACGGGGAACAACGGGTCGAAGTGCGGCACGGCCCCTTGGAGCAGCTCGTCCGCGGTGACCGTGACCGACGTGTCCTCACGGGTCGTGAAGGATTGGTCCTGGGCGAGCGGCGGATCGTTGACGGGCCGGACGTCGATCGAGACCGTGGCGAACAGGGTCGACGGAAGAACCGTCTCGGCGGCCGCCGCCTGATTCGCCAACCGGTAGGTAAAGGTATCGATCCCCACGAAGTTCGGCAGCGGCTGGTAGCGGAAGTGCCCGGTGCGGGGATCGAGTTCGAAGTCGGCGGCGAACGACGGCGGTTGGTCGACGATCACGTCGATCGGCGTAAAGTTGGCGTCGTCGATCGTGTCGGAATCGAGCACCGAGGGGAACGCGGCGACGACGGTGTCGAGAACGCTGCCCGGACTGACGACGCTGTTCTCCGCGATCTCGTAGCGATCGTCGTTCGGGACGGGCAGCGGGACCGAGATCACCTCGACGACGTGATCCTCCACCTCGCCGCCGACCGTTAATCCCGTCGGCAACAGCCCACCCTCGGGCGAGAGTCGGAACCGCGCGTACGTCTCGCCTTCGTTCGCCTCCGGGGGCGTGTGAATCGTCAGCACGTTCCAGCCTTCGTTGACGGCGACGCGATCCATGACCCGTTCTTGGGACGGGTGGAACGACCCGTCACCGTCGAAATCGATCCACACGTCGAGGAACCCGGATCCGGCCACCTCGACGGCGACGCGGGCGCCGGCCGGGTCGAGCGGGTTGAGAAACCCGAGCACGTCGGTGGCGTCGTTTGTGGTTTCCTCGGTCCCAGGATCGAGGAACACGACGCGATCGATTCCGTCGTTCAACGTGCCGACGGCGACCCCATCTTCGTCGTCAGCGGCATGGACCGACACGGTCGTGTGGTCATCAGGGTCGAGTTCGACGCGGATCGCATCGCCCGGTCCGAGCAACGCCTCGGCGAGCTGTGTGTGGAGTTCCGCGGCGAGGGCATCCGGAGAATCGACCGGGTCGAAGCGGACGGCGAGATTCCCCGGGGTCGGCGCGACCCCGACCGGGACGAACTCGAACACGATCGGGCCGCGTCCGAGATTGATGACGATCGTATCGCCACTCGCGGGGACGGCCCCCGCCAGGAACCGCAACGACGCCTCGTCGGTTCCGTCGCCGGTAACCAGCAACGCCGCGGGGTCGACCGTCGAGGTGACCCGCACGGGTGGCGGAAGGTCATCACCGCCCGTCGCGGGACTTCCCGTGCCGACAGCGGCGAACGGTTGTCCGTCTTGCTCGCGGTCGACGGTGGTTCCGAGCCGGGGCGTCGCGTCATCGATCCAAGCGTGCCGCGCCCCGTTGTCGACCAGAAGCGTACCGTAGCTCGCGGGGGCGTCGCCAAAGTCGAGCGCGACATCGGGCAAGATCACGGTGAAGGCGGTCGAACCGTCTTCGCGATTGCCGCGCAGCCGTTTGCCGACGCGGTCGGTGATCGCGTTGTTGTCGAGCGTGATGTCGTAAACGCTTGACGGTTCCCACAAGGTCGACAGCGGCGTCAATCGCATCTCGCGGGTCGACGCGTTGAACGCGAACACGTAGTCCACCCCTTCGACCAGCAGCCGTCCGTTCTGGCGGACCTCCACCGAGTCGCTGGTGACCGTCAACGGATCCACTCCCGTTCCTTCTTGGGGTGAATCGGGATTTCTCCCGTCGCCAAGGAAGATCCGGAAATCCTCGAGGATCGAATCGGTGGCCCACACCACGGTCGCGTTCGGATCCCGATCGAGGCCCGCTTGGTCGTTATCCACCGGGTTGCGGAGGACGGCGTAGGGACGGTCCTGGTCGGCCAGGTCGATCGCCCCACGGTCCTTGAACACCTGCGAACCGCCGCCCGATTGCCCACTCGACGAGTCGACGCGAAGTTGTCCGAACAGGTCGCGATCGGGGGCACGCATCGGGCTCGGCGGGATCGCGAGTTCGTCCTTGAAGTTGACGTAGTTAAAGCGGTCTTGAAGCGTGTTGAGCGAGCTGTCGACCGCGAGCGACGCGGCGTCCAGGATGTAGTTGTCGGCGGCGGCGTCGATGAACAGCGGGGCGGTCGAAGCGGCCAAGATCGGGTCGGTCCCGATGGGGCCGTTGCTGCCGTTGTCCTGAAAGTGGTTCGATCGCACGACGGTGCTGCCGGTCGCCCCGCCGATCCCGGTCCCAAATCCGGTGATGATGTTGTTGAGCAGCGTGGGGCTCGCCAACCCGACCACTTGCACGCCGCTGCCGCCGCCATCGCCGACCAACGTGTTGTTGACGATCCGGCCAAAGGGGACGGGGCGTTGGGCGACCGAAGTCGGTTCGCCGGCGAAGCGAATCGCCGAGCTGCCCGTGATCAAGTTGTTCTGAATCACGACGCCGGGGATCAGTCGGTCGTCGTTCCGCTGGGCGAAGTTGATCGTCGGCGCCGGGTGAGGGACGCCGCCAGCCGCCTCGAGCGATCCCGGCTGGACGTTGAACCCGACCGTGCCGGAGTCCCGGATGACGTTCGAGTCGATCACGAACACGCCTTGCTGGCGATCGCGGTTGCGATCGGCGTCGAACCCGGTGCCGCCCTGCAGGATTTGGATGTCGTCGATCCAGGCGCGGTTTTCGCCCGCCGCCTGGTCTTGATCTTCCAAGAAGTTGTAGACCCAGGTGAACGTCGAATCGCCGCTTTGGAACGGGAATCGAACCGTCACCCGTCCGGTATCTCCGGAGGCGAGCGGGCTGCCGGGGGAACCGGGATCGAGTTCGTCCGGCGCCACCGGCGGAACGACCAACTGCGGCACGCCGTCGATCAGGAACATCAACCCGTGCAACTCTTCGGCGCTGCGAACGCGGTAGGTGAAACTGATCAATCCGCCACCGTCGTCGGTCGATCCGAGTTCGCCGGGGTCGGTGTGATAGACCGACGCGACCTCGCCGGCACCGGAGACGAGTTCGCCCGAGCGGAGCGACCGGGTGCCGTCGATCGGATCGACGTCCGACACCTCCCACGGCGTCAACACCGAATCCGGAACCGACATCCCGTCGACCGTGATCACGCCCGGCAACGACAGGTCGAGTGACACCCCCGGTTCGAAATCGACCTCAGCCGTCAACTCGAGCTCGTCGACGTGGCGAACGTTGGTGTCGAACGTGTTGACGATCGCGATCCCTTCGTCGGGAACGAGAGCGGCGACGTCATCCGCGCGGCGAATCTCCAGTTGATACGGTCCGCTCAGCACGTCCGGGAACTGATCGGGGTCTCGGTTCAACGTCCGCGTCCCGCCGCCGCGGAGGTCCGTGATCGTCGCGTCGGCGTCGCGGACCCCGGTGACCATCTCGCCCCGTTCGGCGTACCCGACCAGGATGTCGTCGATGTAGATCCCTTCGAAGGCGTTATTCAGACTGCGGATCGACCGTGGGTCGTTTCCGGGGCTGCTGAACTCGCCGAAATCGCTGTCGACGCTGCCGAGTGACGCGTCACGCATCGCTCCGGCGGTGCTGAAGTCAAACCGCAGCCGGACGTTCGGTTGTCCGGCGTAGTCGGACAGGTCGATGCGGGCCTGACGCCACTGGCCGGTGTTGTCGAACAGCTCCTGCACGATTTGGTGCGACCGCGGTCGCGGCGATTCACTGTTCAGTCCGGCGTCGGAGCGATGGGATACGAATCCGGCCAATTCCGCGTCGGTGTCGCCGACACTCGGATCACTGAGCCGCGAGTTGTTCGTCGCGACAAGGTTCCACGACGCACCGCCGTCGGCGGAAACGAAGACCCGCGCGCTGTCGCGGAACGGGTCGTTGACATCCGAATCGGTGTTCGACCCGGGATGATTCTCCGTTTCAAGGAAGTAATTGAAATACAGCGTGGGCCGGTCGGCGGAACCAGAACCTACGAGCGAGAACGGGCTCGATTGGAGCGAACCCAATGCGCCGCCGGGAAAGTTGTATGTCCCGGCGATCGTCGGGTTGCTGCTCAGGTCGGCGTGCTGGGTCTCGTTGAGGATTCCGTACTGCGCGTTGACGCTGTCGAGATACCGGAGGTAGTCCTGAGAATTATTGTTCTCGCTGTTGCTCCAATCCTCGAACCCGAAATGCAGGCTCATCCCGCCATCGGCCTCGGTTCGCTCGCGGTCTCGGTCGCTACCCGGGGAGGTGTAGGTGACGTCGTTGTCCTCGGGAACTCTCGAGTCATCGGGGGCGGACTCGATCCCGTGCCCGTCGTCGGCCCCGCGTTTGAGCGTCGGGTGCCAAAGGTTGAAATCGAGCGGCGAGAACGTCAGGCCGACCGCGGACGCACTGAGCCCCGACGTCGACGCCGACATGGCCCCCCCCTCGAACACGGCCAGCCGGTTGCCACCGGTGTCGTAAGCGTGGATCTCACCCGCCGCGGTCACCGCGAACAGCGTTCGGGCGAACTGGCCGTCGTTGACGTTCTGCGGCCCGAGCGTCAACCCCGTGTATCGGACGCCCGGTTCTTGATTCAAAACGGTCGCCGTCCCGGATGTCCTCTCGATGCTCAAGAATTCGCCGCCGGTGGTCACCCCGAACAAAGGACCCCCGCCGAAGAAGTTGCCGAACGAGAGTCCCGTGACGTACCCGTCGAGTGGCGTCCCGGCGCCCCCTTCGAGCTCGATCGTCCCGCTGGGGCTGCTGGCGGCGACCGTACCGTTCGGGCCGTTCCCGTTGTCGTTGCCGCCGACGATCACCGCGGTCACCAATCCTCTCGCGTCCTCGTCCCCGTTGATCGCGTCGACGATCGCTTGGACGGTCGGTCCGGCGGTCGGTGGCGGGCCACCGGTACCGCCGATATTGAGGAAGATCGTGTTCCCGACGACGTTGGTGACCGACGCGTTCGTATTGTCGGGACGGCTGATGACCAGACGGATCGCGTCCCCCGCCGGACCGGCGACCTTCGCCTCCACCCGCACGCGAGCGATATCGGGGTCGTCCCCGTCGCTCTGGAATTGCAGCGTCGTCGAGGCGTGCGCGACTCCCATCCGTTGGATGTCGCCGACGTTCCCGAACCGAGGATTCCCACCGGTCGCGGCCGCCGGCGAGGCGTCGCCGTTCTCCCGGCCGCGATACAGTTTCGAACTGTTGTCGGCTTCGCGGACCGCGTAGTAGACGTGGTAATCGGGGACAGGCGCCGACGCCGGTCCGGAGGTGCCGGTTCGCCGGAAGGTGAACGCGTCGATCTCGTCCGACGTCGTGAACTCCTCCGCCCGCGTGAGCGCACCGCCGAGGTTGTTATTCAGGTTCGAGACGTTCGGGGTCGGTGAGCGGCCGGGGATATTGTCGTTCTGGGTCGATAGGATCGCACCGGTCGCGGGATCGAGTTCGACTAGTGCGCCGACGGTATCGTTGGCGTCTTCGAGACGCCGCACGCCGAACATCCGACCGTCCGAACGGATCTCGATGTCTTGCACGTCGTTCTGGCCGGCGAGCCACCGGTTCCCGCCCGTGACGCGAGTCAGGTAACGCTCGGAGCGAAACGGATTGACCGTGAAGAGATGATCGTTGTTTTGCGAGAACGTCGCGTCCGTCGCCACGAACAGCGAAACGTCTTCGAGCCGGAACGGGACGACGTGGCTCTCGAGCGACGTCGCGGACGAAACGTCAAAGATCCCGTCGGTTTCCGGCGTCACCTGGGTGCCGCCGATCGACCGATACCCTTGGAACCCGATGTGATCCTCGACCACACGGCGGACCGTGTTGATCGGCTCCAAACGGACCGACGCGTTGCTCGCCGTCGCCGGTGCGTCCCGAAACACGCCGGTCAACGCCGAGGGGAGTTGCCGGTCGCTCATCACGGCGACGAAGTACGGCCCGTTTGGCCGGACGTGGACCGGACCGATGAACGGATCGTCGACGCCGAACGAGCCGCGACTGAGATCGTCGGTACCGACGCCGGGCCCGACCGGCAGGTCGTCGTCGACGTTCGATTCCCGGCCCACAAAGAGGATGTTGCCCGACGCGTCGAACACGGCGACCGTCGAGTCCGGACGAACCAACCCGTCGGCATAGTCCAGATCGAATACGACCGCGACGGTCCCGGGGTCATCGTTCGCCCCGGGGATGACTTGAATCCCGGTGTGTTCCACCTCGAACCGATAGAAATCGACGTCGGTGTCGGCGGAGAGCTCACCGGCGATGCTCAGCGTCGCGGTGTCGGTTTCGAGCAAGTTCACCAGCACCTGGGCCAACTCGGCGGAGCTGTTCCCCGCCGGCAACTCCGAAGCCTCGCCCACCAGCGGGCTTCGCGCCGGCACCCCGCGGACGTCGATCGCCGTCTCGGCGAAGCGGATATCGGCGAACTGCACGGTGGATCCCGGGAACTCGTCGACCTGACGCAGCCGGACCTGTAACTGATACTTTCCGCTGCTTTCCCCCTGGAGCGACGTGATCGGCCCCGAAACCGGGTTGCTCCGCACGCGGACGAAGTACTCACCCGTGACGCCCGGGGTGCCCGGCAGTTCGAGAAACATCCCGGCGTCGCGGAAATTTTGGGTGTAGAAGTCACCGCCGAATAACGGGTTTCGGGTGAGCGTTTGCGCGTTCAACGTGCCGGGCACGTTGAGGTTCCCGGAACGAATCGAGCGGGACTGGACGGTGCCGTTCTCGTTAAGCAATTCGACGATCACGTCGAGGGTCGGGTCGGTGCGATCGAGATCGATCCATACGGGCGTCCCCGCGGTCCCACGGAAACTGTAGACGTCGACATCACCGGGATCGTCGGGGCTGACGTACCCATGCACTTCGAACCCGAGCCGGCGGTTTTCGTCGCCACCCTTTTCGTCCGGTGCGAGCTCGCCCAACAGTTGTGCGTTGCCGGGAATCCGGTTGATGTCGCGTCCGCCGGTGATCGGCCGTTCGCGTTCACGGACGATCGCCACGTTGCGGTCGTTGCTGAACTCCTCGAAACGGAGTCCTCGCCATCCGCCCGAACTCCCCGTCGTCGGCGACGCGGAGTTGTTCGTGTTCGTCATCACGCTGCCGTCGGGCGCGAACCCCGCGCCGACGGTGTCGTCGGCCAAATCGGTGAGGATCACCGGGTGACCGGGTGTCCCCATCACGTGGACGGTCCCGCCGATGCGGTCGACCGTTTCGAGCGGGGTCCCGGTCGCGGTGATGCCGGCGCCGCCGCCCGATAGCTTGACGATCAGGCTTTCCCCGACGCCACTCTGCAGCCGTAGCCCGCTGAAGGTGTGGTGGTTGTCGACCACGATCTCGTCGCGGAGCACGTGCACGATGTCGGTGTCGTCCCAAATCCCCTCGGTGGTCAGCTCTTCCCCGCGGATGACGACGCCGTTGATCGCGTTCCCCTCGAGCCGATTCAGCCGGATCAGCGGCCCGTGATTGTCTTCGAACCGCGCGAACGGTTCGAGTTCGCCGGTGCTCCGGCCACGGTCGGGGCGAACCGGGAAGTTGAGCGAATTCGCGTTGATGCTGATGACCGGCCCGGCGTTGTCGACGATCGTGTTATCGACCAGGATCGGCTGGGCGCCACGCACGTAGATCGTCGCCGGCCGGTTCGCCCCCCGCCCGTTGCGAATCCCGTTCGCGTTTCCGTCGGCGTGGTGATCGAGCAAGCTGTTCGCGATTCGCACGTCCGCCTCGTGGATTTCGATCGCGTTGAAACTTGCCGAGTCGCCTTCGATCGGGGTCTGACCGCCGGCGAAGCTGAGCTGGGCTCGGTCAAAACTCCCGCTGCTGACCTCGCCGAAATAGACGCCACCCCAATCACCCGCGGAGCCCGTCGTGAACCCGTTGGAACCGGTGTCGAACGTTCCGCCTCCGCCAAACCGGTCGTCCGCAAGCGACGTGAAGACGACCGGACGGTTGTCCGTCCCTTCCGCGATCAGCGACGAACCGCCGCGTTGCGCCTCGATCCGTGCGTCGGCCAACTTGACGACGACGCCGGGGTCGACCACCAGTCGGCCCGCGGCGCGGGCCGCCGTCCCGGCCGGGGTCACGAGCGGTCCCCCGGGATTCCCTTCGATGAGCAGGTTTTCCGTCAACACGTACGGGATGTCGCCACTGGCAAACCGTCCGGGAACGGTCAGTCGGTCGACCGACGCGCCGAACTCGGTACGGATCCGGACGAACAAGCCGTTGATCGAGTTCTCGACCAGGAAATTTCCGAGGATCTGAGGGCCGATCCGTCCCAGCGAGTCGTCAAAGCTGTTCGGGGAGGCGAGCATCGCCGCGAGGTCGTTCGACGCGATCCGGTTGAAGCGGACCGTGGGGCGGGCGTCGAACATGTTGATCGCGGCGAACGGTTCGTCAACCGAGCCGACGCGGACCGTGCCGCCGCCGTCCTCGATGTCGACATGGGTCACGTGGTTCAGAAACACGCCCCGCTGTTCGAGGTCGGAGTCTTCCCGAAACACGATCCCGCCGAAATCGCCGGATTCCGGAGCGAACCCGGTGCCGTCGCTGTCGCCGCCGAACGCGTCGTCGTGGTACGAACGCAGCCACACGGGGGCTTCGGGGGTTCCCAGCACCTGGATCGACGCCGCGGCGCGGCTGATTCCGACCGCGGAGGTCCCGGCGTCAAGGTTGGACCGCCGCATCTTGATCAAGGCCCCCGCGTCGACCATCACCGTCGTCCCCTGCGGCACGAGGAACTCGCGGCCGTCGCGGAGCGCCGCGCCGGAGGGGGCGGTGCCGACCAGATACGGCAGGTTGTCACCCGGCGTGCCGAGCTCACCGTCGGCGCCGCCGTTGCCCACGACACGAACCAGATTGGGTGTCCGGATCAGCGATCGCGTCCCCTCGAGGTCGAGTCGGTCGATCCCGCCGAGTTCGACGACGCGACCGTTGACCGTCGCATCAACGCCCCCGTCCAAATGTCCCGCGTCGCGGGCCGCGTTGATCGCCATGGCGATGACGAAGGCGACATCGTCCGGCGTCGTGGCGCTGCCCAAGTCGATCGGATTCGTTCCCCCGGTTCCGAACGTGAACAACGCTTGGTTGTTCCCGTCGTCGACCACAAACGTGTCGCCCTCCTCGATCGAATCGGTCGCATCGAGCGGGACCACGATCCGCGTTCCGGCATGGGTGAGCGCGGCGCGAAGCGTATCGTAGGGGTCGGCGAGCGATCCGTCCCCGTCCACGGTCCCCGCGACCGAGTCGTTGGCACGGTCGACGAAGATCGTCGTGGCGGTCTCGCCGGCCTGGAACCAAAACGAATGCGTCCCGCCGGGGGTGCCGTCGCCGCCGCCGTCGATCGCCGTCCCGTCCGCGTCTCGGAGGCTCGCACCCCGATCGGCTCGGAAAGACAACTGCAACTCGTAGTCCCCGTCGGTCGTCCCGCCGAACCCTGAGTCGGGGACGTTCGGGTCGTAGTCGTCGTTCCCGGTGCTGGAGACTCCGACAAAGTAGACGCCCGGTTCGAGCGACAACTCGAGCCATGAGTCGTTTCCGAAATAGCGATCGTTTCGGGCGACGATCTCGTGGCTGCCGTCTTCGGCTTCTCGATACACCGTGAGCACGGTGTTGAGCAGGCTCGGGTCAGGGAGCCGTTCGGCAAAGGTTTCCAACGTCGCGGTTCCGGCTTCGGCGACCTCGAACCGGTACAGATCGATGTCGGTGCTGTTGGGCGGCACGATTCGTTGCAAGTGCACCCGGTCATGATCGCCGAGCAAAATATCGGTGCCCGTCCCTTGCCCCATCAACGACGGGAGTTCGTACGAATGCCCGAGGCCGAGCGAGTGGGCGATCTCGTGCCACATCACCGACGTGAACCCGTCGCCGAAGACACGGTTCGAGTCTTGATACAAGGCGGCATTGACGATCGCCCCCGCACCGCCGCCGAGCCCGGCGACGCCGGAGTCCGGTCCGAGCGACGGGTCGAACGCCCGCAAGTCGGTCTTGCCGATCATCAAACCGCCGGTCGTCGACTCGACGAACTCGTACCCCGAGACGTCTGCCATGATCTCAAAGATCCCGCGGACGATCCGCCGTTCCTCTTGGGTGATCTGGTTCGGGAACCCGCCAATCGAACTGGGAAATCGGTACGCGACACGGCGGATCGCGGACGGCACCGTCGGGGTCGTCCCGGAGGACCCGATATGGACCTCTTTCTGAATGTCACGATGACCGGGCTCATCCGTGCCGCCCGGGTGGGGAGGCAACGGGATCGGTTGGGGCGAGATCCGACCCGTGACCCGCCGCGCCGCGGCACCCAACGTTCCCAGCTCGGTCGACGTCTCGAACGTGGAATTGTCGTCGTCGACGGAGACCGGATTCCCAGTCACCGACGCGCGGAGCGAGAACCCGCCGACGCCGCCCCCCAGGCTGCCCACTTCGATGTAGTGCGGCCCGGCTGACCCCAGCGTCAAGGTGGCGGACCCGTCGTCACCCGGTTGCGTTTGAATCAACGTCGGCGTCGCGCCCGACCCGTCGGTCACCCGTACCTCGAGCGCCAGGTCATCGGCATGAGGCGTCACCTCGACCGTCAAGTCGACACCCACCGGTAGGTCGAGCCGGAACATGTCGACGTCGTCCTGGGCGTCGCTCTGACCGTCTCGATTCCCCAAGTACCCGTTGAAGTCGAATCGATCGGCGTCAAATAGGGTCCCGACCCGCAGCGCCGCCGAACGCGTGTCGTTGTCCCCGCCGTCCCGGCCGACATCGAGCCGGTAAGTCCCTTCCGGGATCGCCTCGGCAAAGGCCAACGTCACCGTTTGCTCGGCGTCGTCGTAGGTCGCCGTGGCCGGCAACCGGACCACGTCGTCCGCCTCGCTCAACGTGGCCGAGGTGTCGACCAGCCGATAGAAACCGGGGTCTTCCGCATCGGAACGATTGAGCAACTGGTCGTCGAAGTGGACCTCGATCGTGTCCGTCGCCTGAGACAGGCTCCCGTCCGCTTGCCGCGTCACCGGTTGGGGCACCACCGATACGACCTGCGCGCCGCGGTCGAGCCGGAAGCTCAACGAGGCGTTCGAGCCGTCGGCGAACCGCTCCCCGCTCTGATTCGCCAACGCGTCGTCGCCCACCCCGACGACTTCGATCCGATACACGTCGTCCGGAAACGCGAACGACGGGTCCGACGGGTTCGACGAACTGTTGCTCGCCGGCCGGATGACGACCTGCTGAAGATTTCCCGGGTCGGTGTCGTCAGGATCCACCAGCCCCACGTATCCGAGCGCCACTTGGACGTCCGCGGAAACGTTGCCCTCTTCGTCTTCGAACGCCCCGTCTCCACCGCTTCGAATCAGCCGCACGCTCGACGGGGTAATCGAGTCGGGGTCGAGGTTCGCGCCCCCGCGAAAATACAGGTTGAACTCGCGGGGCGCCTCGTGAAGGACGTCCCCGTCCTGTAACAGCCCCGACGCGTCGGGTCGGATCGCCAACAACTCCGGACCGGCCAACAGCCGGCGGTCTTCCAGACGTTCCGATAACGCCAGCCTCGAACGCTGTCGCTTCCACCGCAGTCGGGCGTCCATGTCAGACCGGCGGGGGTTCGCGAGCAAGGAGCGAAGTCGGCGGAATTTCATCGGTCAGCCTCAGGAGGATATCGACAGGGGGATGAATGGCGGGGAGGCGGCGAACATGGCGGGGGGCCGAGCCGCGACCGGGAGAGAAGGGAAAAACTTGGCAACGATTCGCTCAAAGCCAAAAAACCGGAGTGTTCAACCCGTCCGTTGCCCAAGGGAGGTCCGTTCGACATCCGGCATCCCATGAACGGATCGCGAGACGCTCTTGAACCCGCCCCGATAGGCAAAAGGACAGCAAATCGCCCCACAATGTCCCCGGAACGAAAACGCACCTCGAGCCGGGAAGACCGGGGTCAAGCGTCCAGGTTAATTACCGGAGAAGGTCGTAACAGCTTTTCCGGTCATCACGGTCGCGCCGATTGTCGGGAAACCGACCGACCGGAAAACGTGAAGAACACCCGAGAAAGCTCGGCGAGCCCAAAACGCTTAAAGGCCCCGAAACGTGCAAACGACCCGAACCGTGCGGCGGCCCCGAACCGTGCGGCGGCCCCGAACCGTTCGGCGGCCCCGAACCGTTCGGCGGCCCCGAACCGTTCGGCGGCCCGGGTCCGCCCGCCGAATTAGGTCCTCCCGACCGCTCAGCATCGGTCGGGAAATCACGATCCACCGGCTCCTCTGGACCGCCTCGCAGTGGGACCGGACGGCTCGCGCCGTTCCGCTATGGGTTCAGGTCAGACCGGTAAGCGGGCCATCGCCGCAAAAATCGGGATTCCCGAAATCGGACTCGGGGAAGCCCATCGCCTCGGTGAAGCTCATCAATAGCCGGTTGTGGGGAACCCTTTTGAAGTCGAGCGCTTGTCCGGTTTTGAAGCCGAGTCCGCCGCCGACGAGCACGAACGGGATGTTGTTCCGGGTGTGCGAATTCCCCTTCCCGAGTTCGTTGGTCCAAACGATCGTGGTGTTGTCGAGCAAAGACCCTTCCCCGCCCGGTTCAGGCGTCTCGGCCAGCCGTTTGGCAAGATACGCGACCTGCTCACAGTACCACGTGTTGATCTTGATCAACTTCTCAAACGCCTCTTCGTTGCTATCCGGTTCGTGCGATAGCGAATGGTGTCCTTCGTCGATATCAAGCCACCGCATCTTCGGCTGGCCGACGCTGTTGGTGATCTGGAACGTCGCGACACGGGCGAAGTCGGCGACGAGGCTGTTGACCAAAAGGTCCGTCTGCATGCGACAGATCTGCGGAATGTTGTCGTTCTCCTCATCCACGTTCGGCGGCAGCTCAGGAACGGCGTGCCCGACGCCAGGGGCGTCCCCTTTCGCGGCGAGTTCGGTTTGCAATTCCTTTTCGACCTCGCGGACCATCGCGACGTGTTCCTCGAACAGCCGTTTATCCTCCGAGCCGACCATTCGCTCGATCTTCTGGAAGTCTTCCGACAAGTCATCGAGGACGCTGGCGAGCAACTCTCGGTTCTTCGTTTCGCCGTAGAGCTTTTCGAACATTTGGTACGGGTTATCGATCGGCGCCACCGGGCGGTTCGGCCCCGCGTAGGACATCCGGGTCCAAGTATCGGCCCGGTCGGGAACCATCACGCCAAACTCCAACGACCCGAATCGGGTCCGGGTCTGCGGGTCGGCTTGCAGCCGATTCGCGATGTGCTGGTCGACCGAAATCCCTTGGGACCACCCGGCGGGCGTGTCCGATCCGCCTTGGACGTCTCCGGGGAACAATTCGATCCCGGTGAGCAGGCAGCCGATCCCCCGCATGTGCCCGTCGCCGTCCCCGCTGATCTGGTTGCACACCCCGTGAAGCGTCATCACCTGGTTCCGAAAATCGCTGAGCGGCTCGAGGATCCGCGTGAACTCGAAATCCTTGCCGAGTTTTTCCGGCCAAAAGTGCTGTGGGATGACCCCGTTGGGGCTGAACACGAAGATCAACCGTTGTTTCCGTCGGGCGGATCCGGCCCATGACAGGCTCGGCAGGTTCATCACCAAATTTGCCGCCGCGGCGCTGATCCCGGCCTTCTTCAGAAAGGCTCGCCGGTTCGTCGAGAGGGTCATGTTATGAATCCTTTTCAAGAGGCTGGGCTTCAAGAGACTGGGCTTCAAGAGACTGGGCTTCAAGAGACTGGGCTTCAAGAGGCTGGGAGGCGGCGATCACGGCGATCTCGACCAACAGATGTCGGATGCTGTAGTCGTGCTCTCGGAAAGAACGGGTCAACGAATCCAACCGATCGCTTCCGAACGCCGCGATCGGCTGTTTTACCAGAAATTCGAACATCCGACCGACAAATGCCCGGTGGGAGTCTTCGCTGTCCGCCAGGAAGTCGGCTAAGTCTTCGGGACCGGAAAACTCGACTTCGACATCGTCACGGGTCCGGTACGATCCCGACGGGTCGACCTTCTGGTCTCGCTCTTCGGCCCGGTATCGGCCGACGGCGTCGAAGTTTTCGAGCGTAAATCCGAGCGAATTGATCTTCACGTGGCAAACCTGGCAACTCTCGGGGCTGGTTTGCAGGCCGACCCGTTCCCGGGTCGTCAGATCGGGGTGCAAGTCGGGGCTGAGCGGGGTGAACGCTTCGTTCGGCGGGCGGAGGGTGCGGCCCAGCAGCGACCGTACCAGGAACACGCCGCGGTGGATCGGCGACGTCTCGGCATGATACGCGAGGCCGCTCATGAGGTACGGGTGATTGAGGACCCCGAAACGCCGCCCCGGATCGGCGACGCTCCGACGCAGACGCGGTCCTTCCTCCTCGGCCGGTTCCCACCCCTCACCGTAAAACTCCGCAAGCCGCGCGGTGGTGTACGTCTGGTCGTCCCGAAACAGCCGACGGAAGTCGCTCGAATCGCCCCACACGACGTCCTCGATCGTCAGATCGAGCGACCGACGCAGGTCGCTGACGAGTTCTTCGTCAAACCCCGGATATCGATCTTGATCCTTCGTGATCTCGCCGAAATGCGACAGACCAAGCCACTGGACGAACGCCTCGCGGACTTTGCCGCGGGTGCGGTAGTCGTCAACCATCCGCTGGGCCGCACGGCGGATCGCGTCGCGATCGCGAAGCGCGTCTTTCTCGACCAGTTCGAGCAGCCACCGGTCGGTCGGCAGCGAGTCGAACAGCACCAACGCCAAACGGTTGGCGACTTGGCGAGAGGGATCCGCCGAATCATCGAGCATCGGATAGAGGAAACGGGGCGATTTGAGGGCCATCAACAGTCCCCGCCGGATCGCTTCGCCGTCGTCCGCTTCGGCGTCCACCGGGCGGTCGACGTAACGCCGCCGGAGGTCGTCATCGAGCGGGGCGCGAAACGCCGTTTCGACGAGCGTCGCGAGAAAGTTCCGTAGTCGCTGGCGGTCGTCGTCGGGCTCGTCGCGGTTTCGCCGTTGGTATCTCGGCCAAAGTTCCTCGACCGCGAAACTGGCGAACTCGATCGCCGCGACGGTTGTCGATTCGTCCCATTGTCGACTGACGGAGATGCCCCGTTCGTAGCCGTAGCTGCGGTCGTCGGGCGGCAAATCGGCTTGCAACGCGAACGACGCCGGGGGGACCTGCTTGGTCAGCTGACGGGCCGGGATGATCTCTTCCATCCCACCCGGCGGGGTCCAGGAAAGTGAGAACCGAGCCGGCGGTTGCTCCGTCTTCCGCTTCCGTTGGGTGAAATCGATGTGGATCGGATAAATCCGTCCGGCGGTGAGGTGCAGCTTTCTTCGGAACTCGGTTTTGTCACCCGACTGGACGTGGTTGTTGATCAGCACCCGCTCGCCGGCCCCGAACTTCATCACGAACGAACAGGTGCTCCGCGCGACGATCTCGTAGTGGCCCGTCGCGTCGACCTTCAGCCCCCCGGACCAGTGAATGTAAAACTCTTCCGGGCCGATTTCGCCACCGGGCCCCTGATGACCGAAATCGAAATCGAGCACCGGGTCGACCCGTCGGATCTTGCGGTTCTCTTCTTTCCAGCGACGGCCTTCGAAGTATTGGCCCTGGATCCCCGATTCGGAGTCGGCAGCGAGGGTGCCACCGTCAAATCGGGAATAGAGGTCGGCGAGACTTTGGCGAAGTTGGCTTGCGGTGAGCCGCGACAGGGAGAGCTGCGGCGGCCGATTTCGGACCCGGGCCGCTTCGCTGTAAAAGGCGTGATGGATATACGCGGCGACCGCCTCGGCGTCCTCCCCGACGCATGCCTCCGGGTCTTCCTCGGGCATCGTGTCGGTGATGATCTCGGCCAACTCCCCGACCGAACTGTCACCCACCAACGCGTCCGGATAGAAGTCCTCCGTCCCCCTCCCGTCATCGCCGTGGCATCCGCCGCACTGGTCCCGATAGATCGTCTCCCCCTGTTCTCGTCGCTCCGCCTCGTTCGCCCAACCGACCGGTAGGGTGAGGAGCCACAGCAGCCCGGCAACGAGCGTCAGGGAAAATCGCGACCCCCAGGGCAATCGCAATCGTGTCGGTATTCGCAATGGTGTTGGGCTGCTCGGCATCGAACCGGACATCCTTCAGGAAAGCTCGTTGGGACGGTCAGGAGACGGCGATCGTTCCCCCGGAGGGGACCGTCTCGTCAGGGACCGGCTTTGGTGGGGATTCACAGGTGGGGACCGCATCAACCGTCGAACACCCGAATCACATGAATTTCCGAATCACATGGATCCCGAGGTCGCTCCCGGTCGCGGAAGCGGTTCTCGGTCGAGCGAGCAACGGGTCGGTGACCGAATCGGGTGGGAGATCGCCGTTCGCGGTCAATCTTATTATAGAGGGACCCGCGACCTGATGGGAAGCAAACTCCCACCCCCCCAACAACCAACAACCAACAACCAACAACCAACAACCAACAACCAACAACCAACAACCAACAAAGCCCAACCGTCCGGCTCGGAGCCCGTACCCG